>NZ_JAATJL010000001.1:948448-1264598 GCF_011927905.1 Arthrobacter pigmenti
GTGTCGCGGCTGCCAGGTTTCAGCGTGGCCTCCTCAGTCGAGGCGGCTGCGGGAGCGCATAAATACAACGGTCCCGAGCGCTGCTGCACCGAGGATGCCAAGGGCAAGGGGCGAAGCTGCATTTGCCGCGCCGTCATCCGCCACGACAGCGGCACCAGTATCAGCGCCTCCCACCGGCATTGATGCCAATTGGCCGCGTACCGCACCGGGGACGTAAGCCGAGGTATGGGTGTCGGCGGAGAAGCCGCCGGGATTGGCTTCGATTTCCTTCAGCGAGAATCCCTCTCCGGTATCTGCGCCGTCGTCCCCCTCAAGTCCCGTAGTGAAGGGACCCTGGAGGCATCCCGAACTGGTGAGCACGCCGTCGCCCTCAGGATTCGGGAACGCCAACCGTGGGGGTCCGTTTGAGCCCGCAGCAGTCTCGTGAACATGCGTTGCTGTCTTTGCTGCGCTTTGATATGGCGGTGTGACACCGTTCAGAGTGATCTCGTAACAGATGATCTCCAAATCGGAGTTGATCATGAAGTTAAAACCGCCGGTGGCCCCAGGCTCACCCGGTGCAGGTGCGCCGTCCGGGCCGATCACCTGATCCGGGGTTGCGTAGACCGTGTAATAGCTCGTGAAGCTGTCGGGTCGGTCAACCGCGGTCTCGGCGTTGGCCGGCGCCGCCCCGGTTACGGCCAGCAGAGCGGTCCCTGCGGCGACTCCTGCGAAAGCCGCGATGCGTGTCTTGGTGGTTTGCATGATGTCCCTTTCGATACGCAGCGCCGGGAGCCGGTGCCGCCGTACGAGGGAATACCTATGACCCGGCCGTTTCGTTCATCCTGATTTTTTTTGCCCGTCCGGTGAACGCGGCGCAGTCCTTGGCAGTAACCCTATTGAGGATCTGTTCGCGAATGGGCGGTAGTTATGCTTGGGACGATGAGCGAGGAAGGGGCGGCCCGCGTGCTCAGCCAAACCGCGGGGTTCGACGCGCCGAAGGCATTCGCCGAACACGCCCGGGCGATCTACGGTTTTGTATACAACAGCACCCGGGACGCCTCAGTCGCAGAAGACTGTGTGCAGGAGACGTTCGTCCGGGCGTGGCGTTCGCGTGAGAGGTACAGCTCCGAGCGCGGTTCGGAGCGGTCATGGCTCTTTGCGATAGCGCGCAACGTCGTCGTCGATGAATTAAAGGCCCGGGCCCGCCGACCGACGCCGATAACGGGCGATCGGATGGAGAGCGAAACCGCTGCTCTCATTGAGGCGGGAGAGGTGGACGATCGGATTGTGCTCTATGGCGGCCTGGCGCAGTTGAGCCCGGAGCATCGCGCAGTAATTGTTGCCGTGCAACTGAACGGTATGAGCTACCAGCAGTTGAGCGAGCGAAGCGGAATTTCGGTGGCAACGCTACGCACACGGATGTTTTACGGCCTTAAGGCATTGCGGGAAGTATTGAGGGAGGAGGACAAGTGACAAATGAACAAGCGCGCCGCGAGGAGCTGATGGGCGCTGCCCTGGCGGGTGAGCTGACAGAAGCGGAGCGGCGTGAGTTCGACCGGGCATGCGCCGCTGACCCTCGTCTGCGGCGCGAGTACCAGGCCCTGCAGGGCGTAGCGGAGCGGCTTGACCGGTCAGAACTCGTTTGGACGGACCAGGACCTCCCGCCAGGACTAGCCGGAAGGGTTTTCGCCGCGACAACAGAGAAGCCGGAACGCGCCGGCGACGGGCACGGCGTTCCTGCCGCACGCCATGCCACGGATGGCGACCACGTGCCGCCACCAACGTCCCACCGTCACCGTAGACGCCGAGTTGCACTGATGAGCACGGCCGCAGCAGCCAGCCTGCTCGTGGTCGGGGCGCTGGGAGGAATCGCTATCAACAATGCGTTGCAGGCGCCCCCCGGTGGTCCCCCTGGAACGCTTGGCGCCGTCGAAGACGTTGATTTTTCCCGTGTTCAGCAAGGGGCTTCTTTCGACGCTTCGCTGGTGGCGCACACCTGGGGCACAGAAACGGTGCTCGAAGTGGATGGCCTTACAGTGGGTGATTCCTACGAAGTGGTGCTGGTGAGTGAAGACGGCCGAGACCTGACATCAGGAACCTTCTTCGGATCGGAGCAGACTGTCACCTGCCGAATGAACGCGGCGGTTATGCGCGAGGACGTCTCTGCGCTGGAGATCCGCAGGGTAACCGGTGAAGTGGTGGCCTCATCGACCCTCCCGGACCTTTAGCCGGAGGACAGTTTCGTGCAGCTGCGGCGACTTCCGGACGTCGTACGTCGCCACAACTGCACGAAACTTCCCCTAAGTAGCTAATACGAAAGTAAGGTGAGTCAGGCTGCGGTTCCCGGGGTGATGGTGACGTTGTAGCCGAGACTTTTTAGCTTGTTGATGGCTTTGTTCCTGGCTTTGGCCGGGTCCAGCCGGGTGTAGTGGTCGGGCCCGGGGTCTGCGTAGCATTCGCCGTCGGCGAGCACGTGCCAGACCGCGGTGAGGATGGAATGCTGTAGCGCCACGATGGCTTTCATGGGTCCGCGGCGGGCGGCTATGCGCCGGTATTTGGCGGCAAGGTAGGTGTTTTTGCTGCGGGAAGCGGAGAGTGCGGCGGTACCAAGGGCGGCTTTGAGGTACTTGTTGCCGGGCAGGATGTGCGCTGATTTGATCCGGCCGGCGGATTCGTTGGATCCGGGACAGACCCCGGCCCAGGATGCGAGTCGTCCGGGGGTTTCGAAGACGGTCATGTCCGCACCGGTTTCGGCGATGATCACTTCGGCGACGCGCTGGGACACTCCGGGGATGGTGGCCAGGAATTCCCTGGCTGCGCGAAAGGGTGACATCGCCTCCTCAATCCGCTCGGTGAGGGCGTCGATGCTGCGGCTCTGGGCGTCGATCTGATCCAGGTGCAGCCGTGCCATGAACGCGTGGTGTTCCTTGAAGCGACCGGTGAGGGCGTCGACGAGTTCGGGGATCTTAGATTTGAGCGTTCCTCTGGCCAGCCCCGCGAGGATCTGCGGATCCCGTTCGCCGTTGATGAGGGCTTCGAGCATGGCCCGGGAGGAGACCCCGGTCAGGTCCGAGACCACGGAGGAAAGCTTGATGCCCGAGCCTTCCAGGAACTTCTCCAGCCGCTGGATTTCCCTAGTCCGGTCCCTGATGGCAATGGAGCGGGTGCGGGTCAGATCCCGCAACTCCCGGATGGGCTCCGGTGGAATGAACGATGCCCGCAGAAGCCCGTGCGCGGCCAATTGGGCCAACCACGCCGCGTCGGAGACATCGGTCTTACGTCCCGGGATGTTCCGGGCCGCTTTCGCATTGACCAGCACAACGGGCAGTGTTTCCTCCAACAGGTAGAAGAACGGTTTCCAGTAATCACTGGTCGCTTCCATCACCACCGTGCTCACATGCTCGGCCTCCAGGAAGTCCCGAAGTGCCAGGATCTGGCTGGTTGTTGCACCCCAACTGGTCACCGTCGTGGTGAATGTTCCGGCCCGTTTACCAGGAACCCGCAGGCAAACCTTCGCGTCGCGTTTGGAAATATCCATCCCGACCGCCCGGTCATGCACGATATCCATGATGATTCTCCTGACACCCTTAAACTCGATAATTGGTGTCTGCCGCGGGGAGGACAGGGAAATCAATTCAGGAATCTAACACTCGTGCTCACCGGCAACAATCCACGGTTCCCGTGGAAGTCCTCCACGCCACGCTAGCTCACAGGCTCAACTACAGCACCAAGCTTGGACCGGCGTCGACCGTGGCAGACACCTCAATGATCCGCCTAACCACCTACCGGAACCAGAGCCTAAGGCGAGCCAACGACGACTTTCTACCACCACGGCGCGTCAGCGACGCTGAACCGCTAGCTCAGCAGTGCCCGGCGCAGTGTATCCAGACCGACTGAGCCGAGATTCAGCGCGCGGGTATGGAAGGCGCGCAGGTTGAAGTGCTCGCCTTCGCGCTCCTTCACCTCGTCGCGGATCTGCTCCCAGAGCCGCTGTCCGATCTTGTAGGACGGTGCCTGCCCCGGCCAGCCGAGGTAGCGGTTGAACTCGAAGTTCAACTGCCCCTCGCTGATGGCGATGTTCTTCTTCAGGAACTCGTAACCCTCATCCGGAGTCCATGTGCCTGAGCCCCAGCGCTCCGGGACTTCGAGTTCCAGGTGCACGCCGATGTCAAACACCACGCGGGCAGCCCTCATGCGCTGGGCATCGAGCATGCCAAGGCGGTCTCCCGGATCACTGAGATATCCGAGTTCCTCCATGAGCCGTTCCGCATAGAGCGCCCAACCTTCACCGTGGCCGGAAACCCAGACCGCGTTGCGGCGCCAGGAGTTGAGCAGGCCACGCTGATAGGTGGCGGTGGCGACCTGCAGGTGATGCCCCGGAACACCCTCGTGGTAGACGGTGGTGGTTTCCTTCCAGGTGGTGAAGGATTCCTCGCCCTCGGGCACCGACCACCACATGCGGCCGGGGCGCGAAAAATCGTCGCTGGGGCCGGTGTAGTAGATCCCGCCTTCCTGGGTGGGCGCGATCATGCACTCGAGTCGGCGCATGATGTCCGGGATGTCGAAGTGGACGTCAGCGAGTTCAGCCACAGCCTTGTCCGACAGCCCCTGCATCCACGCCTGAAGGTTGTCCGTGCCCTGCAGTTGGCGTTCCGGAGACTCATCGAGGATTCGGATCGCTTCCTCGATGGAAGCGCCCTCCTTGATCTCGTTCGCCACGGCTTCCTGCTCCGCGATGATCCGGTCCAGCTCTTCGACGCCCCACCGGTAGGTCTCCTCAAGGTCAACAGCCGAACCGAGGAACAGCCGGGACATCAGTGCATAGTGCTCGCGACCAACGGCGTCCTTCTCGGGTGCTTCCGGGAGGAGCTCCTCTTCAAGGAAGGATGTCAGTTGACGGTACGCATTGCGGGCGGCTTCTGCTCCCGCGGTGAGTTCGTTGCGCACCGACTCGGGCAACTCGGCGCCGTTCTTGGCGCGGGCGCCGGCAACGAACTCGTCGAAGTAACCGCCGTCTGCCTCATAGGCAGTGGTCTGCCCGATGACGATGCGTACCTGGCGGGCAGCTGCGACGATGCCGCGGTTCTTGCCTTCCCGCAGCGAGGTGATGTACCCGCCAATGGCATCAGGGATATTGCAGAGCCGCCCGGCGATGTGGCCCCACTGTTCCGGAGTGTCCGTGGGCATGAGGTCGAAGATCGCCCGGATTTCCTGTGCCGGGCAGGCAATGTTGTTCAGGTCCGCGAGGCTGCGGCCGGTGGCGTGGATCTCGAGTTCCAGCCCAAGGCGTTCCCGCATCGCGTCCAGGGTGACGGCGTCGACGTCGTCAGTAGGTTCCAGATCTGTGAGCCGCTCAAGCGTCTCCCGGGTTGCTTCAGCAAACGCCTCGAGGCCGGCAGGAGAGTAGTCGCGGTACTCGGTTTCATGGCCGGGCAGGCCAAGCGTGGTGGCGAAGCCCGGGTCCAGTTGCAGCAGCATGTCGGTGTGGGCATCGGCAACGGCGTCGATGGCCGTCTGGGCACGGGTAGGAGCCTCGGCGGTCAGGTCTGTGGTGGAAGTCTCGTTGGTCACGTCTACGAGCCTAGCGGCCCACTGTTGCTCGGGGCCACAGAGCGCTGCGCCTGTGGACAGTATCGTGACCGGATTGTGTTCCTCCCGTGCTGGTGCGCGAACACCGCGCGGCCCTAGGTTGAACAGCACACACCAAACTACCGGGGGCACAGCATGGGCATTGCGCGGAGGATGCTCGTTACGTCAGTTGTTGCTGCAGAGGCGCTGTTACTGACAGCGTGCGGCGCGGCTGCCCCTGAACAGCGCATGGCTGAGGTGGACCGCCAGGCGGTTGGCCTGGACGATCATCCCGACGCCGTAGCTGCGTTGCGATCATCGGCCTACCGGCTGGGGGCGGAAATGCTCGCGGTCAAGCCCGAGGCCAACCAGGTCACCAGCCCGGTCAGTGCGTTGGCCGCGCTGGCCATGTTGCGGGTCGGGGCGCAAACGACGACGGCGGACGAGTTGGACAGCGTGCTCGGCTTCCCCGCGGAACACCGGGATGCGGCAATGAACGCCCTGCTCGCGGAATGGGCCCAGCACGACGGCGATCCCGGTACGGTTGATGACGAAGAGCCGCCGGAGGAGCCGCTGCTGCACCTGGCGAACGGACTGTTTGTCGCGGAGGACCTCGAGTTGGCGGACGGCTTTCTGGAACCCCTCGCCCAGCACTACGGAGTCGGTGTTTACCCGGTGGATTACAGCAGCAGCAGCGCGCTCGAAGCCATGAATGCCTGGGTGAACCAGCACACCGGCGGCCGAATCGAGGAGGTACCGATTAAGCCCTCCCAGGACACCGTCCTTAACATCATCAATACTGTGTACTTCGCCGCTGCATGGGCCAACCCTTTTGATCCGACCAGCACGGTTGAGGGAACATTCACGACAGGAGACGGTCCGGTTCAAGCCGATCTTATGCACACAACGCTTCGCATCCAGTACGCCGCCGGAGACGGCTGGCAGGGCATCGACCTGCCCTATAACAACGGGTTCGTGATGCGCCTGGTCCTGCCGGAGGAAGGTCGCCCGCCGGCGATGGATCAGGCGGCGCTCGCCGACATCGATGCTACTTTCGACGAAGCTCCCGAGACGATGGTCGACTTAACGCTGCCCTCGTGGGACCACGCCTATGACCTCGACCTCAAGAAGATGCTCATCAGCATGGGGCTCGACGAAGCGATGGGACTGACACCGGACTACACGGGCATGGGAGCTGATCTGTTCGTCGAGGGCGTCGCCCAGGCAGCCAATATCACTGTGGCAGAGAAGGGCACCGTCGCATCGGCAGTCACCCAGATCTCGATGCAGGAGAGCGGCGCGCCCGAAACCGACGTTGAAATCGTCTTCGACCGCCCCTTCCTCTACCAGATCCTCCACGAGGAAACCGGAATGCCGATGTTCCTCGGAACGGTGATGGATCCCACTGTCGGAGAAGGTTAGCGAAGCACTGCGCCGCCAGCTTCGGATCCGGCCGCCCCAACCGCCGCTCGCGGAATAGGATGAAACGGTGGAGCCGTTGCTGGAGTTCGCCGGTGATTACTGGTGGCTGATCTTTCCGTTGAGCGGAGCATTCGCCGCCTGGGGTGATTCGTTGTCGAAGGCCAGTAAGCGCAGGCACAAGCGGAAGGTTGAACTGTACAAAATCCGCTATCAGAACCAGCAGACGAGTCAGACTCAACCCGACGAGGTCAAAGCGCTCATGGGCACCCATGATGCAGTGAATCAGCAGTGGCTCGACTACGAACTGGACGTGGGCAAGCTCATCGACTTCCCGATGATGACCGACGTCCGGGAACCGCTCACCGTAGCGTTCCTGCGGGCCAAGCGGGAGGCCGACGCCCTCCGTCCGGCAAACCCGGATTCCGTGAGCGCCGAGCGGTGCGCAGAGTACCGGGCAGCGGTGAATGACTATGAAGTGGCGTTCAGCGTAGCCGAATCCGAAGCGCGGCGGATCAGGGCAGGCAGCTTCTCAGATGTCGAGCGGCAGCGCCTGGCGAAGGCAAGGAAGCTGATCAACATAGCGGTGGATGCGGCGGCAAGCCCAGCCGAGCGGCAGGCCGCCTACCGCCGCGCACGCCGGGAGTTGGATGGGCTGATTGTGCTCCCCGACCGCGCCGTGAATCGCATCGAGGAGCAGGTGGCGCGTGCCCTGGAGCGCGGCCGAGGACCGGCCACGAGCTAGCGGAGCGCGCTCCGGCGCCACGAACCCGGACCCGGCCGGGGGCCGAGCCGCAACTGGTCGCGCCGGATCCAGGTGCGATGCGCCGCTGGCCTGGTACCGCCGTCGTCGTTGGTTTGCATTCCAAGCACGACGACGGCGAGTGCCGCCAGTTCCTCCGGTGTCGGGTTCCCCGCAACAACCTGGAACAACGGCTGGTTGTTTTCCTCGGTAGCCGTGGTCACAGCGGGATGTTCCCATGCTTCTTGGCGGGAAGTGATGCACGCTTGTCACGCAGCGCCCGCAGGCCGCGGACAATCTGCACGCGTGTGTCGGATGGTGCGATCACCGCGTCCACGTAGCCCAACTGTGCTGCCTGGTAGGGGTTGAGGAGCTCTTCCTCGTACTGGTTGATCACCTCGGTGCGGGCCGCGTCAACGTCGCCGCCGGCGTCGGACACTGCTTTCAAATGACCGCGGTAGAGGATGTTCACGGCACCCTGGGCACCCATCACGCCGATCTGCGCCGTGGGCCAGGCGAGGTTGATGTCCGCGCCGAGCTTCTTGGAGCCCATCACGATGTACGCGCCGCCGTAGGCCTTGCGGGTAATGACCGTGAGCTTTGGCACTGTCGCTTCGGCGTAGGCATAAAGCAGCTTGGCGCCGCGGCGGATGATGCCGTTGAACTCCTGGTCCTTGCCGGGAAGGAAACCGGGAACGTCCACCAGGGTGAGGATGGGGATGTTGAAGGCATCGCAATGCCGGACGAAGCGCGCCGCTTTCTCCGAGGCTGCGATGTCCAGCGTGCCCGCGAACTGCATGGGCTGGTTCGCGACGATCCCGATGGTGTGGCCCTCCACGCGCGCGTAGCCGATCACCACGTTCGGGGCGTACAGCGACTGCATCTCCAGGAAGTGGCCATCGTCGACAACGGCCTGGATGACCGTGTGCATGTCATACGGCTGGTTCGCGGAGTCAGGAATCAGGTGGTCCAGGTCAGCGTCGAGTTCATTGACCTCAAGGTCCTCGGCGAACTCCGTCAGCGGGGCCTCGGCGAGGTTGTTGGACGGCAGGAAGTCGAGCAGCTCGCGGACGAAGTCGATGGCATCCTGCTCATCGGATGCGAGGTAGGTGGAGGTGCCCGTAGTTGAGTTGTGCTGTCGTGCGCCGCCAAGGGTTTCCATGTCGACGTCCTCACCGGTGACGGTTTTGATGACGTCCGGTCCGGTGATGAACATGTGCGAGCTCTTGTCCACCATCACCACGTAGTCCGTCAGCGCGGGGGAGTATGCTGCGCCGCCGGCACACGGGCCCATGATGAGGGAGATCTGCGGGACCACACCGGAGGCGTGCACGTTGTTCCGGAAGATGTCAGCGAACATCGCCAACGAAGCCACCCCCTCCTGGATGCGCGCGCCGCCGCCGTCGTTGATTCCCACCAGCGGGCAGCCGTTCCGCAGCGCGAATTCCTGGACCTTGACGATCTTCTCGCCGTTGACCTGGCTGAGCGATCCGCCGTACACGGTGAAGTCCTGACTGTAGATGGCGATCTGGCGACCGTCCACCGTGGCGTAGCCGGACACGACGCCGTCCCCGAGCGGCTTCTTCTTCTCCATGCCGAACGCCGTTGACCTGTGCACGGCCAGGGCATCGAACTCCACGAATGACCCCGGATCCACGAGCAGGTCGATGCGCTCGCGGGCTGTGCCCTTGCCACGGGCGTGCTGTTTCTGGATCGCTTCAGGGCCGGACGGTGCAAGGGTACGTTCCTGGCGCTGCCGGAAATCGGCGAGCTTCCCCGCAGTGGTGTGCAGGTCCGGAGCGCTTTCGGTTGCAGCAGAGCCGGTTGCCTGCGGGATGGAAGCCTGGTCGAGGGGAAGCGTTTCGGGTTGCATCGAGTCTCTTCGGATTGGGTTCGGGTTATGGCTCCAGGGGAAACCTATTCAACCTGCCTGACCAACACGTTAAGTAGGTTTCCCACAAAGAACCGGGCTCTTTGGACAGTCTAGTAAGCAAAATGGACCCCGTAGCTGTAGAACACCTACAACAACCGCTGGAAAGACTTAGTCGCCGCACGGAAGTTACCCGTGAGTAACAATTAGGTTTTGCCCCCGGTTCCGGGCTTATGGTTTCCCCTATGACAGGCAATGGCGCTTCCGAATCAGGCACCCTCCGCGGGCGCTCCCTTCTCATGTCAGGCGGCAGCAGGGGCATCGGTCTGGCCATCGCCCTGCGTGCAGCCGCTGATGGGGCAAACGTGGCGATCATGGCGAAGACGGGTGTGCCGCATCCCCGGCTTGAGGGTACGGTCCATACCGCGGCGGAGCAGATCCGTGCAGCGGGAGGGGGCGCCCTCGCCCTTGTGGGCGATGTGCGGAACGACGACGACGTCGCGACCGCCGTGGCGGCGACCGTCGCCGAATTTGGCGGCATCGACGTCGTCGTCAATAATGCCTCCGCCATAGATCTGTCCAGTACCGACGACGTGACGATGAAGAAGTACGACCTGATGGCCGACATCAACGTGCGCGGCACTTTCCTGCTGAGCAAGCTGGCGCTGCCTGCCCTGCGGCAATCTGCCAACCCGCACATCCTCACGCTGTCGCCGCCGCTGAACCTGGACCCGAAGTGGGCCGGTAAGCACCTGGCGTACACCATGGCGAAGTACGGGATGAGCCTGACGACGCTGGGCCTCGCCGAGGAACTGCGCGGTGCGGGCATTGCCGTCAACTCGCTCTGGCCGCGCACGCTCATCGATACCGCCGCGATCCGTGCCATGCCCGGAGGCGGAGATCTGGTCCAGGCCGCGCGGAGTCCGCAGATCGTTGCGGATGCGGCGCACGCAGTGCTGGTCCGGCCGGCACGGGAGTGCACCGGCAACTTCTTTACTGACGAGGAGGTGCTCCGACAGGAAGGCTTAGCCGACTTCACCGGCTACAGTCTCGGAGCACCGGAAGACCGGTTGGTGCCGGATATCTTCCTGTAGCGCCCGCTTCCTCTGCATGCACTCAACGAATCCGTTGAGTGCATGCAGAGGACATGGGTTCCAACCAGCCCCCTCCGCGCAAAGGCGACGGATCCGCCGGTTAGGTGCAACGATGTGGGCGCGGGACCCTCGCCCAGTACGCGCCTACCGGCCCCCCGGGGTTCGCTACGCTCACACCGGGTCCCTGCCGATAGCGCTCCTGGCCTCCCACACCTCGCTTCGCTCGGCGCGGGACCCTCGCCCAGTACGCTTAGAGGATGACATCCCGCTACTCCAGCCTTGAACGCCCGGGCCTTGACGAGGCCGGGCTGCGCGAGGCCCTCTGCAGTCCAAGAGGGCAATTCGCGAGACTGGAACTGGTGGAGGCAACAGGGTCAACCAACACCGACCTAGTCCGCCTCGCTGAACAGGACGCCGCCGGCTGGCCCGATCTGAGTGTCCTGACGGCAGAAGAGCAAACAGCCGGTCGGGGCAGGCTGGAGCGGAAGTGGACCGCGCCGGAGCGCTCGTCGCTGATCGTGAGCGTATTGCTGCGTCCCCGCACAAAGACCGGTCGTCCGCTGCCCACCCAGAGCTACGGATGGTTATCGCTTCTTGCTGCGCTCGCGCTCTCGGAGAGCATTGAGGAGCGCACCGAAGTCAGTCCGCAACTCAAGTGGCCCAACGATGTCCACGTGGACGGGCGTAAGCTCGCCGGCGTCCTGGCGCAACTGGTCCCCGGGGCCAACGGGGCGCCGCCCGCCGTCGTCGTCGGCTGTGGTGTGAACGTAAGCCTCACCGACCAGGAACTGCCCGTGCCGAACGCGACCAGCCTCCTGCTCGAGTACGCCACAACCACGGACCGGAACGTCCTTTTGAAGGCCTATCTGCGCCGGCTCGCGGATTCGTATGCGGAATTCACGGCGGTCGACGGCGATGAGTCCCGTCCGTGGACGGACGGCAAATCGCTGCTCGCTCGGGTCAGTGACCGGATGGTCACCCTCGGACAGGACGTACGGGCCGAACTGCCGAATGGCACCATGATCACCGGCCGGGCCATGAACCTCGACACCCACGGTGCGCTGGTGGTGCGCGACGACGACGGCGAGCGGCACACCGTCGCTGCCGGCGACGTCGTCCACCTGCGTCCGCTGCCTTCCTAGACGCATGGACCGTTTGGGCGCCCACAGGGAGCGGGTTGCAGCATGCGCATAAAGCTCGAACCCGGTGAGCATGTTGTGGTCCGCACCAGGCCGCACCCACGGCGGCTGTTCGGGCGGTTCGTCGCCACGTTGCTGATCCTGGCGGTGACGGGATACGGCCTCGGCTGGTACAGCCGTGTACAGCTACCGCCCGGGTGGCTGCCCTGGGAACCAGCCCTCCTCACGGCGTTCCTCGTGATCGCCGGCCTGCTGATTCTGCGTGTGTTCGTGGTCCCATTGCTGAACTGGGCGGGTACCCGCTACATCCTGACGAGCCGGCGGCTGATCCGGCGGGCCGGTTTCACCCGCCGCAGTGAGCGCGAAGTCAGGCTCACGGGAATCTTCCAGATCATCGTCGAGCAGACGTTGGTCGAAAGGATGACGGCAGGCGGAACACTCGTTTTTGACCTTGGCAGGGACAGGATGATCGGGTTCCCGAACATTCCCCAGATATCGACGTTCAAGCAGTACATGGTGTCCGCGATCAGCGACCTCCCACTGACCGCCATGTTCGATGGTGTAGATATGGAAGTCGAGCCGATGGACAGGGCGGACATTCGCGGAACGGAACAGGAGTGGTGATGAGCGCCAGCAGCGGCACTGACGGTACCGAAGTGGGCGTGGCCTCAGGAGATTTGTCCGAGGGTGAGGAGAACCCGCTGACCCTGTCCATGCCGATCCTCAACCGCGCGGCCCTCCCACCGGCACCGGACACACTGGACCGGGACACCATCCGGCAACTCGAAATCGAACTCCTTGGCGCCGAACGCACCTTACGACGCCGCGAGGTCGCCTCGGGTGCAGGCGTGTCCCTTCTGTCCGCACGCAAGCTCTGGCGTGCCATGGGCTTTCCCAACATCGGGGACGACGACGTCGCGTTCACCGAGAAGGACATGGAGGCTCTCACCACCATTATTGAGCTGGTGCGCAAGGAGCAGCTCACCGAATCAGCGGCGATCTCGATTACGCGTGCGATCGGCCAGATGACCGACCGCATGGTCGTGTGGCAGATTGAGGCGCTGGTAGAGGAGATGGTGGTCCAGCGTGGGATCACCGACGCCGCCGCGCGCCGGAACCTCGTCGCGGAACTTCCACAGCTCATTGACCCGCTGGAAAAGACCCTCGTTTACGCCTGGCGCCGCCAGCTGAACGCCGCTGTCCAGCGGTTGGCCGTCCGTGCGGAGGCCGGTCTCGCATCAAGCGAGACAGGACGGGCAGGGACAGAGGATGACGCTCCGCTGCCGCTGGCACGCGCCGTGGGATTCGCAGACCTGGTGTCCTATACCAGCCTGTCCCGGCAGATGAACGAGCGGACGCTCGCGCAGTTGGTTCAACGGTTCGAGAACATGTGCGCCGAGATCATTTCTGTGGGCGGCGGTCGCCTGGTCAAGACCATTGGCGACGAAGTGCTGTACATCGCCGAGACTCCCGAGGCTGGCGCTGAGATATCCCTCGCCCTGGCCAAAGCCTTCACGGAGGACGAGCTCCTGCCATCCGCGAGGGTATCGATGGTGTGGGGCAGGATCCTGTCCCGGCTCGGGGACATCTACGGTCCTACCGTCAACCTTGCTGCCCGGCTGACGTCCCTGGCAGAGCCGGGAACGGTACTGATTGACGCGACGACAGCGGCAACGCTGCGGGACAACGAACGCTTTGTCCTGATGCCGCACAAGGCGCGGACGGTGCGCGGCTTCGGCGAGGTGCACCCGGTGACGCTCGCCCGGGGAACCGGCGACGGTCTGATTCTGGACTGACTGCCCATGGGTGGGGGCTTTTTGGGTTGCGTGGTCGTGTAACACTTTAATCGGTCAAGTATTGGCCTTTTCGCCTCCGTGTGTGGGGGCCGGTCCATCCAGTGTCTTTGTCGGGGAATTTTGTGAAGCTTTTGAACGGTTTTCGTCGGTTCGGTGCCAGGCATAAGCGAGCAGTTTCTGTTTCTACCGTTTCGGCGGTGGTTGTGGCTGTGGTCAGTGGTGCGTTGTTGTATCCGGGGTTCGCGACGGCTGAGGTGGATCTGAACGATGGTGGTGTGTGGGTGACTAACCGTAATACGGGGATGGTGGGTCATTTGAATTATCAGTCGCGTCTGCTTGATGGCGGGTATGCGGCGAATAGTGATGGTTTTGACGTTCTTCAGGATGCGGCCACTGTTTTTAATGTTAATTCTGATCAGTCGAAGGTCAGTCCGGTGGATGTTGCGAATGTGGTGCGTGGTACTGAGGTTCAGTTGCCGGGTTCTGCTGTGGTCGCGATGGGTGGGAGCACTGCGGTAGTGACGGATCGGGCTGGTGGGTCTGTTTGGATTACGACGACGCAGAATCTTGGTGCGTTCAGTGATCAGGAGGTCGAGCCGGTGGTGACCGGTGCGGCGGGTGTGGTCGCGGCGGTGTCGTCGAATGATCGGGTGTTTGTTGCTGATCCTGGTGCGGGGACCGTTTCGACGTATGTGGTCGCCGTGGACGGTACGTATGAAGAGCTTGAGGTTGTGGAGTCGGAGGCGCTGAAGAGTTTCGGTGATGTGCAGGTCGCGGCGGTGGGTGATCAGGTTGTGGTGTTCGATGGTGAGTCGGGGCAGCTTGTTTTGCCTGGTGGTGAGGTTGTTGTTCTCCCGGACGGACAAGATGGCAAGCTTCAGCAGAGTGGGCCGGTTGCGGATTTTGTGGTGGTGGCGACGCCGACGTCGTTGATCAAGCAGTCTCTTGGTGGTGGTGAACCCGTGGTTACTGCGTTGGAGGGTAATGGGGTTCCTGCGGCTCCGGTGCAGTTGGATGGTTGTGTGCATGCGGCGTGGGCTGGGGCGGCGGTGTATGTGCGGGATTGTGTTGATGATGCTGGTGATCGTCGTGAGGAGATTCCGGAGTTGGGGGCGGAGTCGGAGCTGGTTTTCCGGGTGAACCGGAGTGTGGTTGTGCTCAATGATGTCAATGCCGGTGATGTGTGGTTGGTGTTGCAGAACATGCAGTTGGTGGATAACTGGGGTGACATTATTCCGCCGAAGCAGGACTCCGATGAGGAGGATGAGGAATCGGCCAGTGAGAATCCGGTGAATACGCTGCCGGATCGTAGTGGTGAGAACCGTCCGCCGGTGGCTGAGGATGATTCCTATGGTGCGCGTGCGGGGCGGACCACGATTTTGAATGTGTTGACTAATGACACTGACCCGGATGGTGATTTGCTTACCGCGACGTTGACCGGTGAGCAGCCTGCTGCGGGGAGTGTGCAGCCGATTTATAACGGTGCGGGGTTGCAGGTTGTGGTGCCGGCGGATGCGCCGGTGGGGAACCATACTTTCTCGTATGAGGTTGCTGATGGTCGGGGTGGTAGCGATTCGGCTGAGGTGAGTGTTGATGTGCGGGGTGCGGAGTCTAATGAGCCGCCGACGCCTTTGCGGCCGACGAAGATTTTGGTGGAAGAGGGGAAGTCGGTCAGTCAGAACATTCTGTCCAGTTGGATGGACCCTGATGGTGATGATTTGTTCCTGGTCAGCGCGGAGCCCACGCCCGACGGCGATCAGGTGCGGACCCGTTCGGATGGGTTGTTGACGTTCCGGGATGTCGGCAAGGGCCAGGGCGTGAAGGAAGTGAACATTGTGGTCTCTGATGGCCGCGATGAGGTTTCCGGTGTGATCAGTTTTGATGTTCGGGCGTCTGGAACGCTGGCGCCGGTGGTGAATTTCGATCATTTCACGGCGACGGTGGGGCAGGAGTCGCAGTTGACTCCGTTGCAGAATGATCTGGATCCTGCCGGTGGGCAGTTGAGTCTGGCCAAGGCGGAGGCTACCGGCGGTGAGGCAGCGCTGACCCCGAATTACGACACGGGGACGGTTGCTTTCACTCCGGAGGCGGCGGGGACGTATTACGTCGAGTATTTGGTGACGAATGGGCCGCAGAGTGCCAGTGGTCTGATCCGGGTGGATGCGAAGGCTGAGGGTGCTGAGGGTGCTCCGATCGCTGTCCGTGATGTGGCGTTGTTGCCTCGAAATGGTGACGTGCTGGTGGATGTGCTTGGGAATGACAGCGATCCGACTGGTGGCGTGCTGGTGGTTCAGTCCGTGGATGTCCCCGCGGACTCACCTCTTGAGGTGGCTGTGCTTGATCACAATGTTCTTCGCATCCATGACGTCCGCGGCCTGAACCAGCAGACGACCATCACTTATACGGTTTCCAATGGTACGGCGACTGCTACCGGTGAGGTGAGTGTGTTGTCGGTGGAGGGCCCCCAGACGCTTTTGCCGCCGCAGGCGAACGCGGATGAGGTGACGGTGCGTGCCGGGGATGTGGTGAATATCCCGGTTTTGGAGAATGACACGCACCCGAATGGGGATGAGCTGACGTTGAGCCCGGTGCTGGCGCAGGGGATTGATCTTGCTGATGGGCGGATCTTCGCGTCGGAGAACACGTTGCGGTTCGTGGCCGGGAATACTGCGAAGACCGTGTACGCCATTTACGAGGTGATGGATAGCACGGGGCAGACGGACTCGGCGGAGGTGCGGATTAACATCCGGCCGTTGGATGCGCCGAACACTCCGCCGGTGCCGAAGAACCTTGATGCCCGGGTGATCGCGGGATCCACCGTGCGGATTCCGGTCCCGTTGGATGGCATTGATGCCGATGGTGACTCGTCGTTCCTGGCTGGGATCGATGTTGCACCTGGGATGGGTGCTGCGGTGCCGGGGCCGAACTATATTGATTTCACGGCCTCGGCTACGGGTGCTGGGACGGATACGTTTACGTATACGGTGCGGGACCGGTTGGGTTTGGAAAACACGGGAACCGTGCAGGTGGGGATCGCTCCTGCGGCGGAGGCTAACCAGTTACCGGTGCCGGTCAATGATGGGGTGATTTTGCGGCCGGGGCGTGCGATCGCTGTTGATGCGTTACGCAATGATTCTGACCCGGACGGGGATCCGATCTCGTTGGATCCCGAGGCTGTGAGCGCGTCTCCCGAGGAGATGGGCCCGGAGGTTGTTGAGGGCAGGGTGGTGTTCCGTGCACCGGAGGCCGAGGGTGACTTCAGTGTCCGTTATGGCATCCAGGACGGCCGCGGTGGGACGGCGAATGGGAACATCAGTGTCACGGTGGATCAGAACGCTCCGTTGTTGTTGCCGATTGCCCGTGATGACCGGGTGGAGCGGGAAGAGACGCGGGGCCAGACTGCTGTTGATGTTCCGGTGTTGAAGAATGATGAGGACCCGGATGGGGTTTCCGAGGATCTGGATGTCACGGTTGATCCGGCTTATGTCGGTGCCAGTGTCGGTGCCGAGAACGTGGTCCGGGTGGAACTGACTGAGGACGCCCAGATTGTCCCGTATACGGTCGAGGACATTGATGGTGGTTTAGCGACGGCGGTGATTTGGGTGCCGGGGTTGAGCGAGCAGTATCCGACGTTGATCAGTGATGCTCCGATAGATGTGACGGCGGGGGAGGAACTGGCCCTTGATCTGAGTGAGCTTGTTGAGGTCCGGGAGGGTCGGAGCCCACGGCTGACGGTCGAGGACAAGGTTTCAGCGATCGGGACCAGCAACGTCAATGAGTGGGTGGTTGACCCCAGCAACCTGCGCTACGCGGCGGATATTGATTACGCGGGTAAGGGTTCGATCACGTTCGAAGTCACTGACGGTACGGGACCGGATGATCCGCAAGGGTTGAGTTCGACGCTGACGGTCCTGATAAACGTGATCCCGAACGAGGACCGTAATTTCCCGCCCACGCTTGAGTCCGGGTCGTTGGAGGTTGCTATCGCGGAGCCGGCGGTGACCCTGGATCTGGCCGGGTTGGCAGCGGATCCGAACCCGGATGACGTGCTTGAGTTTTCGTTGACCGGGGACGTGCCGGCGGGCTTCGATGTGTCTTTCGAAGGTTCCGTGCTCAGTGTTGCGGCGCAGGACGGTACGCAGGTCGGGACCGCGGGCACGGTGGGTATTTCCGTGAGTGATGGTGAGGAAACCGCTACCAGCAGTGTCGCGTTGACGGTCCTTGCCTCGTCCCGGCCGTTGCCGGTCGCCAATGACGACGAGGTTCCGGAAGCGGTCCAGGGAGAACCGGTGACGGTGGATGTGCTCAGCAATGATGTGAATCCGTTCCCTGAGGAGCCGCTGCAGATTATCGATGTGATCGCTGACGGTAACGGCAGTGTGTCCCAGCAGGGCGACTCGGTGGTGGTGACCCCGGGTGAGTCTTTTGTGGGCACCATGACGGTGGAGTACACGGTGCAGGATAAAACAGGCGAGCTTTCACGGCTCGCTACCGGGCAGATCGTGTTGACCGTGAAGGGCGAACCCGGTGTTCCCTCGACCCCGGTGGTGGAGAGCACCCGGAATAAGTCCGTCGTGTTGTCCTGGGATCCACCGGCCGATAACGGGTCCCCGATCACCGGATACACGGTCACGAGTAATAACGGTTTTACCCAGGAATGCCAGGCGACCACGTGCACGCTGACCGGGTTGACGAACAACGTGGAATACGTGTTCACGGTCACCGCCACGAACGCTATCGGCACCTCCGATCCGTCCCCGGAATCCGCTGTGGCACGCCCGGATACCCAACCTGCGCAGCCTGCACCGCCGACCCTGGTATTCGGAGACGGAGCATTGACGGTGAACTGGGTTCCACCGGCCAATGAAGGGTCCCCGATCGAGGGGTATGACCTGCAGATTTCCCCGGCACCACCCAATGGTGCGGTGCAGCGCAGCGCGTCCGGGAGCCCGCTGACGTGGGAAGGCCTGGAAAACGGTACCGCCTACAAGGTCCGGGTGCAGGCTCGTAACGCTGCCCCGGAACCGTCGGAGTTCAGTGATTACTCCGCTGCGGAGACCCCTGCCGGGTTGCCCGGGACACCTCCGGCGCCGACCACTACACGGGCCCAGTCGCTGGGTAATGAGAGCCAGCTGGTCATCGATTGGGCGGATGTAAACCCGAACGGTGCACCCGTGACGAAGTACCAGGTCCAGGAATTCCAGGGCGGGAACCTCATCCGTACCCTGCCCGAAGTCCAGGCCTCTGAACAGACCATCGTTGTCCCGAACGCTGAAGCCGATTACAGCTACTCCGTGCGGGCCTATAACAAAGCCGGCTGGACCGAGTACGGGGCGCAATCCGCACCACGACGAGCAGTCGGAGCCCCCGCCGCACCGGCACCACCACGACTGATCGAAACCCGCACGGGCGGTAACGGTGAGCACGTGCGTATCGAGTTCAATGAACTTACTCCCGCCCAGCGCAACGGTGCACGAGCCTCCGAAGTCAGCTACCAGGCAACCTTCAGCGACGGACGCCAACTACGGGTGAGCAACGGCCAGGAAATCGGCGGATTCCCCAACGGAACCCGCGTCACAGCAGTCATCCGCGCCGTCACCACAGCCGACGGTTCCAATTACCCCGGACCCGACAGTGAACCTTCCAATCCTGTGGTCCCGTTTGGACAACCGCGGCAGCCCAATGCCGATTCGGGAACGAGCGACCGCGGCGACAGACAGGTCCACTTCACCTGGTCCGCCCCCGCAGACAACGGTCGCGCCGTGGACTATGTGCGCTATCGGCATCTCGCACCGGATCTCGGATGGGTCAACGGCGGTAAGTCCGGCAAGGCGAGCTTCCCCGCTGATGACTGGGGCAAATCTGTAACGCTCGAGTTCCAGACGTGCGATTCCACGGGCCAGTGCGCCGGAAGCAAGCAGGTTACCGGACACGCCGGTGGTGCTCCCGCGCCACGGGAACTGCGGACTCGTCTGAATAATGGCATGGAAAGAAGCTGCACTGATCCTGCCGACCGTGCTACATACGACACCAGTAGGCACACCTGCGACGGCGTTGGAGGGAACAACCCGCCCTGGTTCTACTACATGCATGAATTTACGGTTGGGTGCTGGATCACGCATACCGATGGCTACGGCAAGTCTGGTTCCTGGTATCGGATCGTGGCCGGCCCACGGAATGTAGGACGGTATATCGACGCTGGACACACGACCGTTGGCTCACCGTCGGAGAGTGAACTGCCCCGATGCTGAACCTTTGAAACAGACTGTGTCGGAGCTTTCATGGGCACAACTGCCCATGGGTGGGGGCTTTTTGGGTTGCGTGGTCGTGTAACACTTTAATCGGTCAAGTATTGGCCTTTTCGCCTCCGTGTGTGGGGGCCGGTCCATCCAGTGTCTTTGTCGGGGAATTTTGTGAAGCTTTTGAACGGTTTTCGTCGGTTCGGTGCCAGGCATAAGCGAGCAGTTTCTGTTTCTACCGTTTCGGCGGTGGTTGTGGCTGTGGTCAGTGGTGCGTTGTTGTATCCGGGGTTCGCGACGGCTGAGGTGGATCTGAACGATGGTGGTGTGTGGGTGACTAACCGTAATACGGGGATGGTGGGTCATTTGAATTATCAGTCGCGTCTGCTTGATGGCGGGTATGCGGCGAATAGTGATGGTTTTGACGTTCTTCAGGATGCGGCCACTGTTTTTAATGTTAATTCTGATCAGTCGAAGGTCAGTCCGGTGGATGTTGCGAATGTGGTGCGTGGTACTGAGGTTCAGTTGCCGGGTTCTGCTGTGGTCGCGATGGGTGGGAGCACTGCGGTAGTGACGGATCGGGCTGGTGGGTCTGTTTGGATTACGACGACGCAGAATCTTGGTGCGTTCAGTGATCAGGAGGTCGAGCCGGTGGTGACCGGTGCGGCGGGTGTGGTCGCGGCGGTGTCGTCGAATGATCGGGTGTTTGTTGCTGATCCTGGTGCGGGGACCGTTTCGACGTATGTGGTCGCCGTGGACGGTACGTATGAAGAGCTTGAGGTTGTGGAGTCGGAGGCGCTGAAGAGTTTCGGTGATGTGCAGGTCGCGGCGGTGGGTGATCAGGTTGTGGTGTTCGATGGTGAGTCGGGGCAGCTTGTTTTGCCTGGTGGTGAGGTTGTTGTTCTCCCGGACGGACAAGATGGCAAGCTTCAGCAGAGTGGGCCGGTTGCGGATTTTGTGGTGGTGGCGACGCCGACGTCGTTGATCAAGCAGTCTCTTGGTGGTGGTGAACCCGTGGTTACTGCGTTGGAGGGTAATGGGGTTCCTGCGGCTCCGGTGCAGTTGGATGGTTGTGTGCATGCGGCGTGGGCTGGGGCGGCGGTGTATGTGCGGGATTGTGTTGATGATGCTGGTGATCGTCGTGAGGAGATTCCGGAGTTGGGGGCGGAGTCGGAGCTGGTTTTCCGGGTGAACCGGAGTGTGGTTGTGCTCAATGATGTCAATGCCGGTGATGTGTGGTTGGTGTTGCAGAACATGCAGTTGGTGGATAACTGGGGTGACATTATTCCGCCGAAGCAGGACTCCGATGAGGAGGATGAGGAATCGGCCAGTGAGAATCCGGTGAATACGCTGCCGGATCGTAGTGGTGAGAACCGTCCGCCGGTGGCTGAGGATGATTCCTATGGTGCGCGTGCGGGGCGGACCACGATTTTGAATGTGTTGACTAATGACACTGACCCGGATGGTGATTTGCTTACCGCGACGTTGACCGGTGAGCAGCCTGCTGCGGGGAGTGTGCAGCCGATTTATAACGGTGCGGGGTTGCAGGTTGTGGTGCCGGCGGATGCGCCGGTGGGGAACCATACTTTCTCGTATGAGGTTGCTGATGGTCGGGGTGGTAGCGATTCGGCTGAGGTGAGTGTTGATGTGCGGGGTGCGGAGTCTAATGAGCCGCCGACGCCTTTGCGGCCGACGAAGATTTTGGTGGAAGAGGGGAAGTCGGTCAGTCAGAACATTCTGTCCAGTTGGATGGACCCTGATGGTGATGATTTGTTCCTGGTCAGCGCGGAGCCCACGCCCGACGGCGATCAGGTGCGGACCCGTTCGGATGGGTTGTTGACGTTCCGGGATGTCGGCAAGGGCCAGGGCGTGAAGGAAGTGAACATTGTGGTCTCTGATGGCCGCGATGAGGTTTCCGGTGTGATCAGTTTTGATGTTCGGGCGTCTGGAACGCTGGCGCCGGTGGTGAATTTCGATCATTTCACGGCGACGGTGGGGCAGGAGTCGCAGTTGACTCCGTTGCAGAATGATCTGGATCCTGCCGGTGGGCAGTTGAGTCTGGCCAAGGCGGAGGCTACCGGCGGTGAGGCAGCGCTGACCCCGAATTACGACACGGGGACGGTTGCTTTCACTCCGGAGGCGGCGGGGACGTATTACGTCGAGTATTTGGTGACGAATGGGCCGCAGAGTGCCAGTGGTCTGATCCGGGTGGATGCGAAGGCTGAGGGTGCTGAGGGTGCTCCGATCGCTGTCCGTGATGTGGCGTTGTTGCCTCGAAATGGTGACGTGCTGGTGGATGTGCTTGGGAATGACAGCGATCCGACTGGTGGCGTGCTGGTGGTTCAGTCCGTGGATGTCCCCGCGGACTCACCTCTTGAGGTGGCTGTGCTTGATCACAATGTTCTTCGCATCCATGACGTCCGCGGCCTGAACCAGCAGACGACCATCACTTATACGGTTTCCAATGGTACGGCGACTGCTACCGGTGAGGTGAGTGTGTTGTCGGTGGAGGGCCCCCAGACGCTTTTGCCGCCGCAGGCGAACGCGGATGAGGTGACGGTGCGTGCCGGGGATGTGGTGAATATCCCGGTTTTGGAGAATGACACGCACCCGAATGGGGATGAGCTGACGTTGAGCCCGGTGCTGGCGCAGGGGATTGATCTTGCTGATGGGCGGATCTTCGCGTCGGAGAACACGTTGCGGTTCGTGGCCGGGAATACTGCGAAGACCGTGTACGCCATTTACGAGGTGATGGATAGCACGGGGCAGACGGACTCGGCGGAGGTGCGGATTAACATCCGGCCGTTGGATGCGCCGAACACTCCGCCGGTGCCGAAGAACCTTGATGCCCGGGTGATCGCGGGATCCACCGTGCGGATTCCGGTCCCGTTGGATGGCATTGATGCCGATGGTGACTCGTCGTTCCTGGCTGGGATCGATGTTGCACCTGGGATGGGTGCTGCGGTGCCGGGGCCGAACTATATTGATTTCACGGCCTCGGCTACGGGTGCTGGGACGGATACGTTTACGTATACGGTGCGGGACCGGTTGGGTTTGGAAAACACGGGAACCGTGCAGGTGGGGATCGCTCCTGCGGCGGAGGCTAACCAGTTACCGGTGCCGGTCAATGATGGGGTGATTTTGCGGCCGGGGCGTGCGATCGCTGTTGATGCGTTACGCAATGATTCTGACCCGGACGGGGATCCGATCTCGTTGGATCCCGAGGCTGTGAGCGCGTCTCCCGAGGAGATGGGCCCGGAGGTTGTTGAGGGCAGGGTGGTGTTCCGTGCACCGGAGGCCGAGGGTGACTTCAGTGTCCGTTATGGCATCCAGGACGGCCGCGGTGGGACGGCGAATGGGAACATCAGTGTCACGGTGGATCAGAACGCTCCGTTGTTGTTGCCGATTGCCCGTGATGACCGGGTGGAGCGGGAAGAGACGCGGGGCCAGACTGCTGTTGATGTTCCGGTGTTGAAGAATGATGAGGACCCGGATGGGGTTTCCGAGGATCTGGATGTCACGGTTGATCCGGCTTATGTCGGTGCCAGTGTCGGTGCCGAGAACGTGGTCCGGGTGGAACTGACTGAGGACGCCCAGATTGTCCCGTATACGGTCGAGGACATTGATGGTGGTTTAGCGACGGCGGTGATTTGGGTGCCGGGGTTGAGCGAGCAGTATCCGACGTTGATCAGTGATGCTCCGATAGATGTGACGGCGGGGGAGGAACTGGCCCTTGATCTGAGTGAGCTTGTTGAGGTCCGGGAGGGTCGGAGCCCACGGCTGACGGTCGAGGACAAGGTTTCAGCGATCGGGACCAGCAACGTCAATGAGTGGGTGGTTGACCCCAGCAACCTGCGCTACGCGGCGGATATTGATTACGCGGGTAAGGGTTCGATCACGTTCGAAGTCACTGACGGTACGGGACCGGATGATCCGCAAGGGTTGAGTTCGACGCTGACGGTCCTGATAAACGTGATCCCGAACGAGGACCGTAATTTCCCGCCCACGCTTGAGTCCGGGTCGTTGGAGGTTGCTATCGCGGAGCCGGCGGTGACCCTGGATCTGGCCGGGTTGGCAGCGGATCCGAACCCGGATGACGTGCTTGAGTTTTCGTTGACCGGGGACGTGCCGGCGGGCTTCGATGTGTCTTTCGAAGGTTCCGTGCTCAGTGTTGCGGCGCAGGACGGTACGCAGGTCGGGACCGCGGGCACGGTGGGTATTTCCGTGAGTGATGGTGAGGAAACCGCTACCAGCAGTGTCGCGTTGACGGTCCTTGCCTCGTCCCGGCCGTTGCCGGTCGCCAATGACGACGAGGTTCCGGAAGCGGTCCAGGGAGAACCGGTGACGGTGGATGTGCTCAGCAATGATGTGAATCCGTTCCCTGAGGAGCCGCTGCAGATTATCGATGTGATCGCTGACGGTAACGGCAGTGTGTCCCAGCAGGGCGACTCGGTGGTGGTGACCCCGGGTGAGTCTTTTGTGGGCACCATGACGGTGGAGTACACGGTGCAGGATAAAACAGGCGAGCTTTCACGGCTCGCTACCGGGCAGATCGTGTTGACCGTGAAGGGCGAACCCGGTGTTCCCTCGACCCCGGTGGTGGAGAGCACCCGGAATAAGTCCGTCGTGTTGTCCTGGGATCCACCGGCCGATAACGGGTCCCCGATCACCGGATACACGGTCACGAGTAATAACGGTTTTACCCAGGAATGCCAGGCGACCACGTGCACGCTGACCGGGTTGACGAACAACGTGGAATACGTGTTCACGGTCACCGCCACGAACGCTATCGGCACCTCCGATCCGTCCCCGGAATCCGCTGTGGCACGCCCGGATACCCAACCTGCGCAGCCTGCACCGCCGACCCTGGTATTCGGAGACGGAGCATTGACGGTGAACTGGGTTCCACCGGCCAATGAAGGGTCCCCGATCGAGGGGTATGACCTGCAGATTTCCCCGGCACCACCCAATGGTGCGGTGCAGCGCAGCGCGTCCGGGAGCCCGCTGACGTGGGAAGGCCTGGAAAACGGTACCGCCTACAAGGTCCGGGTGCAGGCTCGTAACGCTGCCCCGGAACCGTCGGAGTTCAGTGATTACTCCGCTGCGGAAACTCCTGCCGGGTTGCCCGGGACACCTCCGGCGCCGACCACTACACGGGCCCAGTCGCTGGGTAATGAGAGCCAGCTGGTCATCGATTGGGCGGATGTAAACCCGAACGGTGCACCCGTGACGAAGTACCAGGTCCAGGAATTCCAGGGCGGGAACCTCATCCGTACCCTGCCCGAAGTCCAGGCCTCTGAACAGACCATCGTTGTCCCGAACGCTGAAGCCGATTACAGCTACTCCGTGCGGGCCTATAACAAAGCCGGCTGGACCGAGTACGGGGCGCAATCCGCACCACGACGAGCAGTCGGAGCCCCCGCCGCACCGACCGGCGTATCGCTTAAGGAGACGCGAACCGGTGCCGAGGGACGGCATGTCGTCATCAACTTCAATGAACTTACTCCCGCCCAGCGCAACGGTGCACGAGCCTCCGAAGTCAGCTACCAGGCAACCTTCAGCGACGGACGCCAAATGGGTATTCGATCCGGTCAAGAGGTCGGCGGCTTCAAGAATGGCACGGCCGTCACAGCCACCGTCACGGCTGTCGTTAACAGCGACGGCGCCAACTACTCCAGTCCGCCCGCCGGATCCAACCGGGTGAACCCCTACGGCGCACCAGGATCGGCGAAAGCTGATGCACGTGACGGGGCCAAGGAGGAGAAGAAGGTAACGGTGAGTTGGAACGCACCGAACCCGGCAGCCCATGACGTCAAGCAGATCCAGATCAAGATCAACGGTGGTGGCTGGGAAAACGTCCGCAACTCCGGGAACCGTACCGTCAGGACGAATGGCTACAACGAGACCGTACGGATCAAGGTGAGGTCACTTAACTCCCGGGACCAAGCAGGGCCGGTGGCCGAGGCAGCGGCGAAGAGCGGAGAGGCACCGCCACCACCACCGCCACCGGATCCCGGCCCTTGGCCCATCACCGGTGGAGGACAACTGAATCAGAATTCACGTAGCTGCATGGACCCACAGGGGGGAACGAACTGGACCGGCAGTGGCTGCATCGGGAGCCATTGGCTCTATGAAGGTGAGACCATGCAATCGAACTGCTTCATTACGCGATCGAGCGGCACCTGGTATCGGCAGCAGTCGGGGCCAAACAGGGATGCCAACAACAACGGTTTGTTCCTGAAGGGAATTCACGCCACCCGTGGTACCAACCCTCCTGAAGGAATGCCGCGATGCGGGTAGCGCGTTCACTGGGCCGACCTGGAGCTCCCAAATGCTAGCTATTCTTGGACACGGCCCAACGCCGTACTCCCTCAGTGATAACCGGACATCGACAACAAAGGAACCATCATGACAATGACAGCTGAGCAGGCCGCGTGGTTTGCCGGTACCTTCGACAAGCTTGTCGGCAATGTCGGCCAGGCTGTCCTCGGTAAGTCTCAGGTGGTCCGCCTGGTTCTGACCAGCATGCTTGCCGAGGGGCACGTGCTGCTCGAGGATGCGCCGGGAACCGGAAAGACCATGCTGGCCCGGTCCCTTGCAGCCACCGTGCAGGGAACCCATTCCAGGATCCAGTTCACGCCGGACCTCCTCCCATCCGATGTCACCGGCATCACGATCTATGACCAGAAGACCCAGGAATTCGAGTTCCACAAGGGGCCGATTTTCGCGAACATCGTGCTCGCGGATGAGATCAACCGTGCCTCCCCGAAGACGCAGTCGGCGCTGCTGGAAGTCATGGAAGAGTCGCGCGTGACAGTCGACGGCGTCAGCTACACCAACGAGCGTCCGTTCATGGTCATCGCCACCCAAAACCCCATCGAGCAGGCCGGCACCTACCGGCTGCCCGAAGCGCAGCTGGACAGGTTCCTCATCAAGACCGAGATTGGCTACCCGGACCACGCATCCACGGTGCAGCTGCTTGGGGGCTCCGCGACGCGTGACAGGTCCGCTGCGCTGAGTCCGATCATCACTACGCAGGCGATCAAGGACATGGCTGACCTCGGGGCTGAAACCCATGTTGACCCGGCGGTGCTCGAATACATCTCCCGTCTCACCGAAGAGACCCGCTCGGCACCTGAAACCAGGCTCGGTGTGAGCGTGCGCGGCGCGCTTGCAATGGTGCGCACAGCCAAGGTCTGGGCAGCCGGCCAGGGCAGGCATTACGTTCTGCCGGACGATGTGAAGGAACTCGCACCGTACGTCTGGACTCACAGGTTCGTCATGGATCCCGAAGCGGAATTCGCCGGTGCCACCGCTGAGGCGGTTCTACGCCGCGTCCTGGCCGACGTCTCAGCCCCGCAGCAGCGGGCGACCGCCTGACCCAGACAAATAGATGGTTACGAGTTCCGACACTGCAGAGAAGCGTTCGTCCCGACGACGGCGCGCCGCTGATCCAGCGCGCCCTCCGAAGGACTCATCCAGCTCACGAAGGGGCGGGAAGGCTGCACCGCGCAGGGCGCCGTCGTCGTCCAGGTTGCACCCGCGGTCGCTGAGCCGCGAAGCGTGGCAGCTCGCCGAAGCCGTTGTGGCGCCCACCGCACGTCGAGCCGTGGCAACTCTCAGCCGCTACTGTGGACCGGCACTCGGCGTAGTCAGTCCGCTTGGGTGGACCATGATGGCGACGGTGGTCTCGCTCTGGCTGTTCGGCAGCATCTTCGAGTGGCGGGAAGCGCTGATCGCAGCACTCCTTGGCACCATCCTCTTTGTCCTGGCTGTCGGTTTCATCATCGGGCGTTCGGCCTACGCCGTCGAACTCGACCTGACGCGCACACGGGTTGCCGTGGGGGACCGCGCCGTTGGAAGCGTTTCAGTCTCGAACAGTTCAAACAAGCCGCTGCTCCCCGCCTCACTAGAACTGCCGGTCGGAGCTGCAACAGCAATTTTCCACCTGCCGAGGCTGAAGCCGGGCCAACTGCACGAAGACCTCTTCACCATTCCCACCCAGCGGCGCGCCGTCATTGTGGTTGGACCGGTCCGTTCTGTGCGTGCAGACCCGCTGAGCCTGCTGCGACGGCAGGTTTTCTGGACCGAACCGACGGACCTCTATGTGCATCCGCGCACCACGCCGCTGGTCGGCTCCGCAGCGGGATTCATCAAGGACCTGGAAGGCCTTCCCACCAAGGAACTCTCCAGCGCCGACGTCTCCTTCCATGCTCTGCGTGACTACGTCCCGGGTGATGACCGCCGCCACATCCACTGGAAAACGACGGCGCGCACCGGGCAGCTCATGGTCCGCCAGTTCGAGGAGACCCGCCGCTCGCACCTCGCCGTTGCCCTCTCGACCAACACGCAGGAGTACTCCTCGGACCTCGAGTTTGAACTTGGGGTTTCGGTGGCCGGTTCGATCGGGCTGCAGGCTATTCGGGAACAGCGCAACCTCAGCGTACTCACCCAGGATGGCCCGCTCCGCTCCGAAACCGGGCGGAATCTGCTGGACGACATGACCCGCATCGAAGGCCGCAACCGGCGGGCAACCGCTGTCGACCTGGCGAGGACGACGGCGGACACCGTCCCGAACGCCTCTGTCGTGTTCTTCGTCGTGGGGCCGCAGGTGACGCCCTCACAGCTGCGTTCGGCAGCGGCCTCCGTACCGCCGGGCATCCGCTGCATCGCGATTCGTTGCGTGGCCGACCAGGAACAGGGCCGGGCAACCATCGGTGACCTGACCGTGCTCACGCTGAATAACTTGACCGACCTGGCGATGATCCTGAGAAAGGCCGCGGCATGAGCCGGCGCGCAGGACGCACCGCCCGTCCCTTGCCCGGGCGGATTCAGGCCCTCATTGATGTGGGTGCCCTGACGGTTCTCCTCGGCCTCGGCGTGCTTGGCTTCGGGCCTACCTTCGGAGGCGACCTGCGCTACCTCGCCGCAGGGTTCGGCGGGCTTGCGGTCGGACTCGGCACTGCGTGGTTTAGCGCCCGCTTCCGTTGGGGATTTTGGCCGACAGCAGGGGTGCTGCTGGCTGCCTACCTGATCCTTGGACACGCCCTTGCCGCACCGGCCGAATCATTCCTGGGTTTCCTGCCTACCCTTGAGTCGCTCCGGGTGCTGATTGTCGGCGTCGTCTTCTCCTGGAAGGACATCCTGACCGTTGCAGATCCGGTGGGTGTGAGCCGGGGGATGCTGGTGGTTCCGTTCCTTGCCGCGCTGATTGCTGCGGCAGTGGCCGGCGTGCTGGCCTGGCGGGTGCGAACGCCGTACTGGGTGCTGTTGCCGGTCATCGGTCTCTTTGTCGCGAGTATCGCGTTCGGTACCAACCGTGCGTCCCTCCCCGAAGTTCGCGGGATCCTGCTGGTTGTCGCTGCTGCTGCCTGGCTCGCTTACCGGCGGGATATCGCCCGCACCGATGACACCAATGCTCTCTCAGCGCATGTATCCGGCCAGGAATCGGACTCCGCAGCCTCAACCGTCCTCCGTTCGGGAAGGCTGCGCCGGCTGGGCCTCGGTGGGGCGGTCCTGGCACTCGCTACCATCCTGACCCTCGTGATCAGCCCGGTCCTTGCAGGAGGCAGCAACCGTGATGTGCTCCGCGATGTCGTGGAACCGCCGGTGGACCTGTTTGATTACCCCAGTCCGCTGACCAGCTTCCGCAAGTACGTCAAGGACCAGTCCGAAGAGACGCTCCTGACGGTCGATGGCCTTCCGAAGGGTGAGCGGATAAGACTGGCTGCCATGGATGCCTATGACGGCGTGGTCTACAACGTGAATCCGCAGGCCGCCGGCAACTTCGCCCGCGTGGGTGATGCGCAGCAGCTCGGCAACACGGACATCGCCGAGGAAGAGGGCACTGTGGCGACGCTCGATATCACCATCGAGGCATACAACGGCGTCTGGCTCCCCTCGGGCGGCGAACTGATCGGTATGGATCTTCAGGGACCAAGGGCCGACGAACTGAACCGCTCCCTCTATTACAACAACGACGCGCGTACTGCACTGTCAACGATTGGAGTGCAGTCCGGAGACACCTACAGTGTCAACGTGCTGTTCCCTGATGTGCCGCCCGATGAGATCCTCACGCAGTACGGCTTCGCGGACCTCAGCCTGCCGCGGGTACAGAACGAGCCGCCAGTGATCGCTTCGAAGGCCAGTGAGTACGTGGGGGAGGTGTCGGACCCGATCGAGCGCGCCCGACGCCTTGAGCAGGTCTTGAATTCCCAGGGCTTCTTCAGCAACGGCAAGGACGGGGAGGCGCCGTCGCTTCCCGGCCATGGCGCGGCCCGGATGCTCAACCTGCTCGACGCCGAACAGATGGTCGGCGACGACGAGCAGTACGCCGTGGCAATGGCCCTGATGGCACGCAAGCTCAACATTCCCGCACGCGTGGTCATGGGCTTTTATCCGGACTGGGACGAAATCGAAGATCCATCCGCGCCAATCGCCCTGACGGGTGAAGACGTGCACGCCTGGGTGGAAATTGCCTTCGACAACGCTGGTTGGGTGCCCTTCGACCCCACGCCGCCCGAAGATAATGAGCCGGTTCCGCCGCAGCAGCAGCCGCGATCCTCGCCAAAGCCCCAGGTGTTGCAGCCGCCCCCGCCGCCGCAGGAGCCGGCTGAGCTGCCGCCGGATTCGGCACCGGAACCACAGGATGCAGAGGACCGTACCGAGGACTTCTGGGACGACTGGGGGCCCTTGATCCGTGCTATCGCGCTGGCACTGATTCCACTGGGTGTACTGCTGTTGCCGCTGCTGCTGATTGCGCTGCTCAAGCTGCGTCGTCGTAAGCGTCGCGCGAACGACGGCGCGCCCTCCCAGCGTGTCGGGGGCGGGTGGAGTGAGGTCATGAGCCTGGCTACCGACCTCGGCGCCGAAACGAACTCCCGCGCAACCCGACGCGAAAGCGCGCGTGACCTCGGTGAAGTCTTCCCGGGTAGCGCCGGATCCACAACGCTGCTGGCTGAACGCGCTGACGCGAGCATCTTCGCCTCCGGAGAGCCCACCGAACGTGAGGTTGGGGAGTACTGGGGGGCAGTGGAATCATCGCTGGATGACATGCGCGGGTCTGTGGGCTGGTTCCGCCGCCAGCGCGCCAGGTTCTCACCGCGTTCGCTCATTCGTGAAGCGCGCTCGAAGATGGGCAGCGGCCCGAAGCCGAAACCGGCGAACGGACGACGGCGGAACCGATGAACAGTGCTGAGTTCGAGTGTCCGCGCTGCGCGTCCCAGGTTGCTGCCGGGACGGCGTACTGCGTCAGATGCGGCGCTGCTATTCCCAATCGGACCGGCAACGTCCGTACAGTTGATCCACCGGGCGGTGTGCGGGCGCACGGACGCGCTCCGGCGAATGGCGAGAGAGGAGAGCAGCGGACGATGGCTCAGCTCAACCTGAAGAACGGTTCCGCGGGAAAGCGGCTTGGAGCAAAGTTGCTGGACGGAATTCCTGCTGCGCTCATCAGCGGGATCGCCGTCGTGCTCGCCCTTCCACTCATCGGCTATGAGCAGATCTCGGCGGACACCGCGGTGCTCGACCTGGGGATGTTCTACGTTGTCTCCGGAATCGGCAGTGTGGTTGCACTCGGTTACTGGATTTTCTTGTGGGGGTGGGAAGCGAAAACCGGGAAGACACTCGGGAACCTGATGCTGGGTCTGCGCACCACCAACGAGGAGGGCTTCGCACCCGGTTGGCTTGCTGTGTTCCTGCGTAACCTGATCATCGGGTTGTCGGGGATCGTTCCGGTCATCGGGTTTGTGCTCATGATGGTGTCCAACCTGTTCGATTCCCCGGAGCAGCGTCAGGGTTGGTACGACAAAGCGGCGCGCACCCTGGTCTTCGATGTCCGTGCCGGGCGCAACCCGCTGGTCACCGGAGGAATAGGTGGGCCGGCCTCGTTCGCCCCACAGCCTGCGCCGCCGGCTGTGCGAGCCATTCCCTCGCCGGTCACCGGCCACGGGACGACGGGGCCCGAGGAAGCACCCACGAGCTCACCGCAGGAAACGTCTGCCTTCGCGTCTTCCGAATCGCTGCAGCGGGTCGAGCACGGGCAACGAGCCCAGCCCAGCCGTGCGAGTGAACCGGCCTCGGTTTCCTTTGCGCCGCCTGCACCTGCAGACCCGACAGCCGCGCCGGCTCCGCCTGCAGCAACCCCGCCAGAGGCGGCCCCGCCTGCAGCAGCGCTTTTGCCCGAGAAGATACCCACCGGCAGAACCGCTCCGCTACCGGAGAACGAACCCACGCATCCGGACCAGGAATCGGAAGAGACAGTGGTGACCCGGCGGTCAGGCGAGCGTGGGATACGCATCCAGCTCGACGACGGCCGCGACGTCCTGCTGCGCTCAACCGCGCTGATCGGGCGGAACCCTGCGGGAACTGACTGCGTTGAGCTCATCTCCGTGAAAGATGAGGGCAGGTCAGTATCGAAGACCCACCTGCACCTGCGCGTCGACGACGGCAGGTTGTGGGTAACGGACCGCAATTCCACCAACGGCAGCGCCATCACGGCTAAGGCTGGGGCTCGGATACCGTTACGCGGCGGCGAGCCGTATCTGGCGGAACCGGATTCAACGGTGCATTTCGGCGATCGCAGCTTTCGGGTGGAAAAGTCGTGAACGAACTGAATCAGGTAAAGGACTGGGACATTAAACTGAACGTCGGGTATGCGTCGGACCGCGGCCTCAAACGCGAACTCAACGAAGATTCGCTGATAGCGGCCGAACCCATTTTTGCGGTGGCGGACGGCATGGGCGGCCATGAAGCCGGCGAAGTGGCGTCGGGAATCTGCGTGCGGACGCTCGGTGAGAGCAGCATCATCGGCCAGCACGCACCGCAGTTTTCGGCAGCGGACCTTGAGGAACTGCTGCGTACCGCGGATGAGCAGATTCGGGCGGAAACGGGCGGCAGGGCAGGGACTACGCTGTCCGGCGTCGTTCTCGTCGAAGAATCGGGCATGCCGTACTGGCTCTTCTTCAATGTAGGGGATTCGCGGACCTACCGGCTGAGCCAGGGCAGGTTCGGCCAGATCTCCGTGGACCACTCCGAGGTGCAGGAACTGGTGGACCGCGGTCACATAACCGCCGCACAGGCTGCGGGGCACCCCCGCAGGCATGTCATCACCCGTGCGCTTGGCACCGGCGATGACTCCGAAGCGGACTACTGGCTGATGCCGGTGGAGGCCGGCGACCGCATCCTCATCTGCTCGGACGGCCTCAGCACAGAGGTTCCCGAGGAACGCATCTACGCGCTGCTCGGGTCGGTCACGGACCCGCAGCAGGCAGCAGACGCGCTGGTCCAGGAGACTCTGCGCTGCGGTGCGCGGGACAACGTGACCGTGGTGGTTGTGGATGCGCACGGCGTTGACGGCGACGCCGACCTGCACACGACGGCGCCCCGAAGCAACGGCGCACATGACGCAGAGGATTCCACCCTCCCGGGCTCCGACGGCAACTCGACCGGCACCGCCGTGACCGAGAAAGAGCCGCGATGAGCGCTGTCCGTTACACGCCGGGAGGGGACTGGCTCAGCGTGGTGCGTGGCGGCGTCGTCGTGCTCCTTCCCGCGACCACCGGGCAGGACGTGCTGGACAGGCTGTGGACGCAGCTGGGGGAGGATCCGGACCTGCAGACTATTCTGCCGATTGTGACGGGCGGGTTCGGTGCCGGTTTAGCGTCCATGCCGCCGTTCGGTCTGGTGTCGAACACCGGGCGGCAACACGTTCTCCTGCGTGGACCGTTGCGGCTGAGAACCGAAAGCGCCGACGGCGTGGTTGAGCTTTCCGGAGAGCACGTCACCACTTGGACTGAACGGATCATCGACGGTGGCGCAGACAGTTTCACGCTGAGCGCCGGTTCGTCCGAGGTCTCGTCAGAGGAAGACGGCCTGGTGTTGTTCCTTGAGTCGGGGATTGTGCGCGCTCAAGCCATCACCGGTGGTCCGGTAGAGGAAGGCGTCGGTTCGTCCGGCATTGATTCCCATCCTTCCGGCAGGAGCACCGGCCAGAATTCAGGCACGACGACGACGACGGCCGGCCGTCCCTCGCGGGATTCAACCCCGCGAGGGGTAAAGAGCGCACCAGCATCCGGGGACCGCCCGTCTGCGTCCGGTTGGGAGTCCGCGGACCCTGACCCGGAAACCGCCGGAACGGGGGCGCTCGAAGCGGAGGAATCCGCCACGATCAACCCGAGCCTGTACCTCACGGCCCACGATGATGAGCAACACGATGACGAGCAGCTCGAAACCGGAGACCGTACCGGTAGCGACACCCAGACCGGGTCTGGCGCAGTGTCCGCGCCGTCCGGAAGTCTGTCTGAGGGCTTGACTGGGGCAGAAGCTGACTCGGAACTATCCACGACAGGGTATGACCACCTGTGGGACCGCACGATTGTGCGCAGGGTGGAGGACGCCGCAGTGCGCTCATCCGATGAGGACGATCCTGACGGTGGCCCCGGGACGCTCGACTCGAATTCCACCGACGCTGGAACCGTCGCCGCACCTCAACCGACTGATGACGGCGCGGATTCACCGGCAGGTCCGGCCGCTCCGACTGCCGCACTACCCGCTGCCCAGCCGACGGTTCAAGGTGAGGGCGCGGCGTCGTCGTCAGGTGTTGGAGAGTCCGGAACCAGGGAACCTGACGCAGACCAGTCCGGAGCAGGCCAATCACCCCACGGAGGCAACGCTCCGGCCAGCGGACTCCTGATCGATTCGGTCCCGTGGGCGCGTCCCAAACCGGAGGAGAGCCCGCAGGCCCAGGAGATCCTGCCGCCGGCCCAGGAAGCCCCGCCGTCGGCCCGGGAAGTACTGCCGCCCACCGGCGGCGCGTCGAATGCCGGCGAGGATCCTGATCACGACGGCCAAACCGTGATGCGCAGCGACCTGCGTGACCAGACAAATACCGCACAGGCTCAAGCCCCGGACGTGCCGGAGACCCGCCCGGGCACCGGCCCGCTGGTCCTGGCCCGGCTGTGCGCCCAGGGGCATGCCAATCCGCCGGAGGCTTCGGCCTGCGGCGTGTGTTCGCAGGCGCTTGAGACGGATCCGCGCGAGGTGCACCGGCCCAGCCTCGGGATTATGCGCGTTTCCACGGGTGAGGTGGTCGAGCTGGACCAGTCGCTCATTATCGGACGGCAGCCGTCGGTGTCACGGGTGCAGGGCCGCGGCATGCCCAAACTGGTGCAGGTAACGAGTGCCGGCGGGGACATTTCACGTTCGCACGTCGAGGTCCGTCTGGACGGCTGGCACGTGCTGCTCTGCGATCTCAAAGCGACCAACGGCACGGTGCTGATCCGCTCGGGCCATCCGCCGCGCCGGCTGGGCGAGGGTGAGACAGCGTTCCTGCTCGATGGTGACGTTGCACAGCTGGGCGACGAAATCTTCCTACGATTCGAGGGGTTGCGATGAGTTCCAGGCGCGCTGCCGCTCCGCCGCCGCACATCCCGGGCTACCGGTACGCGAGCCTGCTGGGTTCGGGCGGCTTCTCGGACGTCTATCTCTATGAACAGGATCGGCCACGCCGCAAGGTCGCCGTCAAGGTGCTCGTCTCGGGACTGCTGACGGAGGGGGCACGTCGGGCATTCGAGTCTGAAGCGAACCTGATGGCACAGCTGTCCACCCACCCGTACATCGTCACGATCTACGAGGCGAACGTCACCGAGGACGGACATTCCTACCTCGCGATGGAGTACTGCTCCAGGCCGAGCCTTGACGTCCGCTACCGCCGCGGACGGCTCTCCCTCGCGGAGACGCTGACGATCGGTATCCAGGTGGCCTCCGCTGTCGAATCCGCACATCGGGCGGGGATAGTCCACCGCGATATCAAGCCAGCGAACATCCTCGTGACCGACTACAACAGGCCGGCGCTCACCGACTTCGGGATCTCCGGCACTACGGACGGCCCGGAGGACGAGGACCTCGGCATGTCCATCCCGTGGTCGCCACCCGAGGCCTTCCACGGTGGAAGCGTCGACGGTATCCGCATGGACGTGTGGTCCCTCGGCGCCACGGTGTACACGTTGCTCGCAGGCAGATCGCCCTTCGTGTTCCCGGGGATGGACAATGCACAGGGACAGCTCATGGACCGGATCGGGTCGATGCCGCTGGCGCGGATCGGCCGCGACGACGTGCCGGAGTCCCTCGAGCTCGCCCTCGCCACCGCCATGGCCAAGAATCCGGCCTCCCGTTACAACTCGGCGCACTCCTTCGCGCTGACCCTGCAGCGCATCCAGACCGAACTCGGTATCTCGGTCACTCCGTTCGAAGTCCTGGACGACACGGAGCACGTGGCGGAAGATGACGACGACGTCGAGGCGACCCGGGTACGCAAGGTCGTCTCGATCGATCCTGAGTCCTCGACCTTCGCACCCACCTTCCCGACGGCGGCCGGCACCGCGCCGGCAACCTCCCCGCGGCGGGACGTACCGCCGGTTGCACCGCCGTCGCCGGTTACCCAATCCAGGACCGAGTCTGCCGAACATGCGGAGGACGCGGCCTGGCGGGAACGGACCGTCCTTCGGGGCAGCGAACCGCTCGGCGACTCGGTCCGGATGGACACCACGGTCAACCGCCCGGCCTCCGCAGAGCCTGAAGCAGGAATAGCCGACGACGGCACCCCTGCCCGCAGGCGCGGTCCCCTTGTGGGGGTCCTGGTGGGGCTGGTACTGCTGGTCGCCGTCGTCGTCGGGGTTCTCGCCATTGTGAACGGCCAGCCGGAGGACGCACCGACCGTGGCGCCGCCCACCCAGGCTCCTGCGGACGCGCTCGCGGGTGTCGAGGGCGTGGTTCCTGTGCCTGTGGAGATCGCGGGGGTGGCGGCAGGAAATGAGGTCGTCTTCACCTGGACCAACCCCAGCCCGGAGGAGGGGGATGTCTACCGCTTCCGCACCGTGACCGTGCAGGATGAGGGTGAATGGGACCGGACGGTGCAGACTGAGGCGGAAGTGGTTGCAAATCCGGACGGTCCGACCTGCGTTGATGTACAAATAGTGCGGGCGAACGGTACGGCGTCGGAACCTGTTCGTGCCTGCTTGCCGGAATAAGGACCGAAGGGAAAACGCGTGGGGGAACTCGCAATAGATTTTTGCGGTGAATGGCATGAGCCGAGGGAAGGTGAACCCTTCAACATCGGCAGGGAAGGCGACCTCGAGGTCGACGACAACCCGTACCTGCACCGCAAGTTTCTGCAGATCGCACGCCAGAACGGCATCTGGTGGCTGAACAACGTGGGCACCATGCTGTCCGCTACCGTCGCGGATACAACCGGCGGCATGCAGGCGTGGGTGGCTCCCGGTGCCCGGATCCCGCTGGTTTTCGGCCAGACCAGGGTGGTGTTCACGGCCGGCCCCACAACGTATGAGTTCGATGTCCACCTGAAGACCCCTGCTTTCCGGCAGGAACGCCAGGTCGACGACGGGTCGGGCACCACCACGATCGGTCCGGTCCGCTTCACCGACTCACAGCGGGCGCTGATCGTGGCGCTGGCTGAGCCGATGCTGCGCCGTGAGGGAACCGGGTTCAGTTCCATTCCGTCATCGGCGGCCGCGGCCAAACGGCTGGGCTGGGCGCTGACCAGGTTCAACCGGAAGCTCGATAATGTGTGCGACAAACTGGACCGGGTCGGGGTTGTGGGGCTGCGCGGCGGCGGTGGAAAGCTGGCGACCAACCGCAGGGCGCGCCTTGTTGAGCACGCGGTGACTTCGCACATCGTCACGCCGGAGGATCTGCCCCTGCTCGAGACCATGAAGGGCAAGGCAGATGAGGACTAGGAAGTCTGTGGCGGGCACCCAGGCCCGTGACGTCGTCGTCGTTGGTTGGCGGGGAAGCCGCGTGGCCGGAAGCGGAACCGTATGAAGCTGCGCCTGACCCTTCGGCGCGATCCTGATCCTGCGAAGGACCTTGCCGTAACCGTCGACGGGCTCGCGACCGTCAGTGACGTCGCCCACGAACTGTACGTTGCCGATCCAGGCAGGGCTGGAGCTGAGCCGCCGGGGGAGTTGTCGCTGACCGTCGAGGAGTCCTACGTTGCAGGGGGTATGCGCGGACGGACGCTCAATCCTTCGGTGAGCCTGTTCGAATCGGGTCTGCGACCTGGATCGACCGTGACGATCAGCCGTGTCAGCGAGCAGTTCAATGTGCCAGGCCAGGATCGGGGACCGGCGGTCGCGACGCTGCGGGTGCTCTCGGGTCCCGACGCCGGCAAGGAGTTCTCGCTTCCCGCCGGTGCAAGCTACCTGGGCCGCGACCGCAACTCCGACATCCGGTTCGCGGACCCCATGATGTCCAAGCGGCATGCCCGGATCAACGTCGCGGACGGCATCGAGATCATCGACACGAACTCCGCGAACGGCCTCGTGATGGGCGGCAACCGGGTAGCGCGGACGCTCCTGACGTCAGCCGATGAGGTGACGCTCGGCGATACGACCATCGCGGTGGTGCCGCTGAGCCGAACCTACTCGGCCGACTCGACCAATCCGCTGGTGGAGTTCAACCGTTCGCCGCGGGTGGTGCGTGCCTTCGACGAGAAACCCAAGCAGGTGCCTGCCGGTCCGCGCCGGCCGAACCCGTTCCGCTTCCCGTACCTGATGCTGATCGCACCCGTCCTGATGGGCGCAATCATGTTCTCTATCACCCGCAGCCCCTACAGCCTGATCTTCGTGTTCATGATGCCGATGATCCTGACCGCCGCCTACCTGGACCAGCGGATGAACGCGAAGCGAACCTTCCGTGAGGCCGTCCAGCAGTTCCGGGACTCGATGGCGTTCTTCCGCACTGATATCGAGCGGACGCGCAAGGTGGAACGTGCGGTGCGGCACGCCGAAGCGCCGTCAGTGGCGGACACGGTGGACGCGATCTACAAGCTCGGACCGCTGCTCTGGACACACCGTCCGGAGCACGATCACTTCCTGAGCCTGCGGTTCGGAACGGGCAGCGCGCCATCACGGATCGAGATCAACGAACCCGCCGGCTCCGATACCCTTCCTGAGTTCTCGGAAGAGATCCGGGACGCTGTGGAGGACTACACCTACATCGACGACGTGCCGATCGTCGCGAGCCTCCGGCTCTCCGGTGCGCTGGGCGTGGCCGGTGCCCGGGGGGTGGTGGACGACGTCGCCCGCGGGCTGGTAATCCAGGCGATCGGCCTGCATTCACCGGCTGAGCTTGCTGTGGCATCGCTGACCTCCGTGCAGTCCAAGGAGCGCTGGGCCTGGTTGCAGTGGCTCCCGCACACCGGCTCCGTCCACAGTCCGCTTCCGGGGGATCATCTCGCTGCCGGTCCTGCGGCCGGCGGACTCCTGCTGTCCCGGCTTGAGGACCTGGTCTCCACGCGGTCCGCCAACCGTTCGGCGGTCGCGCTACGCGGGCGGCTTGATCCGGAAAAGGAGCAGAAGCTGCCGGTGCCGGTCACGCCGTCGGTGCTCGTGATCGTGGAAGATGACGTCACGGTTGACCGTGCAAGGCTGACCCGGCTCGCTGAGGCGGGGGCCGACGTGGGCGTCCACGTCCTGTGGATTGCGGGTTCCGTGGCAGCGTTGCCGGCGGCTTGCCGCGATTTCCTGTTCGTCGATTCGGACAGCGCCAACGTCAGCGGGCAGGTGCGGCTGGGTGATCTGACGACGCCGGTGAGCTGCGAGAGCGTCGACCTGGAGCTGGCCGGCCAGCTGGCACGGATGCTGACTCCCGTCGTCGACGTCGGAAAGCCTGTGGAGGATGACTCCGACCTGCCGCGCGCGGTGTCCTATGTGACCCTCGCGGGCCATGAACTGGTGGAGACCACGACGGCGGTCGCGGACCGCTGGACCGAGAACAACTCTGTGGCGTCCAAAGCGGTCCCGAACCGGAAGCACCAGGGGTCGCTGCGCGCCCTCGTGGGCTCCAAGGGCGTGGAACCGATGTACCTGGACCTGAAGACCGAGGGACCGCACGCGCTGGTCGGTGGAACCACAGGTGCGGGCAAATCCGAATTCCTGCAGTCCTGGGTGCTCGGGATGGCGGCCGCGTACAGTCCGGACCGGCTCACCTTCCTGTTCGTCGACTACAAGGGCGGTGCGGCCTTCGCTGACTGCGTGAAACTTCCGCACACCGTGGGACTGGTCACGGATCTTTCGCCCCACCTGGTGCGGAGGGCGCTGACCTCCCTGCGCGCCGAACTGCACTTCCGGGAACACCTGTTCAACCGGAAGAAGGCGAAGGACCTCCTCGCGATGGAGCGGGAAGCGGACCCGGAGGCGCCGCCGTCGCTCGTCATCGTTGTCGACGAGTTCGCGGCACTGGCGCGGGAAGTACCGGAGTTCGTGGACGGCGTCGTCGATATCGCCGCGCGTGGGCGTTCCCTCGGCCTGCACCTCATCCTCGCAACGCAGAGACCCTCGGGCGTGATCAAGGACAATCTGCGCGCCAACACGAACATGCGGATTGCGTTGCGCATGGCCGACACCGACGATTCGCAGGACATCCTCGGGACTCCGATGGCGGCGTTCTTCAGCCCGTCAATCCCCGGCCGCGGCGCGGCGAAGACCGGTCCCGGGCGGATCCAGAGTTTCCAGACCGGTTACGCCGGCGGGTGGACCACGCGGGAACCTGCACGGCCGCGGATCGACGTCGTCGAAATGGACTTCGGGTCCGGCAACCAGTGGGAGTCGGCGGCCGCAGAGGTTGTCGCCGAGCCCAGCGGCTTGAATGACATTGCCCGCATCGTCGGCAACGTTTCGCAGGCAGCAGTGGAACTTGGGATCAAGCCGCCGCGGAAACCGTGGCTAGCCGAGCTTGCTGAAGCGTACGACTACTCGAAGCTGCCCAACCCGCGGACGGACGAGGCGCTGCTTCTCGGAGTGGTGGATGACCCGGAGCATCAGGCACAGCCGACCGTGTTCTACCATCCCGACGTCGACGGGAACCTTGCGATCCTGGGTTCCGGAGGGTCGGGCAAGTCGACGGCGCTGCGTACGCTGGCGATCGGTTCGGCGGTGACAGTACGCGGTGGTCCGGTGCAGGTGTACGGGATCGACTGTGCCTCGAACGGGTTGCAGATGCTGGGCCAGTTACCGCATGTGGGGGCGGTCCTGGACGGTGAGGATTCCGAGCGGATCGGACGCCTCCTGCGCTATATCCGCGGCATCATCAACGAACGCTCGGACCGCTTTGCCGAAGTCAAAGCCGGAACGATCGCCGATTACCGGCGGCTGGCCGACCGGCCGGATGAACCCAGGATCCTGCTGCTGGTCGACGGAATCACCACGTTCCGTGAGACCTACGAGTTCAAGGGGCGTGACCGCCACTTCGAGCTGTTCCAGCAGATTGCCACTGACGGCCGACCCATGGGTGTCCACGTGGTGGTGACGGGGGAGCGCACCAACTCGCTGCCGCCGTCGTTGGCTTCTTCGATCAGCAGACGCATTGTCCTGCGGATGGCAGGCAGGGACGATTACTCCACGCTCGGTGTTCCGCGGGACGTGCTATCAAGCTCATCGCCTCCGGGACGTGGAATTCTCGATGGTCTCGAAGTACAGCTTGCGGTCTTTGGCGGCAACGCGAACCTCGAACTGCAGGCGCGCGAGGTCGAGCGGATGCGCGACGCAATGCTTCGGCAGGGTGTTCCGCAGGCACCGGGCGTGCTGAGTCTGCCCGAATCCATTGACCTGGACATCCTGCCCGCAGGAGATCCCGGGTCGGCGGTAATTGGTGTGGATGACTTCAACCTCGAACCCGCGGCCGTTGTTGGGACTGGCGCCTTTATGGTTTCGGGTCCGCCGGGATCCGGGCGCACCGTGGCGCTGGTGACGCTTGCTGCGGCGCTGCAGAAGTCATCACCCGGTACCAAGCGGATCTACTTCGGTGCCCGGAGGTCCACTGTTGCCTCACTGGGGCTCTGGGATGAGTCGTACGCTACTGCTGCGCTCGTGCAGCCGGAGCTGGCACGGCTGGCCGGACTCGCAGATGGTCCGGAAGGATCGGTGGCGTTCTTCATCGAGGGACTGACGGAGTTCACCGATTCCCTTGCTGAGCTGGAACTTTCATCGCTGGTGAAGGCTGCCGTGAAGGCCGGGCAATGGGTGGTCGGCGAAGCTGAAACATCCACCTGGTCGAGCGCATGGAACCTGTCTGGGCCTTTCAAGGCCGGGCGCCGGGGGCTGCTGCTCAACCCGAACGAGCTCGACGGCGACACCCTTCTCAACACGTCTCTGGGCCGGACGGCGGGCAACCGCTTCCTTCCGGGACGCGGGTACGTTATTGGCCGGGGGAAGGCCTACAAAGTGCAGGTAGCTACGACTATGGGCGGCGTGGATTGAGAATTCGGCTATCCGCTGCAGCATGGGGAGCGCTATCTGGGGAGGTCTCCTTGGGTAGCTGTCCCCATCGACACCCGTCGACGGGCTTGGATAGTTTGTAGTTAGTCGCCCGGTCGGAAAGACGGATCGGGCAGGGCATGGTTCGGAAACGCCGGACCGCCGCATACGAAAGGTGGGGACAATGAGCAACATCACGCATGGTAATAACCCGGAGCAGATGGGACAGCTGGCACAGCTGCTTACCCAGAAGTCCGAGGAACTGAACCAGACCGCCAACCAGCTGACCCAGCAGCTCGCCAACACGGGCTGGGTTGGTCCCGACTCGGAGCGTTTCCGTGGCGACTGGGAAACCCACCGTGCGCAGCTCAGCCAGATCGCTGCCCAGCTGCAGGAAGTCAGCTCAACGGTTCAGCGCAACCGTCAGGACCAGGAAGCCACCTCGAACAACTAGGGCGCTCGACGGACGGCCCGCAGCTTCTGGCTGTGGGCCGTTCTTCGTTTAACCGACCGGGTACTGCCGGGGCGTGGGGCTGTCCGCCCTGTTGGGTGTTAGTTGCCGGCAACGCTCAGAAAGTGTCGGACCTGTGGGGCAAGATAGGACCGTGGCCACAGTGAAACAGCAAGCTGATCAAAACCCCGAGGTGGAGCTTCCCGCGGAGGAGGTGCCGGATGATGCGCTCAAGGAGGAGTACGGCAGACTCGTCGAGGAAGTGCGCCGGCACCGGTTCGCCTACTACAACGAGAATGCACCCCTCGTTTCCGATGCGGAGTTCGATGAGCTTTTCCGGCGGCTCGAGCAGATCGAGGCCGAACATCCCGAGTTGATCTCCAATGATTCACCCACGCAGGAGGTGGGCGGCGATGTCTCTGCCGCCTTCACACCGGTCCAGCACCTGCAGCGCATGTACAGCCTGGAGGATGTGTTCTCTCGGGAAGAACTGGATGCCTGGGTTCGCCGGGCAGAGGCAAGCATCGAGTCTCAGCGCCCGGGAAGCAGCGTTACATGGCTGACTGAGCTGAAAATCGACGGGCTGGCGGTCAACCTCCTGTACCGCAATGGGGAGCTCGTCCGTGCCGCCACCAGGGGCGATGGCTCCACGGGTGAGGACATCACCCACAACGTACTCACCATCAGCAGCATTCCGCGCACGCTGAAGGGTTCCAGCCACCCCACCGAAGTGGAGATCCGGGGCGAGGTGTTCTTCCCTTCGAAGGAGTTTGCTCGGCTGAATGAGTCCATGGTGGAAGCAGGGAAGGCTCCTTTCGCCAATCCACGTAATGCTGCTGCGGGCTCGTTGCGCCAGAAGGATCCGGCGTTGACGGCGAAGCGGCCGCTCGACATGTACGTCCACGGGATTGGTGCCCGTGAGGGCCTGGACGCCGAGAGCCAGTCGGAAACCTACAAGCTTCTGGAGCAGTGGGGTCTTCCGGTTTCGCCATACTTCAAGGTGCTGGCCTCATATGGGGAGGTGGTGCAATTCATCGAGCACTACGGCGAGCATCGCCATGACCTGCTGCATGAGATAGACGGCATTGTCATCAAGGTGGATAGCTTTGCCTTACAACGCGCCCTCGGTCACACGTCGCGGGTGCCGCGCTGGTCGGTGGCTTATAAATACCCGCCGGAGGAGGTGAACACCAAACTCCTGGACATTCGGGTCAATGTCGGCAGGACCGGGAGGGTGACGCCCTACGGGATGATGACGCCGGTCAAGGTGGCAGGGTCCACCGTGGAGATGGCCACGCTGCACAACCAGGAGGTCGTCAAAGCCAAGGGCGTGTTGATCGGCGACATCGTGGTGTTGCGTAAGGCCGGCGATGTCATTCCGGAGATCGTTGGGCCGGTGGTGGCCCTTCGTTCGCAGCAGGATCCGCCACCGTACGAATTCGTGATGCCCACGGAGTGCCCTTCCTGCGGCACTCCCCTTGCTCCTGCGAAGGAGGGCGATGTCGATATCCGCTGTCCCAATGCCAAGTCGTGTCCGTCGCAGTTGCGGGAGCGGGTTTTCCATGTAGCGGGGCGTGGTGCGTTCGATATCGAGGCATTGGGTTGGGAAGCAGCCATTGCTTTGACCCAGCCGGCAGAGCCGCTAGTTCCGCCGTTGACCACTGAAGCGGATCTTTTCAGGCTTACTCCCGAGAAACTGGCTGACGTCCGGATTCTGAGGGACAAGAAAGTCAAGGGTGTGGTGGACGGCCAGGAACTGGTGCCGTACTTCTACAGCAGGGGCACAACAAAGAAGCCGTCTGAGCCCACAGCCAATACGCGAAAGCTATTTTTGGAGCTTGAGAAGGCAAAGTCGCAGCCGCTGTGGCGGGTGCTGGTTGCGCTCTCGATTCGTCACGTGGGTCCAACCGCGTCGCGTGCGCTGGCTACTGCATTTGGGTCGATGGAGCGGATTCGTTGTGCCGGTGCGGAAGAGCTCGCGAATGTTGATGGTGTCGGTCCCACTATCGCTGTAGCGCTGAAGGAATGGTTCGCTGAGGATTGGCACTGTGAAATCGTGGACCGCTGGGCGGCCGACGGCGTTCGCATGGCAGATGAGATCGATGAATCGATGCCGCGCACGCTGGAGGGATTGACCGTCGTCGTTACGGGCTCGCTGGAGGGCTTCAGCCGCGATGAGGCGAAGGAAGCCATCATTCAGCGTGGTGGAAAGGCTTCAGGGTCGGTCTCGAAGAACACCAGCTATGTGGTGGCAGGGGAGAACGCGGGTACCAAGTTGGACAAGGCGGAACAGTTGGGTTTGCCGATTCTCGATGAGGACGGTTTCAGGAAGCTGTTGGCGGAAGGACAGGTATGAGCACCAGTGCAAGTCCGGCGGAGTTGTTGCATGTGGCGTTACAGGCGGCTGAGGCCGGTGCGGCGGTATTGCGGAAGCGAAGCGTCGGTGAGTTGCAGGCGGAGAAGTTACAGGCTGAGAACAAGAGCTCGAACAGTGACTGGGTTACCGCGTTCGACACGGCGGCTGAGCGGGCAGTGCGGGATGTGATCTGGCGTTCCCGCCCTCACGATGCAATCACCGGTGAGGAATACGGAACCACTGTTCCGGAAGGATCGGCTTCCGGGATTCGCTGGTCTATTGACCCGCTGGATGGGACCACCAACTTCATCCGAAACATTGTCTATTACGCAACCTCTGTTGCTGCGGTTGCCGACGATGGCGAGTGGTTGGCCGGGGTGGTCCATGCGCCGGCCATCGATCGGGTCTATTGGGCTTCGAGAGACCAGGGTGCGTGGGTGCGTGAGCAGGGGACCGTTCGTCGTTTGGAAGGACCTGTTGAGGGCCGTTCCGGAACCATCGTCGGCACCGGCTTTGTCTACAATCCTGACCAGCGTGTGCAGCAGCTTGGCGAGTTGGGCCGCTTGTTGGAGGGCCACGGCGATATGCGCAGGATCGGTTCGGCCGCTCTGGATTTATGCATGGTGGCGGATGGAACCCTTGATGCCTACCTGGAGCGTGGGCTCAATGAACACGATTGGGCGGCGGGTGCGTTGATCGCTGAGGAGGCGGGAGTGGTGGTTCGTCGGCCCTCGTTGTCCTCGGTTCTGGATGGCGGTCCGGATGAGCAGGAGCGTTTCGGCGCCTTCACGGTGGCGGGTCCGCGGGAGCTTATTGTGTTGGCTGAGCGATTGGAGAGTTCTCTATGACTGTGAGCTGGCAGAAGGTGTTTTCGACTCTTGCCGCGGAGCGTTTCCGTGAGCTGTATGCCAAGGCGGTTCTCGGACTGGAGATGGGCGCATCGCCGAAGGAGCGGTCCAAACTGGTCACCGCCGGTCTGCTTTTGGAGGGCGGGTCCGTGAACGATGGGCTGTTCAAGGACGTGCTTGGTGCTGCGGCAGGACCTCGGCCACAGGGGGTGGACAGGTTCTTTCGGGAGGGACGGCTGGATGGATTTCCAGCGAATCCAGCGGATCGGGAGGCGGTCCTTGAACATCTTGCCGACCGGTTATTTCCTGATCAGCGGGAACTCGATGAACCGCTGGTGAACAGGCTCGTCGGCACGGTCACGCGAGACATTCCGACCCTTCGGCGGGCGCTGGTTGATTACGGATACCTGGAGCGGAATCCGGACGGGACCGGATACCGGCGCGTGCTGGAGGAGTGACCGGGGGAGCAGCTAGCGTCACCCGGGTGCATGCTCGTGTCCGGCTTTTGCAGGCACTTCTCCGCGTTTATGAGTGCACTCGCTGTTCATGCGCACCCGCGTTCGGATGCGTGGGGGCACGTGTTCACCGACCTCTTGTTCCTCAGCTGAGGGTCCAGTAGTGGTTGCGTCGGGGGTGTTGTTGGGGGTCGAGTTGTTGGGGTGGGATGAACCAGGGGAGTCGGTCGTGTACTTGGATGGTCCAGTCGCCTTGGTGGATTAGGTGATGATGGTGGCTACAGAGCAGTACGCCGTTGTCGGTGGTGGTGGTTCCGCCTTCTGACCAGGGTTGGATGTGGTGTGCTTCGGTCCAGTGGCTTGGCATGTGGCAGCCGGGGAAGGCGCAACCTTTGTCACGGGCGTGAAGTGCTTTGCGCTGCTTGACGGTGAAGAGTCGTTGGGCGCGGCCCAGGTCAAGGATCTCGTTGGTCCCGCCGAGCACGATGGGGATGATGTCGGCATCACAGGCGAGTTTCCGGACGGTTCGGGCGTTGATGGGTCCGGTGAACGCGAAGGACGCCCCATCGGTAATCGCGTTCGGTCGATTGTCTGTGTCGTGGGCATGGTGACGGCTGTTTAGCCCGTTGGTGGGGTCGGGGGTGGCACCGTTTTCGGCTACTTCCCGCAGGAGGCTTTTGTAGTCGATGGTGACCAGGAGTTGTGGTCGGTGCCCTCCGGTTGCCGGCAGCTGGTCGGTGGCCAGTGCTATCTGGCAGGCGCCGATGAGCCCGTCGAGGAGTAGTTGGGCTCGGGTCCGGGTTTCGAAGGTTTCCTCACGCTCGCGGACCGGTGCGGAGGAGACGCCAGCGGCGCCATCATTACCGCCGGGTTGTGTGCGGGGGTTGGTGGTGGTGTTCATGACGGTGGTGAGGTATTCGTATTGTTCGTCGGTGGCTGCGATGTCCAACAGGTGTAGTCCGCGTTTCTTGCCGCGGAGGAACACGCCTTGGCGTGCGGTGAGTTCCTTGTCGGTGGGTTCTGGTCCGTCGGGGTCCAGGTGTGCTTCCCAGCGGCGGATCAGCCGGGTAAGGAAGTCCGGGTCATAGGTGGTGGCGCTAGCGGTGAGTTGAGCTTCCATGGTCTCCAGCACGGTGGGTTCAGCAACGAAGCGGGCCCGGTCCAGTGCGGTGGCGATCAGGGTTGCTGACCGGCCGGAGACCTTGCTGCCAGAGACGTCCCCGGCAGAGATGTTACTTCCGGAGATGTTACTGGGGGAGGTCTTATTGGGGGAGACGGCTGCTGCGAGGTGTTCCAGGGGTGCCGGGAGGGTGTCGCCGGTGAGGGTGATGCGGGGTAGGAGTTTGGCGCCGAGGCGGAGTCTGCGGGTGGCTTCGCTGCGGCTGATCCGTAGCCGGTCCTGCAGGTACTCCGCGGTGCACCGATACACCGAGCGCCTACCCTGAGCGGTGTTCAAGCCGGGAGTGTTGAAGCCGGGTGTGTTGACGTCCGGAGTGTTCACGTGGGAGGTGTTGAAGACGAATCCGGCACCACCGGTGGAGGGGTTTCCTTCGGCGGGCCGTCCTCCTGCGGCGGCGTTGCTGCGATCCACCGCAGTAGCGGCGGCGACTTGGAGGTACTCCACGGTCCGGGATAGTTCCTCGATCCCGGCGAGATGCTCGCCCAATTCAGCCTGGCCCATCCCGATGAAGTCCTCAGTGAACCCGGCTGCGAACGAGGCGACCAGCCGGTTCAACTCCGCAACGTCGATCTCCGAACCATTGGGCTCAGCAACATGATGCCCCGAACCGCTCCGTGGGCCACCGATTTCCGATACAGAGCCAGAGCGCTCATCACCGACGTCGGGGGTGTCGATGACCGCGGCTAAGCTCATACCTAATTGTATTCGAAAACATATACGAATGGAAGAGCTTGTGGGAAACGCCTGCACCGCTATCCCATGAGCCGCCTACGCAATTCGGCAACAGCGAGAGCTGTCCGGGAAGCGTGCCCAGTCCTTGCGAGGATCTCCGAAACGTGAACCGCAACGGTTCGCTCAGAGATACCAAGCGTCTCCGAAATGTTCCTGTTGCTCGCACCCTCAAGGATGAACTCCAGGATTTGAGCCTGCCGTGTGCTGAGCGCCGGAGGCTGGGAAACTTCCGTGATGCTGAGCTGGCGGAGTTCGTCGCGCAGTCTCCCGGGCCACCGATCAACGAGCCGTTGCCCTTCTGTCAGGGCAAGGACGGCCGCGGTATGTCTACCCTCACGTCGATACGCGCGGACGAGCTGAACTTGCAAAGTCGCCCGCCAGATGGCGTTTCGGCAGCCAATGCGGTCGCCTACGGCAACAAGCTCGCCGGAGGACGCGTCAACTCCCGAATGATCCTTCAAGACCGCCTGCGCATAAGCCTTCGCCGCCGGGCACAGATTATCTACGGCACCGCCGGGAATCACGCGATCAAGGAAGCGCACGACGACGGCGGCGTCCGTCCCTGCGGTGAGTGCAACTTCGGCTGCTTCCCAGGCACGCCCGGCCCGTTGAGCATGGCTGGTGGGGCTCATGCAATTCCCGTACTCGTTCAATGCATGCTCGGCACTTCCCCCGGACGCCGCCGCTGCAATCACACCACCGAGATAGGCGTAGACCCGCACCCAGATGACGTCGATCGCCGTGGATTCGGACATGGCGCGCCGGCCCCACCTCGCCGCTTCAGCCGCAAGCCCACGGGCAAAGGCGAACTGGGCCAGTTTCGCAGCGATCGCCACCCGCTCACTGCGGCTCGCCTCGGTTGCTATGTGTCCGGTTCCGATGGCCCAGCCGCGCTCCCAATCGCCCGTTCGCGCAGCGAGGTCCATTCCTTGCCGGGCAATCGAGAGTAGTGACTTCCCTCCGAACAGTCGTGCACGGGCATGAGCCCGATCGTAGAGAGACCATGCTTCAGCGTCAGACAGGTTCTCCTGTCCAAGTAGAGCCACCAGGGAGTTGTTGATTGCGCGGGTTCGAGCTGCCGCTCCCAGATCGGTTGCGGGGTGCGAGAGACGATCAAGCTCTGCGATCTGACCTTCGTCGGGATTAGGTCGGGTCGCTGAACAGCTTGCGAGTGTTACAGCTGAATCATCCCGTGCACGTGCTGCCAACGCATCGCCAAGACCCGAGGCACGCGCCATCGCCATCGCCGTCTCCGCCGAAGCGATCGACTCTTCATAACGCTCAGCCCGGAGTTCAGCCGCGGCACGGGCAGTTGTTACCAGGAGCTCCGCGACCGGGCTGGCGGCGATGTGGCGCGCGTCGGTCAACAGCGTCCACGTTTCCGATACATGCCCCTCAAGCCACGCCAATTGGCTGAGGACGATCATTGCCCTGACCCGCGCCAGGGAGTGCTCCCCCGAGCCGACGGCATTCTGCGCCCGGGCAAGGGAATCGGCATACCGCCGCGCGTCGTCGTAATTTCCCATTGCGGCCGACGCCTCAACGGCGATCGCGAGAGCCTGCGGACAGGTCTTTAGCAAAGGGCCGAGAAGGTTGAGAGCAGCCTCAGGCTCACCGCCGTCGGCCAGTCTCTCAGCACGCGTAAGGAGTTCCGCTGGAAGGACAGCTATGGACACCCGCCAAGCATAGTCATTTTTTACTAGGAGCCGCACGTTCCACTAGAAATATGGTCACTGCATGGACTCAGCAATCGAGGTGCGCTCACTGCGTCGGACGTTCGAAGCCAGCAGGAAGCAACAAAGCAAGGGCACAGCGCCCAAAGTCGCCCTGAATGATGTCGATCTCACCGTAAGCCCCGGTACCGTCCACAGTCTGCTCGGCCCGAATGGTGCGGGCAAGACAACACTGTGCAAAATCGTCTCCACAATGCTCCTCCCCAGCGCGGGCAGCGCAAACGTGGCGGGTTTCGACGTCGTGAAAGAGACCCGGCAGGCCAGAGCCGGCCTGGGCGTCGTGCTCGGCGGCGAGCGCGGACTCTATGACCGGCTCACACCGGTTGAAAACCTGATGTTCTGGGCCGCGATGTACTCGATGCCACGGCGAAAGGCCAGGGTCAGAATCGCGGAACTGCTGGAAAAGCTGGGGCTGACAGGTGTGGAAAACCAGCGCGTTGAAACCTTCAGCAGGGGTATGAAGCAGCGGCTGCATCTGGCACGGGGACTGATCGCCGACCAACCGGTACTCATTCTCGACGAACCGACCGTAGGCATGGACCCGGTCGCCGCCAATGGGTTCCGCGCCCTGATTCGCGATCTTAGGTTCGAAGGCAAGACCATCCTGCTGACCACCCACAACATGGAGGAAGCGGGCGACCTCTCGGACCGGCTGAGTTTCATCGACGGCGGTCGGATCATCGCGGAGGGCACCCCGAGCGAGCTCATGCGAAGTACCGGATCCGGGTCAAGGCTTGAGCTGCCGGACCTCAGCTCCAGCCAACGCAGCGAGATCCTGGCGTCAATCGAACCGTTGGATGCCCAGGTGAGCGAGGACGGAACCGGCGGGCTGGTGTTGGTCCTGGAAGAACAGGCAGTGACGAAGGCGCTGACCATCGTCGCCGCGGCAGGAGTGTCCGTCTTTTCGGTCACGCCACCGAGCCTGGACGATCTCTACGTGAACCTTGTCGGCGATCGCGGAATGAGCTTGGGATGAGCGCAACGCACACCTCAACGGTCATGGCTGGCGCAGTTATGCAGCACAGGCGCATGCGGGGAAACGCCGACTGGTATCTCACTCTCTTCACAGCTCCGATGCTGACCCTGGTTTTCCTCGCTATCACCCAGTATGCAGGGCGCTCTGACCTGAGTGGCTACGCCGTCCTCGCGCCCGGGCTGATAGCGCTGTGGGGCATGTGCCTTCATACCGCGGGCGAACTCATCACCCGGGACCGCGAAGCCGGAACGCTGGAGCTTCTGGTGGCGGCGCCGTCGTCGTTCTCCGCTTTGTTGACCGGGAGGGTAGGGGTGGTGACCTGCATGGGCCTGGTGGGATTCGTTGAGTCCTGGCTTGTGGGGTGGATCTTCACCGGTGAACCTGTGGCGATCCGGCACCCGGTCCTGTTCGCCGCGACCATGGTGTTGCTGGTGTTCGCGATGGTCGGCACTGCGCTGTCGATGGCGGCGGTATTCGTGCTCGCCCGCTCGGCCCGCTCCTTCCAGAACTCCCTCAGCTATCCCTTCTATCTCCTCGGCGGCGTGATGGTCCCGGTTGCCCTGCTCCCGGAGTGGGTCCATCCCGTTTCGGCGCTCGTTTTCCTTTCCTGGGCTTCGGATCTACTGCGCGAATCACTGACCATCGAGCTGGCGGGCGATGCCGCCTTCAGCCTGATGATGCTCGGAGTCCTTGGCGTGCTCTCCTACGTGATCGGGAATGTGTTGGTGAGGGCGTCCATCAATCGGCTTCGACGGACGGGGAAGATGACCTATGCCTGAACCAACCGCGACATTGAACGTGGTGCGAAGCGCTGCGCACATTGCCTTCGCAGATTTCCGCACGGTTTACTCACCGCTGACGTGGTGTGTCGGCTGGCTCGGGCGCGTCATCATGCAGGTCTTGTTCTTTGCCGTGATCGGCCTGCTCCTGAAGGAACCCGGCGCGATCCTGTATCTGTTCATCGGGCAGGCAGTCTTCCTGACCGCATCCGAGACGCTGTTCGCCATCCAGTCCACCCAGTGGGAGCGGGCCTCCGGAACCTTAGGCTTGCTGACGGTCGCGCCGGCCCGGTTGTGGCCGGTCTTCGTCGGCAGGAGCCTGCAGTGGATGCCGAGCGGAGTGGGAACCGCGTCGATCGTCCTCTTCGGAATCGGACCGCTGCTCGGCGTCGAGTGGAGCCTGCCTGCGGCTGTTGCCGCCGTCGTCGGGCTCGCCTGTGTTGCCTGCGGCACGTACGGGATGGCGCTCTTCGTTGCGTCATTCGTGCTGAGAGTGCCGCACTGGCGTAACGTCGTCGCGAATCTGGTTCAGTCCGCCCACACGCTCCTGTGCGGCGTGGTGGTACCGGTGGCGTTCTGGCCCGAAGGCGTGCAATTGGTGGCGCAGGTGTTTCCCATGATTCATGGTTTGGCGGCCATCCGCGCTGTGCAGGGCACCCAGGCGGTATCCGTCGGGACGATCGGGCAGTTGGGGCTGTGCCTCGCGATCGGACTCGGCTGGCTGGTGTTGGCGGTCCTGATGTTCGAACGGTTCGCGCAACACGGTCGCCGAACCGGCTCGATCGACTTCGATTAGCGGGTCACAATGGGTAGGCGGATTTATCCAACCAATCCAGACGACAAAGGCTTATCCGATGACCCTGACCATGCGTCGCGTGACTGAAACAGATTACGACGACGTCCGCCGGATTACGCGGGACGCCTACGTCGGCGCGGGCTACTTCGAAGATCCAAACCACCCGTACGTCCAGGTGCTCACCGATGTTGAACACCGGGCAGCGCACGCCGAGGTGTGGGTTGCGGAACTGGGCGGCGCCGTCGTCGGCTCCGTTGCGATCACCTTCGAAGGCCAGCGTTACACGGACATCGCGATTGCCGGGGAACTCGAATTCCGCATGCTCGCCGTGGACCCGGCGGTGCAGCGCGGTGGAATCGGCCGCCGCATGGTCGAGTGGATCATCGGGTATGCGCGCACGCTGGAAGGGATAGACGCGGTCAGTCTCACCAGTGGCTCCAACATGGTGCGCGCCCACGGCCTCTATGAATCGCTCGGATTCGAGAGGGTGCCAAGCCGCGACTGGTGGGTCCCGGATGAGGACATCCACCTCTGGGTGTTCCGCCTGGCGCTTCAGTAATGCTGGGGACAGGACGCTCTCCTCGCGCCCGTAGACTAGAACCCGAAACCTGAGTACATCGAAAAGATCCTGGAGAAACATGCCCGAGATCACCCGTGAGGACGTCGCGCATCTCGCCCGGCTCGCCCACATCGACATGAGCGCCGAGGAGCTGGACCGGATGACCGGCGAGCTTTCGGTCATTGTCGACTCCATCAAGACCGTCAGCGAAGTGGCGGGCGAGGACATCCCGGCCACAAGCCACCCCATCCCGCTCAGCAACGTGTACCGGGATGATGTCATCGGCGAAACCCTCACCAACGAGGAAGCCCTGAGCGGCGCACCGGACAACGCAGCGGGCCGGTTCAAGGTCCCCGCAATCCTGGACGAGGAGTAGGCCATGACAGATCTGACCAGGCTCAGCGCTTCCGGCCTCGCCGAGAAGCTCGCGTCCCGCGAGGTTTCGGCCGTTGAAGCAGTCCAGGCACACCTTGACCGCATCGGCGAAGTGGACCCGGCGATCAACGCCTTCCTGCACATCAACACCGATGAGGCGCTTCGCGTCGCTTCCGAGGTGGACAAAGAGCGTTCCCTAGAGGACGCTATGCATCCGCTGGCAGGCGTACCGATCGCCGTCAAGGACCTCATTGTCACCAAGGGCCAGCCCACCACAGCCGGTTCGAAAATCCTTGAGGGTTGGCACAGCCCGTACGACGCAACAGTGGTGCGGCGCCTTCGCGACGCGAAGATGCCGATCCTCGGCAAGACCAACCTCGACGAGTTCGCGATGGGCTCCTCCACCGAACATTCGGCGTACGGACCCACCCGGAATCCATGGGACCTGGACCGCATTCCCGGTGGCTCCGGCGGCGGATCGGCTGCTGCCGTCGCAGCCTTCGAAGCGCCGCTTGCGCTCGGCACCGATACCGGCGGCTCCATCCGCCAGCCCGGTGCGGTCACCGGCACCGTCGGAGTTAAGCCGACCTACGGCGGCGTCTCCCGCTACGGTGCGATTGCGATGGCTTCGTCACTGGACCAGATCGGTCCGGTCACACGCACGGTGCTCGACGCCGCACTGCTCCACGAGGTCATCGGCGGTCACGACCCCCATGACTCAACGTCGCTCACCGATCCCGTCGGCGCGCTCGTTGACGCCGCCCGCAACGGCGACGTCAGGGGGATGCGGATCGGCGTGATCAAGGAGCTGCAGGGCGACGGCTACCAGGACGGCGTCCAGGCCCGCTTCAACGAGGCGCTGGACCTGCTGCGCCAGGCCGGTGCCGACGTCGTCGAGGTTTCATGCCCCAATTTCAGGTACGCCCTCGGCGCGTATTACCTGATCATGCCGTCGGAGGCCTCGTCCAACCTCGCGAAGTACGACGGCGTGCGCTTCGGAATGCGTGTTGTGCCCGACGGCGCTCCCACCATTGAGCGCGTCATGGGCGCCACCCGCGCCGCCGGCTTCGGGGACGAAGTGAAGCGCCGCATCATCCTTGGCACCTACGCGCTGAGCGCCGGATATTACGACGCCTACTACGGTTCGGCGCAGAAGGTCCGCACACTGATCCAGCGTGACTTCGACGCCGCATTCGGGCAGGCTGACATCCTGATTTCGCCAACCGCGCCCACCACGGCGTTCAAGCTGGGCGAGAAGCTGGACGATCCGCTCGCCATGTACCTGAACGACGTCGCCACCATCCCCGCGAACATGGCCGGCGTCCCCGGCATCTCGATACCCGGAGGCCTTGCCGACGGGCTGCCGGTCGGCATCCAGTTCCTGGCCCCCGCACGCCAGGATGCACGCCTCTACCGGGCAGGCGCAGCACTGGAAACGCTGCTTGAGAACACCTGGGGCGGACCCCTCCTGGCACAGGCACCCGAGATCGCTGGAGTGAAGTAGATGAGCACTGCAACCGCCGAAATCCTTTCCTTCGAAGAGGCCCTGCAGAAGTATGATCCGGTACTCGGGTTCGAGGTTCACGTTGAACTGAACACCCGGACCAAGATGTTCTCCTCCGCGCCGAACGCGTTCGGGGATACACCGAACACCAACGTCACTCCCGTGGATCTGGGGCTGCCCGGTGTGCTCCCGGTCATCAACCGGGTAGCTGTCGAGTCCTCCATTAAGATCGGGCTCGCACTGAACTGCAAGATCGCCGAGAAGTGCCACTTCGCCCGGAAGAACTACTTCTACCCGGACACCCCGAAGAACTTCCAGACTTCGCAGTATGACGAACCGATCGCCTACGACGGGTCGATCGACATCGAACTTGCTGACGGCACGGTCTTCACGATCGAGATTGAACGCGCGCATATGGAGGAAGACGCCGGCAAGCTCACCCACATGGGCGGGTCCACTGGCCGCATCCAGGGCGCCGAGTTCTCACTCGTGGACTACAACCGAGCAGGCGTACCGCTCGTGGAGATCGTCACCAAGCCGATCGTCGGGGCGGGGGAGCGCGCACCGGAACTGGCCAAGGCGTACGTCGCAGCCATCCGCGAGATCGTCAAGAACCTCGGTGTTTCCGATGCACGCATGGAGCGAGGCAACGTCCGCTGCGACGCCAACGTCTCCCTCAAGCCCAAGGGCCAGGAGAAGTTCGGCACCCGCACCGAGACCAAGAATGTGAACTCGCTCCGGGCCGTCGAGCACGCTGTCCGCTACGAGATCCAGCGGCACGCCGCTGTCCTCGACTCCGGCGTTGCGATCACCCAGGAAACCCGGCACTGGCACGAAGACACAAGGTCGACGACGGCGGGCCGTCCCAAGTCCGACGCCGACGACTACCGCTACTTCCCTGAGCCGGACCTTGTTCCGGTGGTTACGGACGATGCGTGGATCGAGAAGCTTCGCAGCGAGCTGCCCGAACCACCGGCAGCCCGCCGTAAGCGTCTCCAGGCTGACTGGGGCTACTCGGACGCCGAGTTCCGTGATGTCGTCAATGCCGGCGTCATGGACTCCATCGAGGAAACCGTCGCCGCCGGGGTCAAACCGGCAACGGCGCGGAAGTGGTGGATGGGCGAGATCTCCCGCCGTGCCAAGGTTGCCGACGTCGAACCCGCCGAACTGGGCGTCACACCGGCCATGATCGTTGAGTTGCAGGGGCTGATCGACGCCGGCAAGATCAACGACAAGCTCTCCCGCGAGGTGCTCGACGGCGTCCTTGCCGGCGAGGGTACGCCCACGGAAGTGGTCTCCCAGCGAGGCCTTGAAGTGGTGTCCGACGACGGCGCCCTCCTTGAAGCGATCGACGGCGCCCTCGCTGCACAGCCCGATGTCGCGGACAAGATCCGGGGCGGGAAGCTGCAGGCGGTCGGCGCCATTGTCGGTGGCGTCATGAAGGCTACCCGTGGCCAGGCCGACGCCGGCAAGGTCCGCCAGCTGATCCTGGAACGCCTAGGGGTCGAAGGCTAGCTCTTTCCAGGGGTGAGGAAGCCATGGCGAACATGCCGGCCGCGGAGATCGACATCACTACTGAACTGGTGCAGCGACTTCTCGACGAACAGCACCCTGACCTCTCCGGACTGCCGCTCACGCTGGTCGCCAACGGCTGGGACAACGCGATCTTCCGGCTTGGCAAGGAGTTCGCCGTCCGGCTGCCTCGACGCGAGGCGGCGGCGAACCTCATCGTCAATGAGCAGCGTTGGCTGCGCATACTCACTCAAGGTGTGAAGGCGCTGACGCCGGTCCCGCAGCGGACCGGCGCGCCGTCGTCGTACTTTCCCTGGTACTGGACGATCACCCGCTGGATCGAAGGGCCGTTGGCGGCCGACCTCCCTGCCGCCGACCGGACAAGGGCAGCGGAACAGTTGGCGGACTTCGTCCTCGCGTTTCAGCAGCCGGCACCCGCAGACGCTCCGCGGAACCCGGTGCGGGGAGTTCCGCTTTCCACACGCAGCAGGGCGGTGGAGAAGAGGATCGGCGGTGCAGGACTGGCCGCAGAACTTTCCGCCCTCTGGGTCGAACTGCGCGACCAGCCGCCTTGGGAGGGCGAACCGCTGTGGCTCCACGGAGACCTCCATGCCGCGAACATCGTGCTGGACTCCCACTGCCGGCTACTCGGCATCCTGGATTTCGGTGATCTGACCAGCGGAGACCCAGCCACGGATCTCGCTGCAGCCTGGATGGTCTTTGACAGAAACGGACGCCGCGCCTTCATCAACCGAATCAACGGCGAACGTCCCACCGATGCCGCCACGTGGCAGCGGGCACGCGGATGGGCGCTCTGCATGGGATCAGCAATGGCCGCGACCTCCGATGACAACCCCGACTTCCAGTCGATGGACCGGAACATCCTGCACGAGGTACTCACCGACGCAGGAGATGAAGGGAAAGCATGAACTGGACACACGTATCGCGCGTGCAGACCGAGGGCGACAATCACGTAGAGGAGGACGCCTGCGGCTACCGGGGCAATGCCGTCTGGATGATTGACGGTGCCACCTCCCTGCTCGACGAACTGGATCTTCCCGGTGCCTCCAACCCGTCCTGGTATGCGCGCGTTCTGGATCTTGCGATTGCGGAAAGCGTGGGACCGGCTGATCCGCGCGCGGTTCTGGCAGCCGCGCTTGGCAGAGTGGACGAATTGGGACACCAGCTGGTGGGAGCTGAGTCCCAGCGCTTTCCCAGTGCGGCTGTGTCGCTGGTAACGGCCGACGACGACGGCGGCGGCCTGCACGTTCTCAGCCTCGCGGACTGCCACGTCGTGGCGGCCCTCAATAACGGCGAGGTACGCCACGTCGGGGAAGGAATCAGTGAGCCTTCCGCGTCCGCAGAACAGTTGCGTCAGGCACGGCTGGACCGCAACACTCCCGGCGGCGTCTGGGTCGCGCGAAGGGAGCCGGCCGCCGCTGAACAAGCGCGGCTGGTCTCATTCGGGCCGGCGCACACGGTTGCGCTCGCCTCGGATGGGGCGTGGCGCGCCGTGGATCTCGGTCTGGTCAGCGGACCGGCGGAGTTCCTCGAAGCCGTGCGGACGCCCATCGGCGCACAGGAACTGCTGCTGACACTGCGAAGCGCCCAGGAGGAGATCGGTGAATCGGCCGACGACGCCTCAGTGCTCTGCGTCGCACTCGCGTAGAGCTGGGAATCAGAGCCGGAAGTACCCGGCGGTTCCCAGCACCGGAGTTCCGGCGGCGTACCGGTCCAGCACCGCGCGCTGCACCGAGGATGTCCGGGGCAGCGACGCGAGAGAATCGGTGTCGCGGGTGCGGAAGACGAAGTACAGCGCATCGGTCGGCTCAGCACCCTGACGCCCAAGAAGCGTGAATCGGTCAGCGAATCGCGCCACGTTGGAGGTGTCCGGCAGTTCGAACCGGAGGCCGGGATCGAGCATCCAGGAATCGCAGGTCGCAAAACCCGGAGGTGCCTGGGGGAAGTGCGCGGGGAAGAATGCGCGCGCACGTTCAATGGAGGCATCCACTGCATCGGGATCGAGCGGCTCTGAAGTCTCCGGGATATGAATGCCGAGTGCGTAGGCGCCCTCCCCATCGGGCAGTGCAGGATCCGGCCTGTAAAGCATGAACTGCAGCCGGCCCAGCTGGAACATGGTGCCCTGTGCATGAGCCACAAGCCAGCGCCACGTTTCGAGCCCGAACGCACCGTGGACCCGCCGGTGCAGCGCGAAGTGCCGTCCCCAATCGGGAAGGGAATCGGCAACCACGTCCTCCGGGACGCCGCGCGCCCGGTACCAGTCCAGCAGCTCGGGCACGAAGCGCAGCAGGCCGGCTGTCCACACCGATTCCGGGTATTCGGGAAGCTTCGGTTTCTCAGTCAATACGCCGAGGCGCGTGCGCAGCGACTCGAGCGCTCCCAGCACTTCGGAATCAACGGGCGCTTCCAGCAGTTCCCGGCACGCGTCCCGATCAGCGGACGGCAGCCGTAAAAGGTCAAGATGGTCCTGAGTCATGCCCTGCGTTCCCGTTCCACGTGCACTTCCACTCATCAGCCGCTGACGAGGACGTCAGGGTCTGTTAGAACAGTACCTAACGCTTCGGCGATCGGCGCGGCCGAAAGCGCCGCGAACCAGGCGGGTGTACAACGACGGAGGTGGGTACGCTGTGGCTCTGACAGCAGATGTCCTGATTGTTGGCGGAGGCATTGCGGGACTATCCCTGGCCTCGGCGCTTTCCTCGGAGTACCCGGATCTTGAGGTGATCCTGGTCGAAGCGGAACAGACACTTGCCTACCACACCTCCTCCAGGTCCGCCCGGCAGCTCATCCCGAGCTACGGCCCGCCACAGGTCCGCCAGCTCACCGAACGAACACTGGATTTGATCCGGGAGTTCGAACAGGAACTGCCCGAACCGATCCTCGTTCCGCGCAGCTTCATGCTCGTCGGAGCGGAAGCGGACGTCACAGCGCGGGCAAGCGGTGCGATGCAGCGCATCTCCATCAGCGAGGCTGAGAGTCTCTGCCCGCAAATTGCCGCAGCGGGGTTCGAGGCAGCCGGGCTCGACACCACCGCGTTCGGTTCCAACACTGAAGCGCTGCTGCAGTACCACCACACTCGTGCCGAAGCCGGGGGCTGCCGGATACTCACGGGAGCGCCCGTCCACTCCGTACAGCGGTTGCGCAGCGGATGGGAAGCCGGTGCCGGAGCGCACGGCGTGCATGCCGCCGTCGTCGTTAATGCCGCGGGCGCCTGGGCCGATGAACTGGCCGTCCTGTCCGGTGTTGCCACCCAGGGTCTGCGCCCCTACCGACGAAGCGCCGCAGTGGTGAACGCGGCCAATCCGCCCACACCCGATGCGCCGATGGTTGCCGCGGCTGATGACACCTTCTACTTCCGGCGGGATGACGCCGGTGTGCTGGTCTCGCCGTCGGAATCCATTCCCAGCGTGCCTGAGGACGCACAACCGCGGTCGGAGGACATTGCGGAGCTGATCAACCGGCTCAACCGGTTGACCACCCTCGGCATCGGGGACGTTGTCCGATCGTGGACCGGACTGCGGACACAGGCTGCCCACGGCTTGCCGGTGGTGGGTTTCGACCCCGAAGCAAGCGGCTTCTTCTGGCTCGCGGGCCAGGGCGGCTACGGATTCCAGACCTCATCCGGGATCGCGGAGCTCGCATCCCGACTCATCGCCGGTGGGGAAACCGACCAACGGATCACCGGGGCGCTCGCACCCCAGAAGTAAACGTGAGCGCCGTTAGCACAAGCAGGTCTAGAGTAAAACCATGAGGGTTGAACAGACACCACTTCCGGGAATCGGTGTGCGCAAGGACATTGTGACGGCGTCCGGCCGGCGCATCGGGACGGTCACCCAGCGGGACGGCGAGACGGAGCTCATTGTCTCGCGCGCCGATGATCCGGATGCCTGCCTGGCATCCATCCCGCTCACCGCGGATGAAGCATCCACGTTGGGCAACCTGCTCGGCGCGCACCAGGTGGTGGCACAGCTGACCGAAGAACACCGGGACCTTCCCGGCGTCAACACGCGTCAGTTCCTGATCGACATCGACTCTCCCTATGACGGACGCAAGCTCGGTGACACCAAAATGCGGACCCGGACCAGCGTGTCCCTGGTGGCAGTCCTCCGCAAGGGCCAGGTACAGGCTTCACCCACCCCGGACTTCACTCTCGCAGCCGGCGATCTCCTCGTTGCCGTCGGCACTTCTGAGGGGCTCGACGCCGCCGCCGAGATACTTCGCGGCGGCTGAGCCGCCCATGGGGAATCACAGTGCACTGGTCCTCATTGAATTGGGGGCCGTTTTCTTCGGCCTTGGAATCCTCGGCCGGCTCGCAGGACGAATCGGTCTTTCGCCGATCCCGCTCTACCTCGTGGGCGGTCTCTTCTTCGGGCAGGGCGGATTCGTTGAGCTCGGCGGACTCGAAGAGTTCAGTGCAATTGCCAGCGAGATAGGCGTCATCCTGCTCCTGCTGCTCCTTGGCCTCGAGTACACGGCAGGTGAACTGGTCACCGGCCTCCGGCAGTCCTGGATGGCAGGCATCCTGGACATCCTCCTGAACTTCCTGCCCGGCGTCGTCATCGCCCTGATTCTCGGCTGGGGGGCCGTGGGCGCCCTGGTATTGGGCGGCGTCACGTACATCTCCTCCTCAGGCATCATTGCCAAAGTGCTCACCGACCTGGGGCGGCTCGGCAACAGGGAAACCCCCGTGGTGCTGTCCCTGCTGGTGTTCGAGGACCTGGCGATGGCGGTCTACTTGCCCATCCTGACCGCCGTCCTCGCCGGTGTGAGCTTCGCCGGAGGACTTCAGGCCGTCGGAATTTCACTGGTGGTCGTGACCATCGTGCTCGTCATCGCCCTGAAGTTCGGCAACGCGGTCTCCGCCGTCGTCGACTCCAAGGACCGGGAAGTTTTCCTCCTTACCCTGCTTGGCGCCGCGCTGCTCGTTGCCGGCGTAGCTTCAGCAATGCAGGTCTCGGCTGCCGTCGGAGCTTTTCTCCTGGGCATCGCGATTTCGGGGGCGACTGCCACCAACGCGACCAGGCTCCTGGAGCCCCTGCGTGATCTGTTCGCCGCCGTCTTCTTCGTGGTGTTCGGGCTCAACACGGATCCGAGCACCATCCCGCCGGTACTCGGGTATGCGCTCCTGCTGGCGGTCATCACCTCCGTCACCAAGGTAGCGACGGGCTGGTGGGCTGCCAAACAACAGGGCGTCGGTAAGCTTGGGCGGGCGCGCGCCGGTGCTGCGCTGATCGCCCGGGGCGAGTTTTCCATCGTCATCGCCGGCCTGGCCGTAGCCTCCGGTGCAGTGACCGATGAGCTTGCCGCCCTCGCCACTGCTTACGTGCTGCTGATGGCTATCCTCGGTCCGGTCGCCGCGCGGCTCGCCGAACCGGTCATGGGCTTCCTCACCCGCAAAACACCGCAAACCGTCTGAGTCGTCAGAAGCACACGGTGACATTGCGGATTCGCGTTGGTTGCGTTTTGAGCCGGGTTGGCCGCTGAAACGCCTGCACAAGCAGCCGCAGTAACGGTTGGGCGCCATAGTCTGTAGAGCCGGGTCTTTCCACCCGGCGCAGCCCTACGATGATTCCACCTACTCCTCCTTGAAAGGTGGTGCATCATGCACAAAATTCGTGCGCTGCTGGCGGCCCTGCTCCTGATTGCCGGGCTTGGCCTGGTGGTGCCGAGCAGTGCCACAGCAGCTGGCTACTGTGGGATTACCTGGGGATCGTTGGCCAAGAGCAGTACCGCTCAGACCAGTGCCCCGATAGTCAACGCACGCGCCGGACGCCATGCCTGCTTCGATCGGCTTGTGATCGATGTTCGGGGCAAAGGCGCCGGCTACACCGTCAGGTACGTAAGCGCCGTCGTCGGCGTTTCCGGTATGGCTACTCCGCTGCGCGGTGCCGCCGACCTGCAGGTGACCGTTAACGCACCCGCGTATGACTTCCGCGGCAACGCAACCTACCGCCCAGCCGTCCGGAGTGAAGCAGTCAATGTGTCTGGTTTCACCACGTTCCGCCAGATGGCTTTCGTCGACAGTTTCGAGGCCCGCACCACCTTCGGTCTAGGTGTGCGAGCCCGCCTTCCTTTCCGTGTCTTCACTCTCGATGGCCCGGGAACCTCATCACGCCTCGTCATTGACGTGGCGCATCGCTGGTAACCCCACACTTCAGTGCACTGGTTCTTGGTGATCCGCTCGGCTAGACCAGCGGATCACCAAGAACGACGTCGACGGCGTCAAGCACCGAACCCGCCACCACCAGCTTTCGAACGGCTTCTATTTCAGGGGCCAGGTACCGGTCAGTGCCGGGCCCCTGAACAACCTCCCGGATGGTTGTCCGCGCAGCGCGGATCGCAGCGGAACTCAATGAATTCCCTCCGCCGCCGTCGCGCTGATCAAGTCCCCGCGCAGCGGTCAGCAGCTCCACCGCCAGGACACGTTCAAGCCCGTCCAGCGCCCGCCGCAGCTTCAGCCCTGCGGACCAGCCCATGGACACATGGTCCTCCTGCATGGCCGAGGACGGAATGGAGTCCACGGACGCCGGAACCGCCAACCGTTTGAGCTCCGAGACTATCCCGGCCTGCGTGTACTGGGCGATCATGTGCCCGGAATCCACCCCGGGGTCGTGGGCCAGGAACGGGTTCAGCCCGTGGTTGCGGCTCTTGTCGAGGAAGCGATCCGTCCGGCGTTCGCTCATCGATGCGAGGTCTGCGACGGCGATGGCCAGGAAGTCGAGGGCGTAACCGATGGGCGCGCCATGGAAGTTTCCGTTGGATTCCACGCGACCGTCAACAGTGACCACCGGGTTGTCGATTGCCGAGCCGAGCTCAATGGATGCAACCGACTCCACATGCGCCAACGTGGACCTGGCAGCGCCGTGAACCTGCGGGGCGCACCGCAGCGAATAGGCGTCCTGGACGCGGGTGAAACGGTGTTCGCTGCGTTCAGCGGAGTCATGCTGGCCGATCAGCCGCGACCCGGCAAGTACCCGCCGGATATTTGCCGCCGAAGCCACCTGTCCTGGGTGCGGACGCAGCTGATGCAGGTCCTCGGCAAACACACTGTCGGTTCCCAGCAGTCCCTCGACGCTCATTGCGGCGGCAAGATCGGCGGTCCGGAGCAATCGGTGGAGGTCCGCAGAGGCAAGGACCAGCATCCCCAGCATGCCGTCCGTGCCGTTGATGAGCGCCAGGCCTTCCTTCTCGCGCAGCTCCACCGGCGCAATTCCGGCGGCAGCCAGCGCATCAGCGGCGGGCAGCAGTGCGCCGTCGTCGTTCCTTACTTCGCCCTCGCCCATGAGGGCCAACGCAACGTGGGAGAGCGGGGCAAGATCACCCGAGCAGCCCAGCGAGCCGTACTCACCAATGACCGGCGTGATGCCGGCATTCAACATCTGCGCGTAGGTGTGGGCCACGATGGGCCGGACGCCGGTGCGTCCGGTGGCCATGGTGGAGAGCCTGCCGAGCATGAGTCCGCGCACCACCTCGCGATCCACTTCAGCACCCGACGACGCCGCGTGGCTGCGGATCAGACTCCGCTGCAAGTGGGTGCGTTTCTCCACTGGGATGTGCTTGGTGGCCAGCGCGCCGAAACCGGTGGAGACGCCGTAGTGGGGGGTGGGGTCGTCGATGAGGGACTCGATCACCGAGCGGCTGGCCTCCATCGCCGCGACGGCGTCACCGCTCAGCTCTACGCGCGCTCCGTGGCGGGCGACCGCAACAACATCCTTCGGCGCCAGCGCACCGCGACTGACCGTGACCGTGTATTCGACCTGCATTCCGTCCTCTTCTCCGCTGCACAACCAAGTTGCTCTTGCCAATAGATGAAATGAGCGTTTCAATAAGTGAAATACAAATTTGGTTACAACGCAAGGATGGATTCGTGGCGGATACGTCAACCCGCACCGTCGAGCGGGCACTGCTGCTGCTCGGTACCGTGTGCGACCGCGGCTCGGTCACACTGGCTGATGCTGCGCGCGACGCAGGCCTTTCCGCGTCAACGGCGCTGCGTCTGCTGCGGACACTGGAAGGCACGGGCTTTGTTCGACGGGACGACGACGGCTACCGGCCGGGAATGCGCGTTGTGCAGTTGGGCGCACAGGCACTTTCGCACGAGTCACTGGTTTCGCTGGCGGAAGCGGCGCTGGAACGGCTTGTGGATTCGACCGGCGAATCCGCCTACCTCAACGTTCCCTCGCACGACGGCCACGGCATCTACCTCGCGGTCCGCGAAGGCACCCACTCGGTACGGCACACCAGCTGGGTTGGCCGCAGCATTCCGCTGACCGGCTCCGCCGCGGGCGCTGTGTTGAGCGGAGGGACACCCGGGAGCGGGTTCGTCGTCGTCAGCAACGGCATTGAACCCGACGTCACGGCCATCGCCGCTCCGGTGGTCTCCGGCGGCCAGGTGGTGGCATCGCTCAGCGTTGTAGTGCCCAGCTACCGGATCACCGACGCCGGAGCGCAGCAAATCGGCCGCCTGGTCGCCGCTGAGGCGGCCGGTATCCTCACGCCCCAGCACGTGAAGAACAATCCAGACACCCCCACAACAGACGCCCCGACAACAGGAGTCCACTCATGACATTCACCCAGCACGATTCCTCGCGTTCGGTCCGCGCACCGCGCGGAACGAGCCTGACCGCCAAGTCCTGGCAGACCGAAGCGCCGCTGCGGATGCTGATGAACAACCTCGATCCCGAGGTCGCCGAACGCCCGGAGGACCTGGTGGTCTATGGGGGGACAGGCAGGGCTGCCCGCAGTTGGGAATCCTTCGACGCGATCGTGGCGGCGCTGAAGGACCTCGAGGATGATGAGACCCTGCTGGTGCAATCCGGCAAGCCGGTAGGGGTTTTCCGCACCAATGCCTGGGCCCCGCGCGTACTGCTCGCCAACTCGAACCTGGTGGGGGATTGGGCCACCTGGCCGGAGTTCCGGCGCCTGGAAGCCGAAGGCCTGACTATGTACGGGCAGATGACCGCCGGGTCCTGGATCTACATCGGTACCCAGGGGATCCTGCAGGGCACGTACGAGACCTTCGCCGCCGTCGCGCGCGCCCTGTTCACCTCGGAGGACGCAACCCTCGCGGGCACACTGACGCTCACCGCCGGCTGTGGCGGGATGGGCGGTGCGCAGCCGCTGGCGGTGACGCTGAACGGCGGTGCGGTGCTGATTATCGACGTCGATGAAACCCGCCTGAGGCGCCGGGCCGCCAAACGGTATCTCGACGTCGTCGCCGACGATCTTGAGGACGGCCTGCGGCAGGTACTCGCCGCGAAGGCTGAACGCCGGCCGCTGTCGGTCGGCGTGGTGGGCAACGCCGCAGAGATTGTGCCGGCGCTGCTTGAGCGGCAACGAAACGGTGAGTTTACCGTCGATATCGTGACCGACCAGACCTCCGCTCACGATCCCCTCAGCTACCTTCCCGAGGGAGTAGCCGTGGATGAATGGGAGCGCGAGGCGGCCAGTGATCCGGACGGCTTCACCAAGAAGGCGCAGACCTCCATGGCTCGCCACGTCGAAGCGATGGTCGGTTTCCAGGATGCAGGCGCCACTGTCTTCGATTACGGGAACTCGATCCGCGACGAAGCGAGGAAGGGCGGGTACCCGCGGGCATTCGACTTTCCCGGCTTCGTGCCCGCCTACATCCGTCCGCTCTTCTGCGAGGGTCTAGGTCCCTTCCGCTGGGTTGCGCTGTCCGGCGATCCTGCGGACATCGCCGTCACCGATGCAGCACTCAAGGAGCTGTTCCCCGAGAACAAGCACCTGCACCGCTGGCTCGACGCCGCCGGCGATCTCGTCGAATTCGAGGGGCTGCCCGCACGCATCTGTTGGCTCGGCTACGGCGACCGCGCCAAAGCCGGCCTGCTGTTCAACCGGCTCGTCGCCGAAGGCAAGGTATCCGCACCGATTGTGATCGGCAGGGATCACCTCGATTCAGGCTCAGTCGCATCCCCGTACCGGGAGACCGAGGGCATGGCAGACGGCTCTGATGCCATCGCCGACTGGCCGCTGCTGAACGCCCTGCTCAATACCTCCTCCGGCGCCACCTGGGTGTCCATCCATCACGGTGGTGGAGTGGGCATCGGCCGGTCAATCCACGCCGGGCAGGTGTCAGTGGCGGACGGGTCCGCGCTCGCCGCCGAGAAGCTGGAGAGACTCCTGACCAACGATCCGGGCACCGGCGTCATCCGCCATGTCGACGCCGGTTATGAGCGTGCGCAGGAGGTGGCCCGTGAGCGTGGTGTCCGCATTCCAATGCAGCCGTGAACCCTCAGGCATTCTCCCAGAGGCCAATGATGTTGCCCTCAGGGTCGCGGAAGTAGGCGGCGAATCCCATGTCACCGACGGCCATCTTCTCGCCGACAGTGGATCCGCCCAGCTCCTGAACCTTTGCGAGCGCGGTGTCGATGCTCTCCACGTCCACGGTGATGACCGGGGTGGGGGAGCTCTCCGGATCCCGCTTGTACATGCCACCGTTGATGAACCCGGGCTCGCTCGGCATGCCCTGCTCGCCGACGGGGCCGGAGGCGACCATGGTGTATTGCATTTCCGGCATCTCGTTCATGTTCCAGCCGAACGCGTCGCGGTAGAAGCTCCGCGCGCGGTCGCCGTCGTCGAATGGAATCTCGAAATGCACCACGCGTCCGCTCATGAAAATAGCCTCCTGCAAGGGTGGGGTTGGAATAGCCGTGTTGGTGAGTCTAGGCCCGCGAGCCGAAGCTGAACAGGGGCTTCCCAGACAAACGCAGGAACATTCTTGGAACCGGAAGGAAAATCTTTGGAAACGGTTAGTAATCTGCTGGAAGCCATCGACGACGTCGGCCGCGACGCAGCGCGCGGCGGCTATTCCCGGCCTGTCTTTTCAACTGCTGAACTGGACCTGAGGTCCTGGTTCGAGGAACAGGCCACCCGGCGGGGGCTCGCCGTTGAAACCGACCGGAACGGCGTCCTCTGGGGCTGGTGGGATTCCGCCACAGGGAACGGCCGCCGGGGCGCGCTGGTAACCGGAAGCCACCTCGATTCCGTTCCCGGGGGAGGCGCGTTCGACGGCCCGCTCGGCGTCGCGTCCGCGCTCGCCGCTGTCGACATCCTGCGTGAACGCGGTGTGGAACCCCAGCGATCACTGGCTGTCGCCGTGTTCCCGGAGGAAGAAGGTTCCCGCTTCGGAGTGGCCTGCCTGGGCTCCCGCCTGCTGACCGGGGCGATCGATGCTGACAAGGCGCGGAACCTGAAGGATCCTGACGGCACAACCTTCGCTGAGGCGGCACAAGCCAGAGGACTGAACCCGCAACACCTTGGCAGGGACGAAGAAGCGCTGGGCAGGATCGGTGACTTCGTGGAACTGCATGTCGAGCAGGGGCGCGGGCTGATCGACCTCGACTCTCCCGTGGCGGTAGGAACCTCGATCATCGGCCACGGGCGCTGGAAGCTCACCATCACAGGGCAGGGCAACCATGCCGGCACCACGCTGATGGAGGACCGGGCGGATCCCATGGTCGCCGCAGCCCAGGTCATCCTCGCCATCCGTAAGACCGCAGCGGCAACGGCCGATGCCCGTGCAACGGTCGGCCGCGTGCAGCCCATCCCCGGCGGCACTAACGTCATCGCGTCCCGGGTTGAACTGTGGATCGATATCCGCCACCCGGATGATGCCACGACCGCCGCCCTCGTCGAAAGCATTCACGGTCAGGCGCAGAAGGCTGCAGCCTTCGAGGGCTGCTCGGCGTCTTTGACGCAGGAGTCCGTCAGCGGCACAGTGACGTTCGACGCCGAACTTCAGCGCCAGCTTTCCCTGGCCATGCCCGGGGCGCCGGGCCTGCCGACAGGTGCCGGTCACGACGCCGGCATCCTCGCTGGATACGTGCCCTCGGCCATGCTCTACGTGCGTAACCCGACCGGTGTCAGCCATTCGCCCGAGGAGCACGTGGAACCCGACGACGCCGATCACGGCGCCACCGTGCTCGCCGACGTCCTCAAGCGCCTGCTGTGAGAACCCTCTGGTGCGAGCGGGCCTGGATCGAGGACGGAGACAACGCACCGGACATTCAGCACGGCGTTCGGGTGGAGTACGACGACGGCGGTATTGTCCGCGCCGTGAACGTCGGCACCGAGCCTCCACCGGACGCGCTGGTGTTGAGGGGAATAGTCTTCCCCGCTGCCTCCAATGCTCATTCGCACGCCTTTCACCGGGCACTCCGCGGCCGGACCCACGGCGAAAGCGGGACATTCTGGACCTGGCGCCAGGCAATGTATCGAGCCGCAGGAGCCTTGACACCGGCCCTGTACGAGGAGCTTGCAACCGCCGTCTACACCGAGATGGTGACTGCCGGCTGGACCAGCGTGGCCGAGTTCCACTACCTGCACCATCGCCCGGACGGAACACCCTACGGGTGGAAGGGCGACAGCGGCGCCCATGGGAGCGCCCACGCGATGGAGCGCGCTCTTGCGCGCGCGGCAGTGACCGCCGGCATCCGGCTCATCCTGCTCGATACGTGCTACCTCTCCTCGGGTTTCGGTGCTCCCCTTCAGCTGGAGCAGATTCGCTTCAGCGACGGCAGCTCAGCCGCGTGGCTTACCCGGTTGGACGCCTTGCGGAGTGCCTTCGCTGACGAGTTCGACGCCGCACAGGTTTCCGTGGGTGCGGCCCTCCACTCCGTCCGCGCCGTGGACGAGGCTGCGCTCGCCGAGATAGCGCGTCAACTGCCGGTGGACCTGCCCCTGCACATTCACCTCTCGGAGCAGCCGGCGGAGAACAGCGATTGCCTGGCAGCGACCGGCCTCACTCCCACTGGCTTGCTGGCGAGGCACGGGCTGCTGTCGAGCCGGCTTACGGTCGTCCACGCGACCCATCTCACGTCTGCCGACATCCGGCTGCTCGGCGACGCGCACGTCACCGTGGCGATGTGCCCAACAACCGAAGCCGACCTCGCCGACGGCATTGGTCCTGCCCGCGCACTCCACGACGCCGGTGCTCAGGTGGCGCTCGGGACGGACCAGCACGCCGTCATCGACCCCTGGCTGGAGATGCGGGCCCTGGAGCACGGCGAGAGGCTCGCCGGCGGCCGGCGCGGCCGGTTCGCGCCGGCGGAACTGATCCGCATCGCTGCGGCTGGGGGTGCGCGCGCCCAGGGCAGGACCGGCCCGGGCCTGGCAGTCGGCCGACTGTGCGACCTCGTCGCACTGGACCCGCGCAGCACCCGTACAGCCGGATCCCGCCCCGACCAGCTCCCGCTGACCGCTACGGCACAGGACATCACCGCCGTCGTCGTCGGGGGAGTGGCGGTGGCACGGGACGGCCGCCATATCCGGCTTGGGAATCCGGCCGACCTGTTGGCCACGGCAATCGACAAACTGGAAGCGGCCGGTGAGCCAGAAGGCGCCGCTGCGTCCAAGGACTGAAAGAGAGCGCCATGACGTCCCTGCTGATCACCAACATCGGTGAACTGATGACCCAGGACCGCGAGCATCGGGTCCTCGCCGATGCCGCCGTCGTGCTGGAGGGCGAACGGATCTCCTGGATCGGAGCGGCTTCAGCGGCGCCCGCCGCCGATGAAGAGTACGACGCCGGCGGGCGGGCCTGCCTGCCCGGCTGGGTGGACAGCCACACGCACCTGGTGTTCGCGGGTGATCGCACGGCGGAGTTCGAGGCGAGGATGGCCGGGCAATCATATGCGGCCGGTGGGATCTCGGTGACGGTTGATGCAACCCGGCGGGCCACGGACGAGGAACTGGCGCAACTCGTGACCGCGCGGGCTGCTGAGGCGGCAGCGGGCGGAACCACATACCTCGAGACGAAAACCGGGTACGGGCTCGACGTCGACGAGGAGGCACGCGGCGCCCGCATCGCGGCCAAGGTGGCCGACGAAGTGACGTTCCTCGGCGCGCACCTCGTGCCCGATGGGTGGGCGGCCGACGATTACGTACAGCTGGTAACGGGCGCCATGCTTTCCGCCGTCCGCCCGTACGCGCAGTGGGCCGATGTCTTCTGCGAAACAGGTGCTTTCACTCCGGATCAGAGCCGTGAAGTGTTGCGTGCGTGCCGCGATGCCGGACTGGGACTGCGGGTCCACGGTAACCAGTTGGGACCGGGCGGCGGCGTGCAACTGGCGGTCGAGCTGGAGGCCGCGAGCGTGGATCACGTCAACTATCTCGGCCGGCCTGACGTCGACGCCCTTGCCGGTTCCTGGTCTTCCTGGGACTCCGGTGCGGGTAGGCGCGGCACTGTGGCTACCTGCCTGCCGGCCTGCGACCTGTCCACGCGGCAACCGCTCGCGCCGGCCCGGAAGCTGCTGGACGCCGGCGTCGAAATCGCGATTGCGTCGAACTGCAATCCCGGGACCTCCTACACAACGTCCATGGGCTTCTGCGTAGCAACTGCCGTGCTGCAGATGGGGTTGACCGTGCATCAGGCGGTGCGGGCTGCCACCTTCGGGGGAGCGCTTGCGCTTCACCGGGAGCAGGGAAACGACGACGACGGCGCCCGCGCTGTGGGATCTCTGGCCGTCGGACATCGCGCGGACCTGCAATTGTTCAGTGCACCGTCGGCTACGCATCTCGCTTACCGGCCTGGCATGCAGCTCACCCATGCGGTATGGCGTAAGGGCATTCGCGTAGCGTGACAACGTGTTGCACGTCAAAGGGTCGTCCGGTCATGGACCGGACGACCCTTTGAAGCGACCCCAGGCTTCGGCCGGGCTCGGTTGCGTGCTACTTCATGGTGCCTTGGGAGACCGATCCCTGCAGCTGGCGCTGGAAGATCACGTACACCACAAGAACCGGTGCAACCGTGATGACAACGGCTGCAAACAAGGCACCGAAGTCGACGGCGTAACCCATCTGGGAGGCAAACCGCGCAAGGCCCTGGGAAAGCACGTAGTTGTCGACGTTGGTGTTCAGAGCCACCGGAATGAGGAACTGGTTCCACAGTCCGAGGAAGTTGAAGATCGCAACTGACGCTATCCCGGGTTTTGCCATCGGCAGCATGACCTGGAAGAAGGTCCGCCAGTCTCCGGCACCGTCGATCGCCGCGGCCTCGCCAATCTCATACGGGAGGGTCCGGAAGAACGAGTACAGGAAGAACACCGTGAACGGCAGCGCGAAGGCCACGTAGGTGATGATCAGGCCGGGCAGGGTGTTGAGCAGTCCCATGTTCTGCAGGATGAAGAACAACGGAACGATTGCCAGGAAGATCGGGAAGGTCAGCCCGGCCAGCATGAGGTAATAGATGGCCCTGCTGCCACGGAAGGTGAATCTCGCCAGGACGTAGGCGCACATTGATCCCAGCACCATCACAATGATGAGTGCACTTCCCACCACAATGACCGAGTTGAGGAAGTAATCCCCGATGCCGGCTGTGGTCCAGGCGTTGACGTAGTTCGCGAAGTTCAAGCCCTCCGGCAGTGCGAACGTGGACGCGAAAATCTCTTCAGTCGATTTGAAGGACGTCATCAAGGTCCACAGCAGTGGCAACACCACAATGAGGGACCACAGAATCAGGGCGGTGTGGGATACAGTTCCTACAACCTTGTCGCTCCCGGTGGAATCCTTGTGTTTCCGGGGCCCAGCGACGGGAGGAGTGTCCTTTGCGTGCTTGGTTTCCGCGACTTTGGTGGTCATAGCCGGACGTCCTTCTTCGTGCCTCCGGTGAGGCTGTTGATCAGGAACACGAGTCCCGCAAAGGTAAGGGTCACGAGCGCGAGGATCACGCCCATGGCACTCGCCCGCCCGAACTGACCCTGACTGAACGCAGTGTCCAGGAGAACCTGTGGCATCACAATGGTGGAGAATGCAGGGCCGCCGCCCGGGTTCATCGCTTCCATGTAGACGAAGGCGTCAAGTGCGAGGATTCCCATATAGATGTAGGCGGTCTGCACGTTGTCGCGGATCATCGGGATGGTGACGCTGACTGCAGTGCGGAACCGCCCTGCGCCGTCGAGGCGGGCCGCCTCGTAAATCTCAGCGGGTATACCCTTGATCGCTGCAACGAACAGGACCATGTAAAAACCCACGAACCCCCAGATGATGACGAACATGGACACCGGCATTGCGGTAGCCACCTCGCCCAACCATGCGTAGTTGATGAACTGGTCGAGTCCGAGCCCGGTGAGTGCGCCATTGACCAGGCCATTCGGCGCGAACACCTGACGCCACATCAGGCCGATGGCGATTGCCGGGATCACGTAGGGGAAGAAGGAAACCACCCGGTAGAAACCGGCGTGCTTCAGGCCGGAAATCTGTCCTTTGCTCCTGCCGCCTACGGTCACAAGCGTCGCCAGAATAAGGCTGAGGATGATGGTGACGATCGGTAGCACAATCACGAGCACCACGTTGTTGCCCAGCGACTTCACGAAAGTATCGTCCTGGAACAGACGAACGTAATTGTCGATACCGATGAAATTCATCACCGGGGTGAATCCTGACCAGTCCGTCATCGAGTAGTAGAAGGCCTGGATGAACGGAGACACTACGAAGATCAGGTACACCGCGAGGGGTAAGCCCAAAAAGACGGCAAAGAAACTGACACGGCCAAACGAAAAATTTCGACGGCGGCGCCGGCCACCCTTGCGAGGGGTGGCCGGCGCAGCGCGATCTATTGCTGCAGTCACTGTACTTCTAGCTTCTCAATCGAGTCGTCGTTACGGATGGCGTCGGTGATGGCCTGCAGTTCAGTGGTGAGTCCTGCAGCATCGATTTCCCCGTCGAGGAAGCTGTTCATCCACACCAGATGGTCCTGGTTCATGCCGTAGAAGTCAATGAAGGACCAGGTGAAGACGTTCTCCCCCGCAGCCTCGAGGAGTTCAACCTGCGAGACGAGCGCGGTCGAGCCGAAGCCGTCCTCCGGCACGGTGCCACGCACAATGGTGGGGGAGAGCTTCGACTCGGTGAAGTTCGTTGCTGCTTCCTTGGAGAGCATGGTCCGCATGTACTCCTTGCCGCCCGCAACGTTCGCACCCTGCGAGGGAACGATGAAGGGTTCGCCCGCTGCGCTGTGCAGCGCTTCGTACGGCAGGGCCGGGCTGCTGGACACGGTGGGGACAGGTGCGCCGGTGAGCTGGAAGTTCTCCGCCATTTGGTCGCGCATCTCGTTTTCGATCCATGATCCGGAGGGGTAGAGCAGCGCTTCCTGGCCCTCTCCGATCCACTGTGCCTGCGCGGCCGTGAACTGTGTGCCGGAACCGCCGGGAAGCACGTAACCTGCTGCGATGATCTCCTCGAGCGCGGTGAAGACCTCCTGGAGTGCAGGTTTTGACCAGCAGTCTGCTTCGAGGTTTTCCAGCGCGAGACGAACCTCGTGTCCGCCTTCCTTGATCCCCGAGGCGATAGCCAGTTCAAGGTAGTAGCTGGCTGCTTCCTGGCCCCAGCAGAACAGGTACTTGTCCTGAGCCTTGGCTTGCTCGCCCAGGGCCATCATCTCGTCCCAGGTTGTCGGTACTGTCCAGCCGTTCTCGTCGAACAGCGACTGGGAGTACCAGAGGGCATAAACAGTGAGCACATAGTTAATGGCAGCAAGCTTGCCGTCGAAAGTTCCTGGCTGCAGGACGCCCGGGAAGAGCGTGTCCCGGATGGTTTCACCTTCGATGTTCTGCGCATCAATGACGTCGGTGAGATCCTCGAGTTGAGCGAGGATGGTAGCGATGCCGATAGCGTTTGCGCCCGAGTTGTCAATAACGTCCGGCGGGTTGCCACCGACGAAGCGGGGCTGAAGCTCCTGCGCCAGGTTGGTCGATGGAGCGACATTAACAGTGACACCCTGGTTCTCGGCCATCAGTTCGCCGGCGAACTCGGCGTAGTCGATGCCGTAGCCGCCATTGAAGATGACTACGTCGACCGTGGAATCAGCCGCAACTCCGAAGGGATTGGTATCCGAGACTTCGCCCTCAGGCGCGTTGCCGCCGTTCGGTGCGCCGCCGCCTGCGGCGCACGAGGCAAGCGCTCCTCCGAGCGGAATGAGTGCTGCGGTCGCGAGCGCGCCCTTAAGGAAGTTGCGGCGCTCGACCGGCTTTTTTGGGAAGTTCATCTTCTTGCCTCCATTGGTAGGAATTGCATCCCGTGGCTTGTTTAGTTACTGCAAAGTACTGATTGAACGGCTAGCAAAGTGATCATGTAGATTCATCGCCTGAAGTAGATAATTGCGTGATCTGCGCCTCACGTCAAGTCTTTCAGCCCTCCGTTACAGGAGAGTTATAGCTTATTTACCCCATTCGGTAGAAGCATGCCGCTCTATCCAGTAAGACACTTTCTGACTTATGCTTGCTGTCTACACGCAGTTTCGCTCAATCAGCCTCATTGGGACTGATCAGGCCATCAGGGAGCACAATGAATCTGGAAGCGGGTCTCAAACGGGGAGACCGCCTCAACGCGATCCTCGAGTTGCTCGCGCAGTCGAAGCAGCTTGAGGTAGAGGACATCGTGACCCGGTTGCACGTGTCCCCGGCAACCGCACGCCGCGACCTGGACAGTCTCGCCGCACAGCGCTTGCTGAGCCGAACGAGGGGCGGCGCAACCATTGAGTCGGGTGCGTACTCACTGCCCCTGAAGCAGAACCGGGACCTTGGCGCGCTGCGTAAGCGAGCCATTGCGTATGCAGCAAGTGCCCTCATACCCCGCGGCTCAGTTGTGGGCCTGTGCGGGGGGACCACAAGCACAGCTCTGGCCCAGGTGCTCAGCGTGCGCCGTGATCTGATGGAACCTTCGAACAAACCCACCCTCACCGTGGTTACCAACGCGATCAATATTGCCGCCCAACTGGCCGTACGCCCGAACATCAAGATCATGGTGACCGGTGGAATCGTCAATTCCCGTTCGTCCGAACTGGTGGGCCCCTACACTGATGCCATCCTGCAGCATGTCGCCCTCGACTTCGCGTTCGTGGGAGTCAACGGACTTGATCCTGAGTTCGGACCCACAGTGACTGATGAAGGGGAAGCTGCGGTGAACGCCATGGTTGCACGGCGGGCAGCGACGGCGTATATCGTTGCTGACTCATCAAAGATCGGCTTGCGTGCGTTCGCTACGATGACCGGTCATGCAGTCAGCAATCTCATCACGGACGATGGGATTTCGGAATACCAGCTGGCCGCATTCAGGGAGCGCGGGACCCGGGTGATTGTCGCCCCGGCTGTGGCCGAAGACTAGATACTCAAACACTGCCCGTGGCTGGTCCTGCCCGGGCTTTGGCCGCCCGGTGCCGGTTGCGGCACCATAAAAGTATGACAACCGTTCATGCAGGCGACCTGCCGTCCTTATCCATCGGTGCTCGACGCAGGGTCAGGATCGAGATACTCATTGTGCTGGGTCTCTCCCTTGGGCAATCGGCGGTCTACGCCGTCGTCGATCTGATCGACAAGCTCATCCAGGCACCGCTGGCCGCTCAGACCACCCGCCTGAACCCGGTATTGGATGACAGGCAGTATTTCGATCTCACCTATCAGTTGCTGGGGATCTTCTTCGCCCTGGTGCCCGTGGCGCTTGTCCTGTTTCTGCTCTCTGGTCCGGGAAGGTCGGCGTTCCGACGGATCGGCTTCACCTTCACTAACCCGAAGATCGATTTTGGTCTCGGGTTCCTGCTCTCCGCCATCATTGGCCTCGGCACCCTCGGCGTCTATGCAGCAGGCAGGGCCTTCGGCCTGACAACCCAGATCATCCCCACTGCACTCGATACCTACTGGTGGACGGTGCCCGTACTCGTACTGTCCGCGCTCCGGCATGCGGTGCTTGAGGAGGTGATTGTGGTCGGCTACCTGTTCGAGCGCCTGCGGGAACTGCGCTGGTCCACTCCAGCCATCATCATTGCCTCAGCGCTGCTGCGAGGAACCTACCACCTGTATCAGGGGATCGGCCCGTTCATCGGGAACGTCGTGATGGGCCTCATCTTCGGCTACGCCTACACACGAACCAAACGGGTGATGCCGTTGGTGGTTGCGCACGCACTGCTCGACATCGCCGGATTCGTTGGTTTCGCCCTCTTCGGACCGGCGATGGGAATCGGCGGGTAGCTCTAGATCTGAACTGAACCCTGTCCGGTCTCGAAAGTGACCGACATGATTCCCGGGGTTCCGTTGGGTGCGATCCAGGCGACGTCGACGTCGTCAAGCGGGTGGGTAGGAGGCGTACCGAGCCACTCAGTTACCCGGTCGGCAGAGCCGGCAATAGTAAGGGCGCTCAGCCTGACTGAAGCCGGCCGTGCCTGCGAGGGATGAATGGCTTCGGTGCCGTTGTCCCAGCGGATCATGTAGGGCACCTGCGGGTCCGAGATGAGGCCTTTGATGCCGATCTGCTGCCAGGTGAGCTCCTGCCCGTCCGGGAACTTCCGGTTGCCGGGAACGGCGCTGCGGCCGAGGCGCTCCTCGAACGGCGTGAGGTCATCAACCGCGACGCACCAGCCCATCCAGCCGCCGCCGGCCTCGGAACGGGCGCGGACAGCCTGTCCGAAAGGCGCCTTGTCCGACGCAGGGTGGTCGAGTACCTCAACCACCTCGAGGTACTGGCCGTTCACCAGCGGAAAGATCATGTTGCGGGTTCCGAATCGAGGGTGAACTCCACCCTTGACGAATTCGATTCCCAAAGCTTCGGAGATCCGCTCCGCCGTGGCAGAGAGACCGTCAGGTTCACAGGCGTAAGAGACATGATCCAGGCGCATGGCCCCATTTTGGCACTTTGTGATGGAGGCCTCGACTTAGGGTTACCTAAGTCACAGACGCTCCCGGGTAGCCCCAAGCTAAATCCAAGGTTTTGCGCGGATAGTTTGCCGGACAGGAAGACCGGTTCCGAGACCGCCGGCGCTTCCTGCCAGGGACCTTCGAAACGGAAGTCCCCCTTGAGTGGAGTCGCCCCCTTCCAGGGACACGGCGGCTCCACTCAAGCATGTTGCACGGCATTCCTGCTTCCGTCCACAGGCCGGAAATTCACCCCGGGTCACATTAGTTGCCCAATTCCGCACCGTCGGGTTTTCTTGTACCAGGTCACGAGTGACAGTACGGCGCGTTGCGCCGCCAGCCCCGGCTTGCTGTCCGGCAACCCTCCTTCGCGGTGGGGTGCCCCGGGTGACGACCAGGCGATGCACGAACGGTGCAGGCGCAAGCGCGATTTACGAAGGTGGCACTCTTGACAGGCACTACAACGACCCAGGCGCAGCCGCGGCCGGATCTGGACGGGGACGCTTCCATCCGGCGGTTATCTATCGGTCCGATGACGCTCGAGGCTGGAGGGCACCTGCCCGACGTCGTTCTTGCATATGAGACCTGGGGGAGCCTGAACGCGGATGCCTCCAACGCGGTCCTGATCGAGCACGCGCTCACGGGCAGTTCACACGTTGCACGGGGGGACTCTGAGGAGGAGGGCTGGTGGGACGGCCTGGTTGGCCCGGGCCGCACCATCGACACCGATCGCTTCCTCGTTGTGTCCATCAATATGCTCGGCGGCTGTTACGGCTCTACGGGACCTGCGTCCCTGCACCCGGATGGGAAACCGTGGGGTTCGCGCTTCCCGTTTGTCACGGTCCGCGATTCCGTGCGGGCTGAGGCATTGCTCGCGGATCTGCTGGGAGTTCCATCCTGGCATTCGGTGATCGGCGGATCAATGGGCGGCGCCCGTGCACTTGAGTGGGCGCTCATCTACCCCGACCGCGTCCAGCGCTGTGCAGTCATTGCATGTGCGGCAGCGAGCACAGCCGAGCAGATTGCATTCGCACAGGCACAGGTGCAGGCAATCCGGCTGGACCCGCAGTTCGCGCAGGGAGACTACTACGGCACCGTCGGGCCTGAGGGCGGCCTCGGACTCGCCCGGCGGATCGCGCACATCACCTACCGGTCCGAACCCGAGTTCACCCACCGGTTCGGGCGCGCCGCGCAGGGTGCGGAGGAGCCGTTCGGATCCCCGCTTCCGGCGGAGCGTGGCCGCTACCAGATTGAAAGTTATCTCGACCATCAGGCAGACAAACTCGTCCGGCGCTTCGACGCCAACAGCTACATTGTCCTCACCGAGGCACTCATGAGCCACGACGCGGCACGTGACCGCGGCAGCCTTCCCGAAGCGCTGAGCAAGGCACAGGCGCAGTTCTTCATCGCGGCCGTCGATTCCGACCGGCTCTACTGGCCCGCGCAGTCACACGAACTCGCGACCGCGCTGCCGGGCGAAGTGACGGTACACACGATCACTTCGCCAATAGGCCACGACGCGTTCCTGACCGAGATAGCGCAGCTTGAGCCCGCGCTGCATGCGGCTTTCTACGAGGACGACGACGACGGCGCCGCGTAGCACTCAGTGACGCGTAACGTTCAGCGCCACCGGACGTTCAGCGCACGTCCAAGGAAATCTCCGTACTTCCGCACCGCGTCTTCCAGTGCCGCAGCCTCCGCCTCATCAAAGGGACGATCGGTGACGATATCCAGGATCGCTTCCCGTGGGCCCAGGGTGTGTTTCCACCCACCCGCCACCTGTCCGTTGAGAAGGATGAGGTGCCCGGACAGGCGGGCCGGGCTGCTCGTCAACGGCGGCGCACCAAAGAATCGGGTGGGTGTGTAACCCATGACGAACTCGTCATAGCACTGGATGAGGTCTACCACGGGGGTCTCCGGGGGCCGGATAGCCAACGGTTCCACCGGGACAACGAACCTCTGCCCGCCGATCTCTTCGGAGGTGAGGAGATCGTCGGCCTCCCGCAACCCCTCGCGCACGTCGGCGAGCGTAAGCCCTGACCAGAGGGAGCAGTCCTTGACCGTAGCCGGCGCGCGGCCGCCGAAGTAGCGGATCACCAGTTCGCGCAGTGCTTCAGTCCGATCGAATTCTCTGCCGGAAGGGATGCGGACGGACCCGCCCGTGGGGGCGGGCTCCACTCTTGCTTCGAACGCGGCATAGGTTTGCCTGACGGTCCCGCCGGCACTGACGCGGGGCGTTCCGCTGATCAGTACCCGATCGAGTTCGGCCGCCATAAGGAAGCTGCCGAGCGCTGGTCCGGCTGATGGCAGGGAGGCCGCTTCCAATGCTGTTGCCAGTTCGTCGCGGGTTCGATGGGAACCGTCCGCCACACACGCCCCAAGGACAGCAGTTCCGGACCGTAGGGTGGCTTCATCAAGTCCCCACTGCCTGATCACTGAACGCATAGTCATCTTTACCCGCGGCGCCGTGAGCTGCAGCAACCAGGCGGCGTCCCAGCGGTGGACGAAGTGCCAGGTGGGCCTGAGCACGTGTGTCCTCAGGAGCAAGCCGTCCGCATACAGCCGGTCAATAGTGGCGGCCGTTTCACCGGCGCTCCGCTGGGCAAGGGACCAGCGCGCATAGGTGAACTCCTGCGCCTGCATCGCGCCGAGCTCACGGAGCACCGCAGCCGCGGGTTGGTCGCGAGTGCCCCAGAGGTGCTGGCGCAGCAGGCGCCGCATGCCGACGTCGTGCCCTGGTTGATGCAGTGCAGGATCCGGAGCAACCTGTCCGTGCGGCACGCTCAGGTGCCTGATCCGGGAGGCATGCCGGGCCCGAAGATCGGTGCCGGTTCAGGACGCTTCGGTGTGATCCCATCCCCGGAGGAACGGTGCCGCAACCGGCGCAACACCCAAGGGACAAAATACTCACGCGCCCACACGAGGTCCTCGCTGCGCGCAACGCGCCAGTTCTTCGGGGGCAGCGGTTTCGGCTCAAGCGGCTGCAACTGGTGGCTCACGGCGAGGGTGTCCAGGACCATCATCGCGATCGTATGGTGTCCCAGCGGTGAGAAGTGCAGGCGATCCGGGCCCCACATCTGAGGATTGACCAGTTGCCGCAGCGCCCACATGTCAGCGATGACGGCGTCGTGCCTGGCCGCGATGATTCGAAGGTTCTCGTTGTAGATGGCCGTCTTCGCGCGGATGCTGCCGAGCACCGTCTCGCGGACATCCGGTCCCGTGAAGAGGACTACGGTGGCCCCGTTTGCACCAAGGATCTGAACGACGCCGTCCAGCCGGGCGGCGAGCTGGTCTGGGTCGCCTCCCGGCCGGATGAGGTCGTTTCCCCCTGCGGAGAGGGTCACCAGGTCCGGTTTGAGTGCGATGGCGGGGCCAACCTGCTGATCGACAATCTCCTGGAGCAGACGCCCCCGGACTGCAAGATTCGCATAAGCGAAGTTCTCGTGTCCCCGGCTCAACTCCTCGGCGACGCGGTCCGCCCATCCGCGGTACCCGCCGGCGCTGGCCGGATTGGGATCACCGATCCCCTCAGTGAAGGAATCTCCCAGGGCAACGTAGCGGTTCCACGGGTGGGGTTCGGCATTGAGCTGGGAGCCACCCATCGACGGGGACCCGATTTCTGAAGGAGGAACGATCGCTGCGGTCACTGTCCTATCCTGCCAACCTGCTCACTGCCTACGCGACCGTAGGTGCGCAACAGCCGTGATGATGGAGAACTCCGCGGGATTCGACCGTGACAGAATGAACCAATGACTTCTTCCAACCCGTCCGGCGATGTCGATACGCAGTCCGCGGAGAACAGTGCACGGGAACCTGTCGTTGTCTGGTCCCGCCCCGAACAGGAGCGCCAGGGCACGCCGCTGCTCATTCTGCTCCATGGGCACCTGGCCAATGAGGATGACCTCATGGGGATTCTTGAGTTCCTGCCGGATGAATTCACGGTGGCTTCGGTTCGCGCGCCGGTGGCGATGGGCCCGGGCTTCACCTGGTTCCCGCTCCAGCATGACGCCGCGTATTCCGTGGACAAGGTTACGGCGGCGGTTCAGGACGTTGTGGATTGGGTCGATTCCAATCGGGGCGGCCATTCCAGCGTGAGCCTGCTTGGTTTCTCCATGGGGATGGCCGTTGCCACCTCGATGTTACGTGCGCGGCCCGCTGACTATGCCGCCGTCGTCGGTCTCTCCGGATTTGCGGTGCCGGACGAAGGCCGGGAGTTCTTCCGCGATGAGGAGCTGCAGGCGAACCCGGTTCCGTTCTTCTGGGGCCGCGACCAGGAAGACCCGGTCATCTCCCCGGACAGGATTGAGTTCACGCACGGGTGGTTGAACCGGCACACCCGGCTCACGAAGGTGCTTTATGCCGGAATGTTTCACAGCATCAACGTTCAGGAGCTCGGGCATGTGCGCGAATTTCTTCAGTTGAGCGTTCCGGGAGTCAGCCGGACACCACCACAACGCTGACACCGTTCACGGTCACCGAGTCACCCGGGTGGATCTGGCGACCACGTCGCTCCTCGATCTCACCGTTGACCTGCACCAGTCCGTTCTCGATCAGTTCCTTGGCCTCCGCCCCGTCCTCGGCGAGGTTGGCAAGCTTCATCAGCTGACCCAGCCTGATCATCGCGTCGCGGATGGGTACTTCGTTCTGGGTTGTGTCGTCACTGCTCATGGAACCATCATGCCCTCCGCCCAGCCGGTGAAGGGGCAGGTGCGCGATGTCCTAGGGTTAACGGGTGTCTCACGCCCCTCGACTTCCCGCGGTGGTTGGCCTGCCGTTGGCGGTAGTGGCCGGCGTCGCAATTCCCCTGCAGGGCAGGATCAACGGTGCCTTGGGGCAACGGTTGGACGATGGACTGGCTGCAGCGCTGGTCAGTTTCGGCACGGGTCTTGTGCTGATGATCGCTATCTCGCTGCTGCTGCCACGCGGACGCGCCGGCCTGAGGGAGCTGGTGCCCGCGGTCCGCGAACGCCGCTTCCCGCGAATCTACCTCGCGGCCGGCACCATCGGAGCGCTGTTCGTGTTCTCGCAGTCCTTGACCATCGGTCTGCTCGGGGTTGCGCTCTTCACCGTGGCCGCTGTCATGGGGCAGACGATCAGCGGCCTGGCCGTGGACCGGTCCGGCATCGGACCCGGCGGAAAACGGGCGATCACCCCGATGCGGATCATCGGCGTGGTCCTGACCGTGGCGTCGGTGGCATGGGCTGTCTCGCCGCGCCTTGAGGGAACAGGTACGACGGCGGCACTCATCCTTCCGCTGCTCCTTCCAGTAGCCGCCGGTATTCTCATGAGCTTCCAACAGGCCATGAACGGCACGACGGCGGTGCACTATGGGACACCCATCACCGCAACGCTCATGAACTTCATCTCCGGCTCCGCGCTACTGCTCGCCGCCTGGCTGCTGAAAGCCGCGGTGGCCGGTTTCGGGGAGCCCTTGCCGGGGGAATGGTGGTACTACCTCAGGGGTCCGATGGGGTGCGTATTCATTGGAATCAGCGCATTGCTGGTCCGCACGCTCGGGGTGCTCCTGACCGGGCTCGGGATGATCGCCGGCCAGTTGCTCGGTTCGCTCGCACTCGACCTGCTGTTCCCGACGCCGGGGACCGTCGTCGTATTCGCGACTATTGCCGGTCCCGTGCTCACCCTCGGTGCGATCATGCTGACCACGCTGCCGTGGAAGCGCCGTTCTCTCCTTTTCCACGGTTAATTGGAGACTGAATCGGACGTTCCGGGGGCATACTCGGTTTCATGCTGTGGCGCACCGGTCCGGATGCTCTCTCGATAGGCTAAGGTGGTACCTTCGCCCGTCCGGTCCGGCGCTGATTTGTTGCTTCCAGCGCACGCCCGAGGGCACTTGAAGACGACCGCACCCAGCGGCCAGTCCATACATGAAGAGGATGGCATCAACAGTGGCCAAGCAGGTTTCCGCCCTGGACCCGATCATTTCCCTCGCCAAGCGGCGCGGCTTCGTCTTTCAGGCCGGTGAAATCTACGGAGGTTCCCGGTCAGCCTGGGACTACGGCCCCCTCGGAGCCGAGCTGAAGGAAAATATCAAGCGCCAGTGGTGGCAGTCCATGGTCCGTGGCCGGGAGGATGTCGTCGGGCTGGATTCCTCAGTGATTCTGCCGCGTCAGGTATGGGAAGCCTCCGGGCATGTGGACGTCTTCTCGGACCCGCTGGTCGAGTGCCTGTCCTGCCACAAGCGCTACCGCGCTGACCACCTCGAGGAAGAGTACGAGGAGAAGAAGGGACGCCCGGCCGAGAACGGCCTGGCCGACATCGCCTGCGCCAACTGCGGCACCCGTGGCCAATGGACGCCACCGCAGGAGTTCTCGGGCCTGCTCAAGACGTTCCTTGGCCCGGTGGCCAACGAGGAGGGCCTGCACTACCTGCGGCCTGAAACCGCACAGGGCATCTTCGTGAACTTCAACAACGTGCTCACTACGTCCCGGAAAAAGCCGCCGTTCGGCATCGGCCAGATCGGCAAGAGCTTCCGGAACGAGATCACACCTGGCAACTTCATCTTCCGGACCCGCGAGTTCGAACAGATGGAGATGGAGTTCTTCGTGGAGCCGGGTACAGACGATGAATGGCACGAGTACTGGATCAAGGAACGGTTCGACTGGTACACGGGACTCGGTATCAAGCCGGACAACCTGCGGCTCTTCGTCCACCCGCTCGAGAAGCTGAGCCACTACTCCAAGGGCACCACGGACATCGAGTACCGCTTCGGGTTCAGCGGTTCGGAGTGGGGCGAGCTCGAGGGTATCGCCAACCGCACCGACTTCGACCTCTCCACGCACTCGAAGCACTCGGGCACCGACCTCAGCTTCTTCAACCAGGCCACGAACGAGCGGTTCACACCGTACGTGATCGAGCCGGCTGCAGGCCTGACCCGTTCCTTCATGGCGTTTCTGGTGGATTCCTACGCCGAGGATGAGGCTCCCAACGCGAAGGGTGGCGTTGACAAGCGCACTGTCCTGAAGCTGGATCCGCGCCTTGCCCCGGTGAAGGCCGCCGTACTTCCCCTCAGCCGCAACGAGGACCTCTCGCCCAAGGCCAAGGACCTCGGAGCGCAGCTACGGAAGAACTGGAACATCGATTTCGACGACGCCGGCGCGATCGGCCGCCGCTACCGCCGCCAGGATGAGATCGGCACGCCGTTCTGCATCACCGTGGACTTCGACACTCTCGAGGACCACGCGGTCACAATCCGCGAACGCGACACCATGGCGCAGGAGCGGGTGTCGCTCGACAAAGTCGAGGGCTACCTGGCCCAGCGGCTGGTTGGCGCCTAGGTGGCGGTTCAGTATCGGCCCTGGCGGGAGGGCGACGACCTTGAGCTTCTCCAGGTCTGGGGAGGTCCGGCGAACCCGCAGGCCGAGCAGTCGCGTGCGCTGTTCCGGCCGTCCACTGACCTGCCGTGGCTGCGCTGCATCGTGGCCGAAGACTCCGTCGGCGGGGTAGCCGTGCCCGTTGCTGCCGGCTACGTCTTCGAACCGAAGCTGCACAACCGGCGGCTGTGGGCGTACGTGGAAGTAGGTGAAGGCCATCGCCGCGCAGGCATCGGTGCCACGCTCCTTGGCATGCTGCGGAACGAGGCCGACCACTCGCCGTCGGGCGTGTCCGCCCTCCGCGCCAAGGTGGCGCCGGGCTCCGATGCAGCAGCCTTCGCCGGGGCCGCCGGATTCGAGGAGATCCAGCGTTCGCGGATCATCGAGGTGTCCCCGGGCGCATTACCCATTCCCAACTTCGCCGACAACGACGGCCCGCAACTTGAGGAGGCCGCCACCGGTTCCGTTGAGCTCACGTCTGCAGTTGCCGACTGGTACAAATCAGTGCATGCCTGGGATCCGGCGGACATGACGCTCGGTCAGGCGCAGCAATTTCTGCTGGCGGACACGTCCGGCGCCGGCGGTGCGGTGGTCCTGAGGGAGAAGCCGAAGGCCCAGGGCGGCAGCATCGCCGCGTTCGCACTGAGCTATACGCAGAGCCGCACGGACGAGCCGGCTGACGTGCTCATCGGGTACCACACGTCCCTTGAGCCGAGTGAGCAGCAGGCCGCTGTGGCGTCCCTCCTCGCGATGCTTGTGTACCAGTACCCGGTGCAGATTGAGGTGGATGACTCGATGACCGCACTTGTGGCGGTCGTGCAGCCACTCATCGCATCGGGCGCTGCGAAGGTTGTATCAGAGACGCGCGTCGTCAGCAGCTGAACATAGGGGATCACCCCCGGCGGTAGCGGCCCGTTTCGGCGTCGTGCTGGTCCGCCGCTACCCGCTCCGCTTCGGTCATGGCGCCGCCGCCAAGGTGCGCCGGCTGCCACCAGGTGCCTGCGGGCGGGCGAAGAGGGAAGTCGGCAATGCCGCGATCAATCCCGTCCTGCAGTTCCGCGCGCAGCTGCCCGGTTTCGCCGACTACGTCGGATTCGGGGGAGTGGCGGATTGGTTCGCTGATGTGCACGCGGACCGGCGCCCGCCAGGCGCGGGACGGCGAGAACGGGTGGCCGCGCGTGAGGAGCCGGTGCGCTCCCCAGACGGAGATGGGAATTAGCGGCACACCGGCCTCGGCAGCGAGCCGGACCGCGCCGGTTTTCAACTCCCGGACCGTGAAGCTTCGGCTGACCCCGGCTTCCGGAAGGATTGCCACGTACTCGCCGTCGCGCAACTTCTGCAACGCGCCCTCATACGCTGCTGCCCCGGCACTGCGGTCCACCACGACGTGTCCGCATGCGTGGATGGCAGGACCGGCCAACCAGTGCGACGCCGCAGCCTTGGTGATCAGGAACTTCAGTTGTGCATTGGAGTGCTTCCACAGCACCAGTTCGGCGAATGCGAAGTCAACGTAGCCGAAGTGCGTGATGGCGAAAACCGCTCCGCGGCCTGGCTCAGGGGTGCGAGAAAGGCCCGTGCGGGGTTCGGTCGGCGGGAGGTTCTCCTGTCCGCTCACGATGATCCTGATCCGGAAGATCCAGCGCAGCAGCAGCCCCGAACGGACCACGAGCCGGTAAAACCGGTTGCTCGGCCTAGGCGTCCACGTCATGGTTCACGCTCCCCGTCCGGCTTTGGGCGGGAGCGGGAAGAACCCGCTGGTGCTTGTGATGTACTCCCGGTAGCCGGGTCGGGAATTCATCCGCTGCTCGGTTAGCGGTTTGCCGGTCTTGTGAGCCAGCGCCCAGTACATCAGGGCGGGGGAGAGGACGGTCAGAACTCCGGGCCAGGAGTCTGCCGCCACGAGGAACAGGCCGATCCACACGAGCGCGTCGCCGAAGTAATTGGGATGGCGGGTATAGCGCCAGAGGCCCGAATCCAACACCTTGCCACGGTTGGCCGGATTGCTTTTGAAGGCGGAGAGCTGTGCATCGCCCACGGTCTCGAACAGCATCCCCGCCAACCAGATGGCAGCGCCGAACCATGCCAGCCACCCCAGCGCCGCCTGCGAGTACATCGCAACCTGGACCGGCAGCGACACAAACAACAGGACCGCACCCTGCGGCACGTACACGCGCCGGATCGCGTACAGATTGCGGGAGCCGGGGGTGTCGCTCAGCATGGCCTCGTAGCGGGGATCTTCCTTACCGTCCCGTGCCCGCCACCCGATGTGGACAGCCAACCGTACACCCCACACAGTGGTGAGGATGAGCATGAGCCAGCGTCGGCCGTCGTCGCCGTCGTCGTTCATCGACGCAAGGAAGGTGAGCCAGGCAACCAGGACGAAGCCCAGCCCCCAGGCCGTGTCGATCACGGCGTGGCGCTTCTGCGCCACCGCGACCGCGAACACAAGCACAAGCAGTACGACGACGCCGCCCACCGACAGCGCGAAGCCTGCCAGGAATTCGGTCAGGGGGAAAGCGGGCATGGGGTCCTTTTCTCAGGGTCGGGACGTCAGAGGGTTACGGCGAGCGGCGAGTTCTGCTCGAGAAGCGCGGCAGCGCGCCGCAGACGTTTCGCTTCGACGGGTGCGCCGGTGTCGCGGGTGAGCGAGTCGAGCAGGTACGACGCGCTGAGCTCGTGCCACACCGGGATCTTCCTGAACATGAAATGCCCGGCGCCCAGCAGTGTGGCGTAGTGGACCTCGTCGGCGATGGACAGTACGCGCTCGGCGAATCGAAGCGACTGACGCGGTGACGTCCACCGGTCTGCGGCCCCGTGCATGATGAGGATGCGCTTGCCCGCCACCTGCTGGACCGGGGTCGTACTGTCCAGCCACGGCGCCAGGGCGACCACGGCCCGGACCTGCGGGTCATCCGCCGCACACAGCGCTGTCAGTCCGCCCATGGAATGGCCGAGGAGGTAGACGGGGACGCCCGGATGCCGCTGGTGGATCCGTTCCAGTGCCCACCTGGCATCGTGCAGGGGCGACATGTGCGTTCCGTTCCAGCCTCTCACCCGGTTCCGCAGGCTCCAGGTTTCCAGCCCGGCGGAAGCTCCCCAGGAGTGCAGCAGGCGGGCGAAGGGCACCATGCGGGCGGGGCTGAGATGCCGCGAGCGTACCGGTTCGAAACTGTTCGCGCGGCCGCCATGCAGCACGAGCGCCACGCCACGGACGGGACCCTCGCCCGGACGGATCATCACCTCCGGTGCGTGCGCCATTGCGCTCGCCGGATTCTCGTCCGCCTCGCTGAATCGTTCCCTCGCCATGCACCCTCCATTGCTTGACAGTGCCGGACCGCCTTCCGGCCGCCGGCTGACCAACTGCGTAGAATCCTCTTCGGGACCATGCAGGAGACCGGCCGTATCCATCCTGCCAGCAGTACGCCGACAGCAAGGAACTTCAAGTGGGCCACAGCCATATCCACGTTTCGGACCAGCCTGGTTCCTCTCTGAGTTCGGAGCAGAAGGCCGCGATGATGGGAACGCGGAGAAGGGCAAACCTGCTTCTCGCGGCGGTCCTTGTTCCCCTCGGAATCATCACGATCATCGGGATGTTTCTGCTCTGGCCGACCGGCAACCAGTCCGAGGTCGCCGTCCCAAGCCCTTTCGCGACCGCCCCGGGGACTTCCATGGACGTGGGCACCGTTCAGCGGGTGGTGCTGGAGGATTGCCCGTCGTCCCAGCCGACGGTCGATGCCGGCGGTGAGGCACAGCAGTGTCAGGTGGCCTACACCCTGCCTGATGCCGGCGGCTCTGCCGTTCCCGTGGAACTCAACCCCGAGGTGGCCCGCTCAGGGCAGGTCGACCCGGGCGATTCCATCCGGTACCTCAACCTCGAGGGCGTCATCAGCGGTGCCGGTGCACCGTACATCTTCGTCGACTTCGTCCGCACCCTTCCGATGGCGGCGCTCGCGGTGCTGTACGCCGTCGTCGTCGTTTCGGTGGCGCGCTGGCGCGGGCTGCGGGCGATCATCGGGCTGGTGGGCGCGTTGGTGGTCCTGGCCCAGTTCGTGCTCCCCGGCCTCGTGGAGGGCAAGCCGCCGCTGTTGCTTGGACTCGTGGGCTCGGTGGTGATCATGATCGGCGTCCTCTATTTTGCGCACGGCTTCTCCGCGCGAACGTCGACGGCGCTGCTCGGCACCATCTTCGGGCTCGGTATCACTGCGCTGCTGGCTGCGTGGGCAACCGACACCGCTAACCTCACGGGTGTCGGCAGCGACAGTTCGAGCGCGCTGATCAATGCCGCGCCGGAGGTCTCGCTCTCGGGAATCATCCTGTGCGGGCTCATCATTTCGGGGCTCGGCGTGCTGAACGACGTGACGATCACCCAATCCTCAGCGGTCTGGGAACTGTACGAGCTCGCGCCCCATACCCCCACCCGGCGGCTGTTCGCCGGGGCCATGCGCATCGGCCGGGACCACATCGCCTCCACGGTCTACACCATCGCCTTCGCGTACGCCGGAGCGGCGCTGCCCCTGCTGCTCCTCGTCTCGCTGCAGGACAGTTCGCTGGTGGAGTCGCTGACCAGCGGCGAACTCGCCGAGGAAGTCCTGCGCACGCTCGTGGGATCGATCGGCCTGGTTCTCGCGATTCCGGTGACCACGCTGGTTGCGGTGCTGGTGGTCAAGGCCGTCGGTACCCGTACGCATTCACCGCACGACGACGACGGCGCTGGCCCCCGCGCCGTCGGACACGCCACCGTGCCTGAGGACGCTACGCCCGCGGCGCTCGCAGCCGAGGAAGCGGCAGCGGAGGAAGCTTCAGCGTCCCGTGGCGTTGCCCGGGGTTCCAACGCCGCTGGTGCCGCAGCGGGTGGCGTGACCGCGGGCTCTGACGCCGCGGGTTCGGACGCCGCACCGCAGGCTGGGGAAGACGCACCGCTTCCAAGTCGCCGCGCCCTCCGCGAGCAGAATTTCCGCTGACCTGCACCGAATCGGCGAATCCGTTTCCTTTCCGCACAGGACGGCGCTGTGATGCCGCGTCGCCTGCGCCAAGCCGACGGATCCGTTGGGCAGGTGCCGCCGGACTCTCCGATTTGCCCCGTCTTGCGACAATGGACGGGTGAGCATTGCACCAACTTCAACCGCGGCGAGGCTGGATCTTGCGCCGTTGCGCCTCGGCGGCATAACCGTGAACACTCCGGTGGTTCTCGCTCCCATGGCCGGCATCACCAATACCGCGTTCCGCAGGCTGTGCCGCGAGTACGGCGGGGGACTTTACGTCTCCGAAATGGTGACGTCCCGTGCCCTCGTTGAGCGCAACCCGGAGTCCCTGCGAATCATCTCCCACGACGACGACGAAAAAGTACGCTCCGTCCAGCTCTACGGCGTAGACCCGAAGACGGTGGGCGCAGCCGTACGCATCCTCGTCGAGGAGGACCGCGCGGACCACATTGACCTGAACTTCGGCTGCCCCGTGCCCAAGGTCACCCGCAAGGGCGGGGGAGCAGCCCTGCCCTGGAAGCTGGACCTGTTCACCTCGATCGTCCGGACCGCCGTGCGTGAGGCGAGCCGCGGCGGCATCCCGTTGACCATCAAGATGCGCAAGGGCATCGACGAGGATCACCTGACCTTCCGCGAAGCGGGGAAAATTGCCCGGGATGCCGGCGTAGCCGCCGTCGCTCTCCATGGCCGCACGGCCTCTCAGTTCTACTCGGGAACGGCAGACTGGAACGCCATCGCTGAGCTGCGCGATGCACTTCCGGACATCCCGGTCCTGGGCAACGGCGACATCTGGAGCGCCGAGGATGCCATCCGCATGGTTCACCAGACCGGCGTCGACGGCGTTGTTATTGGCCGCGGCTGCCAGGGCCGGCCGTGGCTGTTCGGTGACCTCGTAAATGCTTTTGAGGGCAGCGACCAGCGGCACAAGCCCGGTCTGGGCCAGGTGGCGGACACTGTGTACCGGCATGCTGAACTGCTGGTGGATACGTTCGGCAACGAGATGATGGCGCTGCGGGACATCCGGAAGCACATGGCATGGTACTTCAAGGGCTACGTGGTCGGCGGAGACCTTCGCGCCGCCTTGGCGGCCGTTCCCACCCTCGAGGTGTTGCGAGGCCTCCTGGACCAGCTGGACCGGTCATCCCCCTATCCCGGTGTTGACGCGGAAGGACCACGCGGGCGTGCAGGTTCGCCGAAACGCACCGCGCTGCCGGAGCGCTGGCTGGAGGCCCGCCGGCTGAACGCCGACCAGCAGGCCGACATCGCTGCAGCGGAAGTGGATGTCTCCGGTGGCTGAAACCCGACCGGCCGGCTCAGGACCAAATGAAGGCAGCCATAACGCAGTGAACCAGAACCAGAACCCGCTTACTCCCGGCTACACCGACGCTGACATGCAGCGTTGGGCGGATGAATCCCCAAAGAGTACGCACCGTACCCACTTCGAGCGTGACCGCGCACGCGTCCTGCACTCGTCGGCCTTGCGCCGGCTCGGCGCCAAAACGCAGGTGGTGGCCCCAGACACTGATGACTTCGTCCGCACAAGGCTCACGCACAGCCTCGAAGTTGCCCAGGTTGGCCGGGAGCTCGGCCGCTCCCTGGGGTGCGATCCCGACATTGTGGACGCCGCCTGCCTCTCCCACGACCTCGGTCACCCGCCGTTCGGGCACAACGGCGAAGCGACGCTCAATGACCTTGCTCACTCGATCGGCGGTTTCGAGGGCAACGCGCAGACGCTGCGCCTGCTCACCCGGTTGGAGCCGAAGGCAACCCGCGCGGACGGCGCACCCGCAGGCCTCAACCTGACCCGTGCCAGTCTTGACGCCGCCTGCAAGTACCCCTGGACGGCAAAGGAAGCCCCCGTCATCCACGGGCATCGCACCTCGAAGTTCGGTGCCTACACTGATGACCTGCCGGTCTTCAGCTGGTTGCGGGCCGGGGCTCCGGCCGGCCGGTCCTGCCTGGAGGCCCAGGTAATGGACCTTGCCGATGACATTTCCTATTCCGTCCACGACGTCGAAGACGCCATTGTCGCCGGCCACTTCCAGCTCAAGTGGATGGACAATCCCGACCACCGCGCACGCGTAGTCGGTTACACCCAGCAGTGGTACCTGCCGCACTCGGATCCCGCCGCCGTCGACGCCGCGCTCGCCCGGCTCGAGGCGACCGACGTGTGGGTCCGCGAAGCTGACGGCAGCCGCAAGGCCATGGCTGCGTTGAAGGACATGACCAGCCAGCTCATCGGGCGGTTCTGCCTGAGTGCGCTGGAAACCACCCGCGGGATCTACGGCACGGATCCGCTGACCCGCTATGCCGCGGAAATGGTGGTGCCCGAAGAGACCGTGACGGAGATCGCCGTCATGAAAGGACTGGCGACTACTTTTGTGATGACAAGCGTCCACCGTCAGCCCATCTACGAGCGGCAGCGGGAGGTGCTCTCCTCCCTCGTACAGCAGATGGCTGCGGCCGGGGACCGCTACCTGGAGCCGATGTTCGCGGCGGACTGGAAGGAAGCGAACGACGACGACGCCCGCCTCCGCGTGGTCATCGATCAGGTCGCTTCCCTCACCGACGCCTCAGCGCTGACCCTTCACGAACGCGTCGTCGGACCTGTTCCAGCCCTCTGGTAGAGGCTTATCGGAGCGGGCACCGGGAGTGTCGGCGGCTGCACATACACTGGTTGGCATGGCTGGACTCATCAAGCGCGAAGACATCGATGAGGTTCGCCAGCGCACAGACATCAAGGAAGTTGTTGACGGCTACGTCACGCTAAAGTCCGCCGGTGTGGGTTCCTGGAAGGGACTCTGCCCGTTCCATGATGAGCGTTCGCCGTCCTTCCACGTGCGTCCGCAGATGGGGTCCTATCACTGCTTCGGTTGCGGTGAAGGAGGGGACGTGTTCTCGTTCATCCAGAAACTGGACCACACCTCTTTCGCTGAGACAGTGGAGAAGCTGGCTGCCCGTATCGGGTACGAGCTGCGGTATGAGGACGGCGGCACGGGTTCCCGGCGGGAGGATACCGGCAAGCGTCAGCGTCTCCTCGACGCGCACAAGATTGCATCCGAGTTCTACCGCGACCAGTTGCTGACACCGGAGGCGGCCGTTGGGCGTGCCTTCCTGCAGGAACGGGGTTTCGACCGCGCGGCCGCTGAGCACTTCGGCGTCGGTTTCGCGCCGCAGGGATGGGACGGGCTGCTGAGCCACCTCACGGGCAAGGGATTCACGCTCGATGAACTGAAGCTCACCGGGATGTTCAGCGTGTCTTCGAACAACGCCGGGCGGCTCTATGACCGGTTCAGGGGACGCCTCATCTGGCCCATCCGCGGGATCACGGGTGAAACGGTCGGTTTCGGTGCGCGCAAGCTATTTGAGGATGATCCCGGGCCCAAGTACCTCAACACCCCGGAAACCTCGCTCTACAAGAAGTCGCAGGTGCTGTACGGGATCGACCTCGCGAAGAGGGATATCGCGAAGACGCGCCAGCTCGTGGTCGTTGAGGGCTACACCGATGTGATGGCCTGCCACCTCGCGGGGGTCGGTACGGCCGTTGCAACCTGCGGTACCGCTTTCGGGGCGGACCACATCAAGATAGCCCGGCGGTTACTGTCCGACGACGGCACGGGTGGCGAGGTGATTTTCACCTTCGACGGCGACGCCGCGGGACAGAAGGCCGCGCTACGCGCCTTCGAGGAGGACCAGCGCTTCAATTCCCAGACCTATGTTGCGGTCGGGGCGGACGGTGCAGATCCGTGCGAGCTGCGGCAGAGCGCCGGAGATCAGGCTGTTCAAGACCTCATTGCCACCCGCCGGCCGCTCTTCGAGTTCGCCATCAAGGCATCGTTCGAGCAGTTCGATCTCTCCACCGGCGAGGGCCAGATGAAGGCGTTGCGGCACGCAGCGCCCATTGTCGCGAACATCCGCGACGTCTCCCTCCGGTCCATCTATACCCGCGAACTTTCGCGCTGGCTCGGAATGCAGTTCGTCGGAGAGGACCAGGTGGTGCGGGCCGTTGCGGCGGCGGCCAAACGCGCGGCCGGCCCTCCGCCCGGTAACCAGGGGAATCAGGGAAGCCAAGGCCACCAGGGAAGTCAAGGAAATCAGGCAAGCCAGAGCAACCGGGGCAATCAAGGTAACCGGGCAAGCCAGTCCGATGACCGGCGTCGTCCGGGTGCGGGAGACCAGCGCCGTGATTGGCGGAAGGACGACGACGGCGGCGCGCCGTCCCCGTCAGGGCAGCCGCAGGAGCCGGTAGCCGAGGCACCGCGGTTCAGCCGCCCGGACCCGAGGGATCCTGTGGCGCGGATGGAGCGTGAGGCGCTGGAGGTTGTGCTGCAGCATCCCGAGTTCCTTGATGCCGCCCAGTGGGAACGGTTCGCAGATTCCCGGTTTTCGGTGCCGGCCTACGCAGCATTGCACGATGCGGTGCGCGCGTCCGGTGCAACGTCGTCGTCGGCCGATGTTTCCTCAAATTGGGTTGAACGGGTCCGCCAGGAAGTCCCGGAGGTACTGCGAGGGTTCGTGAGCGAGCTCGCGGTGACGCCGCTGCCCGCGAAGGATGCTGACGCGCTTGCTCTCTACTGCAGGGACATCCTGAACAGGCTCTCGGAACTGCGTATCACCCGCCTGAAAGCGGAGAAGCTCAGTGCCCTCCAGCGGCTGGACTCGAGCGCCGATCCGGCGTTGTTTCAGCAGCTGAACCGCGAGCTCATGGAGCTTGAGATGGAGCGCCGCGCACTGCGTTCGGACTAGGCCCAGCCAATTTCACTTCGCGGCTGTTCCTCTGTAGAGTTGTTCTCGCTGCTTTCCCCCGTAGCTCAATTGGCAGAGCATTCGACTGTTAATCGAAGGGTTACTGGTTCAAGTCCAGTCGGGGGAGCAAATAGGCTCCTGACCTGCGGAAACGTAGGTCAGGAGCCTTTCTCTTTAACCGCAGCCTTTCTCGTTGGCTGCTCGCCGCCCCGGATGGTTCGCCCCACCCTGCTAGTGCAGCGCGGGCACCGTGCGTGGGCGCACAACCGTCCAGAGGAACACCGCACCGAGTCCTATGCAGGAGGCCATGACTGCCGCCATGGGAGTCGCTGAGTCGATCCCCAGTACTCCGACGATGGGGGAGATGATCCCCGCAAGGCCAAACGTCGTCGCTCCCAGCAGGGAGGCCGCAGTGCCTGCCTGCGCGCCGTGGTTCGCCAGCGCGAGGACCTGCACACAGGGGAAGGTGAAGCCGGCGGCCATGATGTAGAACCACAGGGGTACGGCTGTGCCCCAGAAACCGAGACCCAGGTAGTCGGTTGCGATTATGGTCAGCGCCATCAGGAACATGGCCGCAGTCGAGCACGCGATGATCCACTGCGGCCCAACCCTCCGCACCACCCGCGCGCTGATCTGGACGGCAGCCACGATCCCGAGCGAGTTCACGGCGAACAGGATTCCGTACTGTTGCGGATCCAGCCCGTATACGTCCTGGAAGAGGAAGGGTGACGCCGAAAGGTAGGAGAAGAGGCCTGCGAAGTTCATGCCGCCCACGAGCAGGACTCCGATGAAGATGCGGTCGGTGAGCACCGCGCGGTACCGCTGGAGCGCAGTCGACGACGATGCCTTCCGACGGTCAGCCGGGAGTGTCTCGATAATGAGGAAGCTCACGGCAAGGATGACCAGGAAGCCATAGGCTGCCAGGAACCAGAAGATGCCCGGCCACGGCATGACCACGAGCAGTTGCGAACCGATCACTGGAGCGAAAATGGGGGCCATGCCGTTGACCAGCGCCATGTAGGAGAGCATGCGCACGAGGGGGTAGCCGCTGAAGAGGTCGCGGATCATTGCCATGGCGACCACGCCGCCGCCGGCCGCGCCCACGCCCTGGAGCACGCGGAACACCATCAGCATGCCGATGTCGGTCGACAGGGCCGCACCAAGCGATGCCGCCACATGGAGGCTTGTGGCCAGGATCAGCGGCAGCCGCCGTCCGACCTTGTCGCTCAACGGGCCAACCAGCAACTGGCCTGCCGCGAATCCCACGATGGTTCCGGTCAGAGTGAGCTGAACCGCCGCTTCCGTCACGAACAGGTCATCCTGCAGGGCTGGGAACGCTGGCAGATAGAGGTCGATGGTGAAGGGACCAAGCGCCGTCAGGGTGCCGAGGATGATGACGTAGACCAGCTTCTGGCGGCGGGAGAGGGTGTCGCCGGGATGGGTGATGGTACTCAACGGATACCTAACATGCGAACAGAGGTACGAAGCACTGCGACGCTGCAGGCAGGGATGGGAGGCTGGCTGAAACGGATGCCGAAGCCGGGGAAAACGCAGTGTGGTTGCCACAGCGAATCAACATCTATCCTAGAGCCCCTGCGCAAGCCCCGGATGTTACTCAGTGTGCTTTGTATTGACGTAGGCTGAAGTGCAAGTAGAAGGTGAAGGAGCACGACGTGGATGCTAGCGGTGGAAACAGGACAGGCGGCGCCTCGGTACAGCCGCACACCGGGAAGGTCATCGGTGTTTCCGTTGCTGCTGCGGTGGGCGGCTTGCTCTTCGGCTTCGACACGGCCGTCGTCAACGGCGCAGTGGATGCCATCCAGGAGGATTTCGGCCTCGGAGAGGCTGTCCTGGGCTTTACCGTCGCGATCACCCTTCTAGGTTGCGCAGCCGGAGCCTGGTTCGCTGGTGACCTGGCCGACCGGCTGGGGCGCAAACGGGTCATGTTCGGCGCTGCCATCCTCTTCCTGGTCAACTCCGTGGGTTCAGGTTTTGCGTTCAGCGAATGGGACCTGATGTTCTGGCGGCTGGTCGGGGGAGGCGCGATTGGCATCGCCTCGGTCATCGCACCCGGCTACATTGCGGAAATTGCGCCGGCGAAGTGGCGCGGCGGACTGGCGTCCATCCAGCAGCTCGCCATCACCGTGGGTATCTTCGCGGCGTTGCTCTCTGATGCCTGGCTCGCTGATATCGCAGGAGGCGCCACAGGAGAACTCTGGTGGGGACTGCCGGCCTGGCGCTGGATGCTGCTGGTCGGCGTCGTACCCGCGATCATCTATGGCGTGCTCTCCCTGACCATCCCGGAATCACCGCACTACCTGATCCGCGGCGGACGCGATGCTGAAGCTGCGCACGTACTGTCCCGGGTGACCGGCATCAAGGACACCTCGACGCGGCTGAATGAAATCCGCTCCACGCTGCGGATGGAGGACAAGGCCAGCTACCGAGATCTTCGCGGGCCGGCGCTCGGACTCCAACCCATCCTCTGGGTGGGCATGGCCATCGCAGCGCTGCAGCAGCTCGTGGGAATCAACGCGATCTTCTACTACTCGACCACCCTCTGGCAGTCGGTCGGCTTCAGCGAGAGCGACTCATTCACGACGTCGGTGATCACCTCCGTGATCAACGTTGCGATGACGTTCGTGGCCATCTTCTTCGTCGACCGGATCGGGCGGCGGAAGCTCTTGCTGGTCGGCTCCGCAGGCATGTTCGTCGGGCTGCTGGCAGCAACCGTCTCCTTCGCCCAGGCCACAGGCAGCGGCGAAGACGTGTCGCTGCCCGGGATCTGGGGGCCGATCGCGCTGATCGGCGCCAACCTCTTTGTGGTCTTTTTCGCAGCCACCTGGGGCCCGGTCATGTGGGTGACGCTCGGGGAGATGTTCCCGAACCGCATCCGGGCCATCGCTTTGGGCGTTGCGACCATGGTCAACTGGATCTTCAACTTCATTGTGACCCTCGCGTTCCCTTGGGTCAGCGAGAACCTGGGTGTCTGGATCATGTATGCCGTGTTCACGGGCTTTGCGGTGGTTTCGTTCTGGTTCGTGAAGACCCGGCTCGAGGAATACGCGGGCCGTGAACTCGAAGACAGGGACGACGTCGTGGCGGGCTAGGTGCCGAAGCGCCCGGTGGGGCGCCGCATCGAATATGCGTCAGTGGTAATTTTGGGAACAGTCTGAAACAGTGCGCAGGACAAACTGATGGAGGCAGGGCACATGGAAAGCTCGGGCAGCACGCGGGTTAATCGATCCGGCGGCACGCCGTCGATCATTGGGCTGATCAAGCTGCTGCTGCGGCTGACACCCCGCCAGTTTGGCGACGAATTCTCGCTCGCCAAGGAACAGCTGAAGCAGAAAGGCATCAAAGCCGGCATTGCTGCGGCCTTCTTCGTGGTCGCGCTGGTCTTCCTCGCCTTCCTGGTGATTGCGCTGATCGTCGCGGCCATCATGGGCCTTGCCACGGTCATGCCGGCATGGCTCAGTGCCCTGTGCTTCGCCGCACTCTTCCTGATCATCGCGGCCATTGCAGCGCTCATGGGGTTGTCCCGTTTCAAGAAGGCGCTGCCGCTCCTGCCCGAGGATGCCATTCGCGGCATCAAGTACGACATCGGCGTGCTGAAGGAGGGCCGACAGTTCAACCCGGCCACGCTGGATGTGAAGAAGCCCGCCGAAGAAAAGAAGCCCAAGCACAAGGACGACGACGGCGCGCCGAAGCCGCCACAGCCGTCGTACGCGGAACTGCGCAGCCGCTCGGGCCGGCGCCGCGACCATATCGCCGAAACCCGCGACGAACTGGGTCGCGGAATGGACTTCAAGGCGCAGTTCAGTGGTGCGAAATCCCGCGCGAAGGACGCCGCGACCCACGCCAAAGCCTCGGCGGCTCATGCAAAAGACGCAGCTGTAACCCGTGCGCACGCGTCGAAATCCGCCGCACCGGGCGGACAGGCTCCGGCCCGGCACGACCACACCCTCGCCGATCGCTGGAAGCCGTTAAGCGTCGTCGCGGCATCCGCGGCCGCGATCGCCGTCATGGTGCGCAGGCTGGTTGCCAAGTAGCGGTTCGGACTCCGCCTGGCGGGCTGCGACGTTCGGGGCCTGCATAATGGGAGCGGAGGGACAGTGATCAGACTTATTGGCGCGGGGGGTAAGCCGGGGCAGCCTGGGCCCGAATTGAACACTTTCTGGACCGTACCCAACATTCTTACGGTCGTGCGTTTCTGTGGCGTGCCGCTGTTTGTCCTGTTCATCGTCCAGCGCAACTATTCGGCCGCCGTCGTGACGCTGGTCCTGCTGGGTTCCACGGACTGGATCGACGGGTACATCGCACGACGGTTCGACCAGGTGTCGTCGGTGGGGAAGTGGCTGGACCCGGTTGCGGACCGCACTGCGCTGATTGTCATAGCCGTGACGTTCGTGGTGGACGGGATCGCACCGGCATGGCTGGTGTGGTCGATCGTAATCCCTGACGCCATCCTCATCATCAACGCGCTGATACTGTTCCACGGCCCCGTACACCTGCCGGTCACAACGGTGGGCAAGATACGCACGGCCCTGCTGCTGGTCGGTTCGCCGCTTCTGCTCCTGAAGCGGGTGGAAGGTTTCGACCAACCCTGGCTCACCATCACCGCGAACGTGCTGCTGATCCTTGGCTGCGTTGGCCACCTGATTGCCTTCTACGGCTACTTCACTGCGGCCCACCGCAAGTACCGTTTGGAGCGCTCGGCATGATGAAAGCAGGCGCATGGCCTGGTTAGCAATTGTCCTGGCACTGCTCGGCGCCTGCTTCCTCGCCGTCGGTGCGCAACGCCAGGGCAGCGCGGTGCGCTCCAACACCGGCGGGCTCTCACTGAACTCCACGGGCTTTATGCGCTTGCTGCGAAACCCCCGGTGGATCCTCGGCCTCATCCTCCTCGGAGTGGGAATGGTCCTGAACGTGGTGGCGCTCAGCCTGGCCAGCCTCACCGTCGTGCAGCCGATCGGGGCGATCGCGCTTGTCATCACCACGATCGTGAACTCGAAGGACCAGGGAGTGCGGATCAACCGTGCCACGGTCGTCGCCATCGCTGCATGTGTCACGGGAAGCGCGCTGTTTGTGCTGCTTGCGGTCAACGTGACCCGCAAGGACCACGTGGTGCTGCCGGACCAGGAGCTCACCGCCGTGTTGCTGCTGTGCATTGCGGTAGCCCTGTTCGGGACCCTCGCAGTGGCCTTCAAGCGGCGCCTGAACGCTTTTGCCTACATCCTGGGCGCGGGTGTTCTGTTCGGGTTCGTTGCGGTGCTGACCAAGATCATCGCGACCCACCTGCTGGATCCAAACGGCCGGTTCATCCTCAACGTTCCGCTCTACAGCGTTCTCGCGATCATTGCAGCCGCAGCGCTGGGCTCGTGGTTCGTGCAGAGCGCGTACGCAACCGGTCCACCGGATCTGGTGATCGCCGGGCTCACCGTAATCGACCCGATCGTCGGCATCGCCGTCGGAATCATCGTGCTGGGCGAACTTCAGCCCAACGTCGAATCTGTGATCGCGATTGCCATGGGGGTAGCGGCGTTCGTTGCTATTGTTGGGGTGATAGCCCTGTCGCGGCACCATCCAGATGTTGTCAAGCGGCAGAAGGAAGCACGACGGCGGTAACGCCTGCCGCCGCTTCGACCACCGTTGCCAACCCGAGGACTACTTCGTGACTGATCCGGCAGCAGACGCGCCGCTGACCATCCTCATCGCTGCAGACACCTACCCGCCGCACATCAACGGTGCAGCCCAGTTCGGGTACCGGCTGGCCAAGGGCATGAAGGCGCGTGGACACAAGGTTCACGTTCTCGCTCCGCACACCACCAACGGCAAGAGCTTCACGGAGCCCGGAGGCGAGTGGGCTGTCCATCGCCTGCGCTCGCACTCGGTGCCCACGCATGAGTACTGGCGCATCTGCCTGCCGTGGGAAATCAAGCGGGAGATCAGCATGTTGTTCGACCGCGTGCAACCCGACGTCGTGCACATCCAGTGCCATTATATGGTCGGCGAGTACGCGCTCTATGAGGCGGTCAAGCGTGGGATCCGGGTGGTGGCCACCAACCACTTCATGCCCGAGAATCTGAACCCGTTCCTCCCCTTCCCGCAGTGGTTCAAGAACATCGTCGCCAAGAACTCATGGCGCGACATGGGCAAGGTGATGGGAAAGGCCAACGTCGTAACCACTCCCACCCCGTTGGCAGCCAAGGCCATGCATGAGCACGCTTTCCTGCGCAAGGTGCTTCCGCTGTCCAACGGCATTGATGCCTCCGCGTACGAGCCGCGGCCGGGGGAGAAGCTCGAGCGCCCGGATCATCCGACCGTCCTGTTCGTCGGCAGACTCGCCGAGGAGAAGCACGTTGACGTCCTGATCGACGCCGTCGCCAGGACACCTGTTGAATTCAACCTGCACCTCGAAATTGTTGGTGGAGGCGAAGTGAAGCCGGCACTCCAGGCCCAGGTAAAACGTCTGGGGCTGAGTGGGCGGGTGAAGTTCCTCGGCTTGATTTCAGACGAGGAGTTGCGCCAGGCGTACCTCCGGGCAACGGTTTTCTGCCAGCCGGGAACTGCCGAACTTCAGTCGCTTGTGACCCTGGAAGCTATGTCCGCCTCAACGCCGGTCCTCCTCGCCAACGCCATGGCGCTGCCGCACCTCGTGGAGGACGGTTCGAACGGGTACCTCTTTACTCCACATGACAGCGCTGAGCTTGGCCGCCGCCTCACCGAGATCATTTCGATGCCGGAGGCTGAGCGCGAGCGTATGGGCAAGATGAGCAGGTCGATGGTGGAGAAGCACAGCATCAACGCGACCCTCGCGACGTTCGAGGATCTCTACTATGGCCGGTTCCACGCCGGCGAGGCTGTATAGCGTCCCGGTCCTGTCTGCACCCTGACCGCGGGCATGGCTAGAATGGGTCTGCGCCGGGTGCCACCGGCGCTGCGGGGCTGTAGCTCAGCCGGTTAGAGCAGCGGACTCATAATCCGTTTGTCGTGGGTTCAAGCCCCACCAGCCCTACAACACTTCCGCAGGGAGCAAGGGAATCCTCGGCTGACACAGCCGGGGATTCTCTTGTTTACTGATGTGGTGGAACAAGTTACTGGCGGGTAACATTACTGGAGGCGGGCTCGTGCCAACGGGGTGCGGACCGCGGGTGCCCAGTTATGGCGCCGAATGACTGCCAGTGAGGAATGTGTCCATGGGTGCACCCGTAATCGACGCCGACAACCTTCCCTACGCGGACGGTGACTTCTACTTCTTCGAGGAGCTGCTCAGTTCCAAGGAACGCGACCGGCTGCATGAGGTCCGGGACTGGTTGGCCACTGAAGTCCGCCCGCATGCCGCCCGCTGGTGGAACGAGGGAGAGTTCCCGCACGAGCTCATCCCGCGGATAGCGGAGCTCGACATCGTGAGCCCGGTTCGCAGACTGGGCTGTTCGAATCTGTTCGCGGGCTTGCTGCATGCCGAATTCACGCGGGCGGACACCTCGGTGGCCACGTTCATGGGTGTGCATGACGGACTCTTCACAGGGTCGATCGAGACCCTCGCCTCGCCCGAGCAGCAGGAGGCGTGGCTTCCGGACATCTATTCCATGAAGAAGATCGGCGCCTTCGGCCTCACCGAGCCACTGGGCGGCTCCGACGTTGCCGGCGGCACACGCACCACGGCCGAGCGCGACGGCGACAGCTGGGTCCTCAATGGAGCCAAGCGCTGGATCGGCAATGCGACGTTCTCCAACTGGGTGGTCATCTACGCCCGGGACGTCGCGGACAACCAGGTCAAAGGCTTCCTGGTGGACACCTCCCTACCCGGTTACAGCGCCACGAAGATAGAGAACAAGATCGCACTGCGCAGCGTCCAGAACGCCGATATCGTGCTTGACGGACTGCGCATCGGAGATGAATTCCACCTGGCCGGTGCCAACAGCTTCAAGGACACTAACAAGGTGCTGCGGATCACCCGCCTCTCGGTGGCCTGGCAGGCAGTGGGCCAGCAACTGGCAGCGTTCGATGTGGCTCGCCGGTACGCGGTGGAACGCCAACAGTTCGGTCGCCCGCTGGCATCCTTTCAGCTCATCCAACAACAGTTGGTGGAAATGCTCGGCAACACGGTGTCCTCGCTCGGAATGATGGTTCGGCTCGCACAACTGGCGGACAACGGCGGCGCCCGGGACGAGCAGTCCGCGCTGGCGAAGGCGTTCACCACGGCCCGCATGAGGGAGACCGTGGCGCTTGGCCGCAGCATCCTCGGCGGCAACGGCATTGTCACCGATTATGAGATGGCCAAGATCTTCGCCGACGCCGAAGCAATCTACTCATATGAGGGCACCTACGAGATCAATTCGCTGGTGACAGGGCGCGCTATCACGGGTATGGCGGCTTTCCTGTAGCGCTGTCCTGTGTGCAGTGGTGCTAGCCCGGGGTGGTCATCGGAAGCAGGATGGACGGCCGCCGGTCAGTGACGAAATTCAGCGGATTGACGTACTCGCCGTGCTCCCGGACGCCCCAGTGCACGCAGGCCCGGGGGCAGTGCGGTTCGCTGCTGAGGTGTCCCACGGCATCACCTGCGCTGACCACCGTGCCCTCCGCGAGGAGGGCAGTCACCGGTTCGAAGCTGCTGAGGTGGCCATCGCCGTGGTCGATGGTGATGACGGGTCTGTCCACCACCTTTCCGACGAAGACCACGACGCCGTCCGCGGGGCTCGCGACCGGGCTGCCCGCCGAAGCGCCGAGATCCACGCCGCGGTGGCCGGCCATCCAGCGCTCCGGCGGGCGGTCGAAGGGGCGCAGCACGGGTGGAGTTCCGTCCAGCGGCCAATCCCAGGCGGCGTCGGCGGGGCTCGGGGCTGCCCGGCCCGGCAGTACCGGAGCGACAACGCTGAGCAGGACAGCGACAAAGAGCGCGCCTCCGCGGTGGCGGGTTGTCTTCTTCTGGTTTCTCACCCCTTCAGTCTGACTCCTGCGGTGCGGAGCGGCTCATCGTCGCTTACGTATGTGGACAAATTCAGCCGAACGCCGCTGCCTGTGCAGGAGGACTGCTAGATCGGCCGGGCATAGTTGCCCGAGGGCTGTAGTACACTTGACGAAGCAGTTTTCCGCGTTTTGGCGTGCCATGATTCGCAAAGCTGACTACGCGTGCCCCGATTCGCATGTGCACATCCCGAGCCTCCTGTAAAGCAGTTCGGAATGGACGCGGGCGAGCATCCTTCCAGCGGTCCGGAGCAATCCGGTTGGAAGAGTGGTCTTTCCTGACTGACGGGCACCAGGAACCCCCGCACCTTGAGCGGGATATCAACCGTCAAACCGGCAGTCCTAGAGCAATGCCTATGCTGCCCAAAGAAAGGAACGGCATGCCAGTCGTTACCATGCGCCAGCTGCTTGACAGCGGCGTCCACTTCGGTCACCAGACCCGTCGCTGGAACCCGAAGATGAAGCGCTTTATCTTCACCGAGCGCAACGGAATCTACATCATTGACCTGCAGCAGTCGCTGTCCTACATCGACCGCGCCTACGAATTCATCAAGGCCACCGTTGCACACGGTGGAACTGTGCTTTTCGTCGGAACCAAGAAGCAGGCACAGGAAGCCATTGCCGAACAGGCAATGCGCGTTGGGCAGCCCTACGTCAATCAGCGCTGGCTGGGCGGTATGCTCACTAACTTCCAGACTGTCTCCAAGCGTATCCAGCGCATGAAGGAACTCGAAGAGATCAACTTCGAGGACGTAGCCGGTTCCGGGCACACCAAGAAGGAACTCCTGCTGCTTCAGCGCGAGCTGACCAAGCTTGAGAACAACCTCGGCGGCATCCGCAACCTCACCAAGGCTCCCTCCATCATCTGGGTTGTGGACACCAAGAAGGAACACCTCGCCATCGACGAAGCCAAGAAGCTCAACATCCCGGTTGTGGCCATCCTGGACACCAACTGCGATCCGGACGAGGTCGATTTCCCGATCCCGGGTAATGATGACGCCATCCGCGCCGTCAACCTCCTGACCCGCGTTGTAGCCGACGCCGTTGCCGAGGGCCTCATCGCCCGCAACAACCGTGCGTCAGGCAATGATGCAGCAGCCGTCGAAGAGCCCCTTGCTGAGTGGGAGCGCGAACTGCTCGAGGGCAGCACCGCTGAAGAAGCACCTGCAGCCGAGGCACCTGCAGCCGAGGCCCAGGCCACCGAAGCACCCGCAACTGAAGAAGCTCCGGCTGCTGAGGAAGCGCCGGCGGCTGAAGGGGCTGCGGAAGCTGAGAAGAGCGAGAGCAAGTAATTCTTGCTTGACGGGGTGCGGGACGCGAACCCGCACCCTTTCGCTTGTACCGGGCAGGTGCCCGGCACATGATGCGAACAATCTTGACGAGAAAACCACATCTGAGGAGTTTCAAATGGCAAACTACACTGCCGCTGACATCAAGGCCCTCCGCGAGCGGACCGGCGCCGGAATGATGGACGTGAAGAAGGCTCTGGACGAGGCCAACGGCGATGCCGAGAAGGCTATGGAGCTCATCCGCATCAAGGGGCTCAAGGGCGCCACCAAGCGTGAGGGACGCTCCACCGCCGAGGGACTCGTTGCCGCGAAGGTCGACGGAAACGTCGGCGTCATGGTCGAGGTCAACTGCGAGACGGACTTCGTGGCCAAGGCAGGCCCGTTCATTGAGTTCGCCAACAAGGTGCTCGCGGCCGCTATCGATTCCGGTGCTTCCGACGTTGAAGGCGTGCTCGCCCACACCGTTGACGGCAAGCCTGTTTCGGAGCACGTCATCGAAGCCGGTGCCCTGCTTGGTGAGAAGGTTGACATCCGCCGCGTTGCACGCGTCGAGGGTGCCATCGTAGATGCCTACCTGCACAAGACGTCCAAGGATCTCCCGGCCCAGGTCGGCGTTCTCTTCGCCGTTGAGGGAAGCGGGAACGGCGCGGCCGAGGCTGCTCACGACGTCGCCGTCCACATCGCTGCGTACTCGCCGACCTACCTCACCCGTGAGGATGTCCCTGCCGAACTCGTGGAAACCGAGCGCCGCATCGCCGATGAGACCGCACGCGCCGAAGGCAAGCCTGAAGCTGCACTGCCGAAGATCGTCGAGGGTCGCCTCACCGGCTTCTTCAAGGAGGGAGTCCTGGTGGACCAGGCCTTCGCCAAGGACGCCAAGAAGTCCGTTGCACAGGTGCTCAAGGACGCAGGAGCCGAGCCCAAGGAATTCGCTCGATTCCGGGTGGGTGCGTAACCCTCGCGGGCTGCACATTGTTTGAGATGATGGAGGGGCGGTCGCCACGGTGGCCGCCCCTCCATCATGTCCGCAGGAAAACCGCTCCACTCGCACTACCCACCCAGTTCCAACGCTGACACCCACACAGACACGCAGGCAGCACAGCCTTCAGGAGGCATCATGGAAGAGTACGAGACGACCACCCAGGGCGAATCTTCGAAGCGGCGCGTTCTGCTGAAATTGTCGGGTGAAGTCTTCGGCGGGGGAAAGCTCGGCGTGGATCCGGAAATGGTGCGGGGCATCGCCAAGCAGATCGCCGCAACCATCGGACAGGTCGAGGTGGCTATTGTGGTGGGCGGCGGAAACTTCTTCCGCGGGGCGGAGCTGTCCCAGAGCGGCATGGACCGGTCCCGCGCGGACTACATGGGTATGCTCGGCACGGTGATGAACTGCCTGGCCCTACAGGATTTCCTGGAGCAGGCGGGCGTTGAAACGCGTGTACAGAGCGCCATCACCATGGGCCAGGTGGCCGAAGCGTACATTCCTCGCCGCGCCATTCGACACCTCGAGAAGGACCGCGTAGTAATCTTCGGTGCCGGTGCCGGACTACCCTATTTCTCGACCGACACCGTGGCCGCCCAGCGCGCGCTTGAGGTGCGTGCCGACGTCGTACTCATGGCGAAGAGCGGAGTGGATGGTGTCTACACGGCGGATCCCCGCAAGGACCCGACCGCCCGCAAGCTCGACTCCCTTTCGTACGACGACGCCCTCCGCCAGGACATCCGGGTAATGGACCAGACGGCGATGACCATGTGCAAGGACAACAACCTATCAATGGTGGTCTTCGGCATGGAAGGCGAAGGCAACGTGACGAGTGCGATCATGGGCGAGCGGATTGGAACAACAGTCACGGCCTGAGCCCGGCGGCCACACGTGACGCGAACAGGTAGGCGCGCCCGGCGTGAACTAGGATTATCAACTGAATCGGACGCTTCAACAGCAGCGGATTTCGAACAAAGGAGAAATCGTGATCGAAGAGACTTTGTCAGACGCCACAGACAGGATGGACCGCGCGGTCGAAGCGGCGAAGGAGGACTTCGCAACGGTGCGCACAGGCCGGGCCAACCCGTCACTGTTCGCCAAGGTCATCGTTAACTACTACGGTTCGCCCACTCCGTTGCAGCAGCTCGCTTCGTTCCAGAACCCCGAAGCCCGCACACTGCTGATCACGCCGTTCGACCGTTCGGCCCTGTCGGAGATCGAGAAGGCGCTGCGGGATTCTGATCTGGGAGCCAACCCGTCGAATGACGGCAACATCATCCGTGTTGTCCTTCCGGAGCTGACCGAGGAACGGCGCAAGGAATACGTCAAGCTTGTGCGTGGCAAGGCTGAGGACGCAAAGATCCAGATCCGCAACATCCGCCGCAAGGCCAAGGACGGCATCGACAAAGCCGTCAAGGACGGCGACGCCGGTGAGGATGACGGGGCGAGGGCGGAAAAGGATCTCGACGCCCGGACGAAGTCCCACACGGAGAACATCGACGACATGCTCAAGCGCAAGGAAACCGAGTTGCTCGAGGTCTGATGAGCGATCCCCAGCCTTCAACCGAGGCTGGCCGTGCACCTGAGCCTGACGCTGGACAACAGGTGCACGCCGGTCCGGCGCCCACCGGCGTCCTGCCCGGCAGACGTGCCCTCCGAAAGGCTGAAACCGAGCGTCGGAGCCTGTTCCGCCGTCGATCATCCTCGGCGGAAGCGCAGCAAGCCTCGCGCGCCGGTCGAAATCTTCCTGCCGCTATCGGAGTGGGCCTTGCGCTCCTGATCTCAGTGCTGGTGGGAATGTTGTTCCTGCCGATTGCCTTTGTCGCGCTGGCAACCATGTTCGGCGTGGTCGGAGTGTGGGAAGTAGCGCGCGCGCTTGAGGTCCGGCACATAAGCGTACCGCTGGTCCCTGCAGTGGCGGCCGCTGTCGCCATGCCGTTCGCCGCCTACCTTGGTGGGCCTGAGGCGCTGTCCTACGCCGTCGTTGTGTCCGTTACAGCGTTGGTGCTGTGGCGTTGCCTGGATCCGGCACCCGACGTCGCGCGCAGCGCCATGGCCGGAACCTTTGTGCTGTTGTGGATACCGTTCCTGCTGAGTTTTGCGATGCTGCTGCTCCATGAGCCCTCCGGCTCGCTGAAAGTCGCAACCTTGCTCCTGCTGGTGGTGGCAAATGACACCTTTGGCTATCTGATTGGTGCCTTCTTCGGTAAGCATCCGATGGCTCCGCGGATCAGTCCCAAGAAATCATGGGAAGGTTTCGCGGGATCGGTGGGCGGTGCCATGCTCATCGGTGTGCTGGCGGTGGTTTTCCTGTTGGAGCGGCCGTGGTGGGTCGGCATCCTGCTCGCGGTAGGTGTTGTGGCAGCTGCCACGGCAGGCGACCTCGCGGAGTCGATGATCAAGCGGGAACTCGGTGTGAAGGACATGAGCAGTATCCTCCCGGGGCACGGTGGCGTGATGGACAGGTTGGATTCGATCGTCTTCGCTTCGCCGGTTGCCTTCCTGCTGTCCGTTACATTGGTACCGGGACCCCTTTAGATAAAGCCGATGTGCACCTGTTGACGCGCTGATTGCGCTGGGCACACATGCATCGCGACGGAAAAGAGAGAAACACCCAACCATGGATGGAGCACGCAACGGCAGCTCGCCGTTCGCCCGCGTCGGACGGCGCGACTTCGGTTATAGCCCCCGGCAGGTTGATCGCTTCCTGACCGAAGCGCGCACATACTACAACTCCGACGGCGCCGACGGCGATCCAATCACGAGTTCGGACGTGCGCACCATGGCCTTTGATCCCGCGCGGGGAGGTTACGAACCCCAGGCCGTTGACGCGGCGCTGGACCGGCTGGAAGATGTCTTCGCGCAGCGGGAACGCGACGCCCTGATCGACTCAAACGGCGAAGAAGCCTGGTTGATGCAGATAGGCCGCATTTCCGCTGTACTGCGCAGCAGGCTGCACCGGCCGCCGGGGGAGCGGTTCCGGCGTCCTTCGCGCAGGAACTCGCCCAGCTACAACATCGACGACGTTGATGCGCTCTGCAACGAACTGCTCGGCTACTTCGAAAACGATATGCCGCTCAGCGTTGACGTGGTCCGCAGGGCGGTATTTCGGGAGGCCGTTGGAGAGGAAGGCTACGAGGAGACGCAGGTTGATGCGTTCCTTGACCGCGTGGTCCAACTGATGGCCGCAATCGACTGACTACAACCAGCGGGCGTCTCACAAGGCCTCGGGGGTGTGGAGCCGGGCCAGAACCCGAGAGGCATTGGCGGGTTTGCGGCGCGCTGTGAGCAACGAAACCGCGATGGTTACAGCGAATGCCGACGGGACCGTCCAGAGGGCCGGCTGCTCGAGCCACTGCGGTGCCCGGTCGGATCCCATCCCTGCGGCGGCGAGTATCGACCCGCCGCACAGTACGGCTCCCGAAAGCATGCCCGCAATCGCTCCGACGTCGGTCAACCCGCGCCACCAGATGCCAAGGAGCAAAAGAGGGCAGATGGTCGATGCTGTGAAGGCGAAGACCATGCTCACGCTGCCGGCCAGCGCGAGGGTGTCCGTCAGCAGGGCGAAGCCCAGCGGGATGAGTGCAGAGATGATTGCCGCCCACCTGAAGCCGGACACACTGCCGCGGAAGAAGTCCTGACTCACGACGCCGGCCAGCGAAACCACGAGACCGCTCGACGTCGACAGGAACGCGGCGAACGCCCCCGCAGTTACGAGAGCGGAGAGGAGGTCTCCGGCCGCGCCGTCGAAAATCCGGCTTGGCAGCAGCAGGACTGTGGCGTCCGCAGCGCCGCGGACCGCGAGGTCCGGTGTATGGATCCTGCCAAGCACGCCGTAGAGCGTGGGGAAAAGGTAGAAGACCGATAGCAGACCCAGCACAATCAGCGTGGTGCGGCGGGCTGAGGGTCCATCCGGGTTGGTGTAGAACCGCACCAGTACGTGCGGCAGCCCGAGTGTTCCGAAGAGCAGGGCGATCACCAGGGAAATGTTCTGATAGAGGGATGCACCTGCAGTGGCGTTGAGCGCGGAATCGAACACGGCGCCGTCGTCGGTCAACGCCTCGCCGCTGCCGGCGAGCTGGATCAGGATGAAGACAATAGGCACCGCAATTGCAGTCAGTTTCAGCCAGTACTGAAACGCCTGAACGAAGGTGATCGAGCGCATCCCGCCGGTCACAACGCTCAGACAGACCACAACGACGACGGCGACGGAGCCCACCCAGGACGGCAGGCCGGTGGTGATGCGCACCGTGAGTGCCGCGCCGTGGAGCTGGGGCACGATGTAGAGCCAGCCGACCGCGATCACGAGCAGGCTGGTGACCCTGCGGACGTTGCGCGAGTCCAGGCGGGCCTGGGCGAAGTCGGGGATGGTGTACGCGCCGGAGCGCCGCAGGGGAGCGGCCACGAACAAGAGCAGCATCAGGTATCCAGCGGTATATCCGATCGGGAACCAGAGCGCATCGACGCCCGAGAGCAGGATGAGCCCGGCTACCCCGAGGAAGCTGGCTGCGGAGAGGTATTCACCGCCGATCGCTGAGGCATTCCACCACGGCCGTACCGTGCGCGACGCAACGTAGAAATCGCCGGTTGTGCGGGAGATCCGCAGTCCGTAGATGCCGATCAGCACCGTGGAGAAGGCAACGAGGACTAGCGAGACGTATCCCACCACCGGATTCAGTTCCGGGAAGGTCATCGATCGTCCACCAAATCCCGGAAGCGCTGTTCAATCCGCCCCGCACTGCGGACGTAGAGTGCGCCGCAGCTGATCACCAGGGGATAGATGCCGAGGCCGAGCAGCAGCCACGGCACGGGCACGGTTGCAATTGTCCAGGTGTTGATGATGGGAAACACCGTGATCAGCACCGGGATGCCGACCAGGATGATCAGGAAGCCGGACGCGACCACCACTGCCAGGCGCAGTTGCGAGCGGATCAGCGAGCGCACAAAAAGTTCGCCGACGTCCGAGTGCTCAGCCAACTCGCGGGCTACGGGATAACTGGTGATGGAGTCGGAACTGGTGGTGGGTGCGGTGACCCGCACTCGGGCCTCTTTTGGCACAGGATCTGCCATCAGGCTTACTGCCCTGGCCTCAGGCGGGTTTCTTCAAGCTTCCCCCGGACCTCGGCCAAGTGTCTCCTGCTGACGGGAAGTTCGGCGTCGCCCACCAGAACGCTCGCCCGGCCTGTTCCCAGGCGCACCTGTTTGACCTGATCCATCGCCACCAGGTACGAGCGGTGCGTTCGGAGGAAACCAGCCTCCGCCCACTGCCGCTCAAGATCGTTCAACGGGATCCGGATCAGGTAGCTGGCCTCCGCTGTGTGTAGCCGTGCATAGTCGCCCTGTGCCTGCACATAGCGGATCTCGTCGCGGCGGATCATCTTGCTGACCCCGCCCTGATCAACCGTAATGACCTCCGGCGGGCTCGCTCCATCCTCCATGAGTTCGCAGATGCGCCGCACAGACTCCGTAAGCCGCTCCGCGCGAATGGGCTTCAGGAGATAGTCGACCGCGCGAAGCTCGAAGGCCTCGAGCGCACGGTCTTCATCGGCCGTGACGAAAACGACGGCGGGTGGCCGGCTGAAGCGCGAGATGACCCGTGCGATGTCCAGCCCGGAGAGCGAGGGCATGTGAATGTCCAGGAACAGGGCGTCAATCGGGTTGCCCTGGAGGATCCGCAGCGCTTCGGCGCCGCTTGAGGCCCGGTGAATTGCTGTGATGCGGGCATCCTTCGAGAGCAAAAATCCCAACTCGGCGAGTGCCGGAAGCTCATCATCGACGATGACAACGTTGACCATGGTCCCAGATTACGCTCCTGGAGGTGTCGGTCCGGGATCGGTCAGGTTTGGTGGGCGGGTTGGGATTTCGGGATCCGGAGCGTGATGAGGGTTCCAGCGCCGGGCGCGGTGTCGATGACCAGTCCGTGGGAATCACCGTAGACCTGGCGCAGGCGTGAATCCACGTTCCGCAGGCCTACATGAACCCCATCCAGGTGACCTGCGAGCACGGCCCGCAGGCGTTCGGGATCCATCCCCACGCCGTCGTCCTCAATGGTCACTTCGGCGTAGGCGCCGGCGTCGTGCGCGGTGATCGTAATGTTGCCGGTGCCGTCCCGGGAATCAAGCCCGTGGCGCACGGCGTTCTCCACCAGCGGCTGCAGGCTGAGGAAGGGGATCACGGTGCTGAGCACCTCGGGTCCGATCTGCAGGCTCACCTTCAGCCTGTCGCCGAACCGTGCGCGCTCAAGGAGCAGGTAGCGGTCGATGGATTTCAGTTCTTCCGCGACGGTTGTGAAGTCGCCGTGGCGGCGGAAGGAATAACGCGTGAAGTCGGCGAACTCGACAACGAGCTCCCGCGCACGCTCCGGGTCAGTATTGATGAACGAGGCGATGGCGTTCAGTGAGTTGTAGATGAAGTGCGGGCTGATCTGGGCGCGCAGTGCACGGACTTCGGCTTCCATAAGCTGGGTCCGGGAGGAATCCAGTTCCGCGAGTTCAACCTGCGTGGCCACCCAGGCGCCAACCTCGTTGGTTGCCCGAATAAGCCCTGCATTGACGGCTGCGCCGAAAACACCCACGGTTCCCACGATCCTGCCGCTCACCCGAATGGGTGCGATGACGGCGTCGTTGAGTTCCGTGCCGCCGCCCGCTCCCGCTGTGATGTCGCGCAACCGGGCCTGGCGGAAAATCTGGGTGCGCCCGCTTGCCAGCACCTCCCGGGCAAGGACCAGAACGTCCTCGGGCGCCGAGCCGGCGCCATCCCAGGCGAGGATTCCATTGGTGTCGGTAATCAGCAGCGCTTCGGAGCGCAACAGCCCGCGCAGGTGCCGGCTTGCCTTGGCGGCGCCGGTGGGGGTCAGACCGGCACGCAGGTGCTCCGAGGCCAGGGCAACCGTATGCAGGGTTGCGTAGGTGGCACGGTCAGCATCGGAGCCGAGATCACGGTAAGAGCGGGAGAACTTGAATCCCAGAACAGCGACCACGGCCAGGGTGATCACGACGACGGCGACCACCAGCGCGACGTCGACGGCGGGGCTCAGCATGGCTCAAGGGTAGCCCCGCCGGGCCCGGAACCCGTGAACCGTTCGTCGCAGCAGGAAGCCGTTCACCGCAGGTACTGCTCCGCTGGGCGATACACGCCGCGCAGGGCCTTGGATTAGCCCGCCCATCTGCCTGACAGTGATGGGAGTCACACTTCTACGCCTAATGCCGTTCATCGTGGTGCGGAACCGGTGCAGGAGACATCTGATGGAGGAGAAAACTCATGGGTCACGACCCGTCCACCCCCGGCGCCGCGCAAGCGGCTGCCGTGGATTTCACCGAGGTCCAGCAGCGGCCCGCGTTCAAGGAGTTAAGGAAGCGCCACCGAAGCTTCGTCTTCCCCATGGCAGCGGCTTTCCTGCTCTGGTACTTCCTGTACGTGCTGCTCGCCGACTATGCGCATGAGTTCATGTCCACGCCGGTCTTCGGCCACGTCAACATCGGCCTGATCCTTGGGCTGGCGCAATTCGTCAGCACTTTCGGGATCACCATGTGGTACGTCAGCTACGCCAACAAGCGCCTCGACCCCATCGCAGAGGAACTGCGTAACGATCTCGAGGAGCAGGCTCCCGAGGTCTTCCACGAGGGAGGTTCCAAGTGAGGCAGTACCTGCCGCTGCAGACCGTCGAAACCACGACGGTCGGCGAGCCCTGGCTGAACATCACCATCTTCGGATTGTTTGTTGCAATCACCCTCGTGATCGTGCTGCGAGCGAGCCGCAACAACAAGACGGCTGCAGACTACTACGCCGCCGGCCGATCCTTCACCGGCCCACAGAACGGCACCGCCATCGCGGGGGACTACCTCTCCGCGGCGTCGTTCCTTGGCATTGTGGGGGCCATCGCCATCAACGGCTATGACGGCTTCCTGTACTCCATCGGGTTCCTCGTTGCGTGGCTGGTGGCACTCCTCCTGGTCGCTGAGCTCCTTCGGAACACAGGCAAGTTCACCATGGCGGATGTGCTCTCCTTCAGGTTGAAGCAGCGCCCGGTCCGCATCGCCGCCGCAATCACCACGCTCGCTGTCTGCTTCTTCTACCTCCTGGCGCAGATGGCCGGAGCCGGCGGACTGGTGTCACTGCTTCTCGGCATCGACGACCGCGTGGGACAGTCGCTGGTGATCACCGTCGTCGGTGCGTTGATGATCCTCTACGTGCTGATCGGCGGCATGAAGGGCACCACCTGGGTCCAGATCATCAAGGCCTGCCTGCTGATCGCAGGTGCATTCGTGATGACCATCTGGGTGCTCGCGATTCATGGATTCAACCTCTCGACCCTGCTGGGCGCGGCCATCGAAACCGCGGGTAATCCGGACATCACCGGACCGGGACTCCAATACGGCGCAACCGGAACCTCGCGCCTCGACTTCGTGTCCCTGGCGCTGGCCCTGGTCCTTGGAACTGCAGCCCTGCCTCACGTTCTGATGCGCTTCTATACCGTGCCCACGGCCAAGGAAGCCCGCCGCTCAGTTGTCTGGGCCATCTGGCTGATCGGTGCGTTCTACCTGTTCACACTGGTGCTCGGCTACGGCGCCGGAGCCCTGATCGGCGCCGACCGCATCAACGGAGCTCCAGGAGGCGTGAACTCTGCGGCTCCGCTGCTCGCCTTCGAACTGGGCGGACCACTGCTCCTCGGCATCATCTCGGCGGTTGCGTTTGCGACTATCCTCGCCGTTGTGGCCGGTCTGACCATCACAGCTGCTGCCTCCTTCGCCCACGACATCTACGCAAACGTGGTGCGGCGAGGTCAGGTGGATCCGGACGGTGAGGTGAAGGTGGCGCGCCGCACCGTCGTCGTCATCGGAATCCTGTCGATTGTCGGTGGAATCGGCGCGCAGGGCCAGAACGTGGCTTTCCTGGTGGCCCTCGCGTTCGCTGTCGCCGCCAGTGCGAACCTGCCCACGATCATCTACTCGCTGTTCTGGAAGAAGTTCAACACCCAGGGCGCTCTGTGGAGCATGTATGGCGGGCTGGGTACTGCAATTGTGCTGATCGCATTCTCCCCGGTCGTGTCCGGCGGCGAGAAGTCGATGATCCAGACCGCGGATTTCGCTTGGTTCCCGTTGAGCAACCCGGGCATCGTCTCGATTCCGCTGGCGTTCTTCCTCGGTTGGCTGGGCACAGTGCTGGCCAAGCGAACGGAGGATGCGCAGAAGCAGGCGGAGATGGAGGTGCGTTCGCTGACCGGTGTCGGCGCCGAGAAGGCGGTCGATCACTAGCGGCAAAAGAAGCAGGGCCGAAACCCGAAAGGTTCCGGCCCTGCTCTCGTCTCTGGACGTCAGTGGCCGGGATGTTCCGCGGGAACCGGAGGCGTCCCCGGGGCCGTACCGTGCTCGCCGTGCGGCACCGCGAAGTCTCCGGCGGTGGAAGCGGCGAGTCCCGGCGTCGTAATGGCGGCGACAACGAGCGCTGCGCAGAATAGGACGCCTAGAAGCTTGCCGGGGGAGGATTGAATGCCCCGCCCGGCGGTTCGGCGCAATGCGCCCCGGCAGCAGAGCTGAAGCAGCAGGAGGGCGAGGGCACAGGCGAGCGTCAGGTCGAACCGGCGGAGGTCCGCCGGTGCTAGGAGTGCTCCCCAGGTGAGCGCGCCGAGAACGACGGCGGCAACTACCGGCAGCGCGCGCCTGACCGTAAGCAACACCGCGGCGAGCACGCGACTGGCCGGGTCTTCCCCCCGCAGGGCGGCGAGGCCCAGGAACGTGTGCAGCAGCGCCCATCCGCCTGCGGCCGTTCCGGCAAGGGTGGCGGTGGGAGTTACGCCTGGTTCGAGCAGCGCATTGGCGGCGAGTGCAAAGAAGCTGAGTCCGGCGCCGAGTGCGGCGAAGGCTGCAAAGAGACGGAGGAACTCGCCCAGCAGCGGTCCTTCCGCCGTGGAACCGGCGCCGGGTCGTGGAGCCGAGACCTGCTGCTCCACGACCGCGACACTGATCATTTCCGCAACTGCCGGTTACGCGCTGTGGGCGCGGGTGCCGGAGGTGCGTGCAGCCTTGTCCTGGGAAAGCCCGACGCCCAGCAGGATCACTGCGCTGGCAAGGTGCAGTACGTTGTCGGCACCGTTCAGGGCGATGATGTTCAGCGAGCTGCCCACCAGGAAGAGGCCGAGGATGCCCACCAGCAGGTAGACGGCGCCGACAGCGGTGTTGACGCCCTTCGCGGCGCTGACGGAATTCAGGCCTGCGAGGAGCAGTGCGGCGCCGATGGCAAGGTGGATGACATTGTGGAGCGGGTTGACTTCGAAAACGATGAGCGTATTGCCCTCGGTTGCGAAGAACCCAACACCGGCGGTGACGAAGAATCCGAGGACGCCGACCAGCAGGTAGACGGCGCCGAAGACGGTTGCCACGAGACGGTTCGGTGAGGTGCGCATGATGTGGTGCCTTTCTGGTAATCCCCCGGTCCCTATGTGCCGGAGGAGCTCCGCAAAGGAGCTTTGCCATCAATTCGGCCCAGCACCGCTTCCGGATGGCTCGGGCAGGCAAACTACTCTTCGGAACCCCTTTCCAGCAGCGGTTCCATGCGGTAAGGGATGAGTTCATGCATCGCCAGTGAGGTGTCGCAGCGTTCAACTCCGTCACACGCGAGGATTTTCCCGTTGATCCGGAAGAGGTCCTCCGCATCCACCGAGACCACCCGCACCAGGATGTCCGCCTGGCCGGTGAGGCCGTGGGCTTCCAGGACTTCGGGGATGTCATCGAGCTTTTCGGTGATGGCCGCGAGTTTTCGCTGGTCCACGTGGACCTGGATGAAGGCAGTCAGCGGGTAGCCGAGTGAGGCCGGATTGATGCGGCGTTCAAAGGAGAGGAACACTGAATTCTTCTCCAGGCGGGCCATGCGCGCCTGCACGGTGTTGCGGGAGAGCCCCAGCTTCTGGGCGAGCGCAACCACCGTCCGCCGGGAGTCTCGGGCGAGGGCAAGGAGGAGTCGGGCGTCGGTACTGTCCAGGGGCTGCATAGTGCGCAACGGTAGCACGGGCGGGACGCACCAAATAGAGCACAATGCTCAGTGAAATCGGATTCGGTTGTGCCGCGTGGCTTGCGTGAGTATGGTCACAGTAACAACGGGCAATGGCGCCCCCGCCCCGCTGTGCTGGCCTGGACACGGCTCGCAGGTGCGTGCAAGACCGCCTGAGACGCTATTGAGAAGGATGTGTGAATCGTGCCTCTGAACAACAGAGTGGATGCGGATCCCGACGAGCTGGTGCAGCTCATCGGGCCCAACGGCGAACGTCGGGAAAACGCGGCCTATGACCGCTGGGTAACCGGTGTGGACGGCCCTGCACTGCAGGCGCTGTATGAAGACATGGTGGTCATCCGTCGGATCGATGCCGAGGCCACAGCACTTCAGCGCCAGGGAGAGCTGGCACTGTGGCCGCCGTTGCTTGGCCAGGAGGCCGCGCAGATCGGGTCCGGCCGTGCCCTGCGCGAGGATGACTTCGTCTTTTCGAGCTACCGCGAGAACGGTGTCGCGTACTGCCGGGGCGTGGATCTCACCGACATCCTGCGCGTCTGGCGCGGAAACGCCTCGTCCGGCTGGGACCCCTACGGCATCAACATGGCCACACCGCAGGTCATCATCGGAGCGCAGACCCTCCACGCCACCGGTTACGCCATGGGCATCCTGAACGACGGCGCGGATGCCGTTGCCGTGACGTACTTCGGTGACGGCGCCACCAGCCAGGGTGACGTCAACGAGGCAATGGTGTTCGCCGCAAGCTACCAGGCTCCGGTGATCTTCTTCTGCCAGAATAACCACTGGGCCATTTCGGAGCCGGTTGGCCTGCAGGCGCACGTCCCGATTGCGCACCGTGCACCCGGCTTCGGCATTCCCTCGGTCCGTGTTGACGGCAACGACGTGCTTGCCTGCCTCGCGGTGACCCGCGAGGCACTGGACCGCGCGCGCACCGGCGGTGGACCGACCTTCATTGAAGCGGTTACCTACCGCATGGGTCCGCACACCACGGCGGATGACCCTACGCGCTACCGCGACGCCAATGAGCTCGAGGACTGGGCTGCCAAGGATCCGATCGCCCGCCTGGCCGGCCTGCTTGATTCGCAGGGTCTGTTGCCGGCTGAGGTAACAGATGCCGTGAAAACCAAGGCCGACGACGTCGCAGCCCGCCTGCGCGAGGGCTGCATCTCCATGGCGGAGCCGGAAGCGCTCGACGTGTTCAAGCACGTCTACAGCGAACCCAACTCGTGGCTGGCGCGCCAGCAGGACCAGTACGAGCGGTACCTCGCCTCGTTCGAATCCTCGAACTCTGATTCGACGGAACTCACGGAAGGAAGCCGCTGATGTCCACCATGACTTTCGGCCGCGCCATCAACGCAGGCCTGCGCAAGGCAATGGAGAATGACCCGAAGGTTGTCCTCATGGGCGAGGACATCGGCAAGCTGGGCGGTGTCTTCCGGATCACCGACGGATTGCAGAAGGACTTCGGTCAGCACCGCGTAATGGATTCCCCGCTCGCTGAGTCCGGCATTTTGGGCACGGCCGTGGGTATGGCCTACCGGGGATACCGCCCTGTCATCGAAATCCAGTTCGACGGGTTCATCTACCCGGCGTTCGACCAGATTGTCTGCCAGGTGGCCAAGCTGCATTACCGCACCCAGGGTGCGGTGAAGATGCCGTTGACCATCCGCGTGCCGTTTGGCGGCGGCATCGGTTCCCCGGAGCACCACTCCGAGTCGCCGGAAGCGTACTTCACGCATACATCGGGACTGCGCGTCATCAGCGTCTCCAACCCTCAGGATGCCTATGTGATGATCCAGCAGGCGATCGCCAGTGACGATCCCGTCTTGTACTTCGAGCCGAAGCGCCGCTACCACGTCAAGGGCGAGGTGGATGAGAGCGTGGACATCACGGCGTCGAGCATGAACGATGCGCGCGTGGTGGTCGAAGGCAGCGACGTCACCCTCGTCACGTACGGGCCGCTGGTGCCGACCGCACGGGACGCCGCGACTGCAGCGTCCGACGACGGCGTGTCGGTCGAGGTCATCGACCTCCGCTCGCTCGCGCCGATCGACTTCGCCACCGTAGAGAAGTCGGTCCGCAAGACCGGCCGGCTGGTGATCACGCACGAGGCAGCGCAATCGGGCGGACTTGGCGCGGAAATCGCGGCCAGCATTACCGAGCGGTGCTTCTACCACCTGGAGCACGCACCGGTGCGCGTCACCGGATTCGACATCCCCTACCCCTATTCCAAGCTCGAGTTCCACCATCTTCCCGATCTCGACCGGATACTGGACGGAGTGGACCGTGTTCTTGACCGGCCCAACTCCCTCAGCTCACAAAGCGGACTGGAAGGATAGTGGCCCCGTTGATCAAGGAATTCCGACTACCGGACCTGGGTGAAGGCCTCACCGAATCGGAGATCGTCAGCTGGCATGTGGCTGTCGGTGACACCGTGGAGCTCAATCAGGTCATCGCGGACGTTGAGACGGCGAAGGCCGTCGTCGAGCTCCCTTCCCCCTACGCAGGCGTGGTGGCCAAGCTGCATGAGCAGCCGGGCACCGTGGTGGAGGTCGGTGCACCTATCGTCTCCTTCGACATTCCGGGCGGCGAGGCGGAAACGGCAGCGCCCGACGACGACGCCGCACCGGCCAAGCGCGAACCGAATCTCGTGGGATATGGCGCCGCGGTCGAAAAGTCCGGACGCCCCACACGGCGGGCGCGCCGCGGTGCCGCGCCGACGCTACCCGCCAAGCCCGCCGATGCTCCAACCGTCGATGAGACGGCGGAGCCTGCGGCTGTACAGGACTCCTTTTCACATACTGAATCCGAGCCGGAGGCGCCCGCCAACGCAGGCGGAGCCTCAGCTGAGCGGCCGCGGTCAACACCTCCTGTGCGCAAGCTCGCGCGGGATCTGGGTGTTGACCTCGGCATACTCCAGGGGTCCGGTCCGCAGGGCCTGATCACCCGGGACGATGTGATGGCTGCACAGGGCGGCAAGAATGAGCCCGCGGGAGAATCAGCGCCCGAGGCTTCGAATGCTTCAGCGTTGTCTACCCAGCGGGAAACCCGCATCCCGATCAAGGGCGTGCGGAAGCATACTGCGGCCGCAATGGTAACGAGCGCGTTCACCGCGCCGCATGTCACCGAGTTCCTCACGGTGGACGTCACGGAGTCCATGGAGCTCCTGGCCAGGCTGAAGTCGAGCCGTGCGTTCGCGGACGTCCGCATCAATGTGCTCACGCTGGTCGCCAAAGCCCTGTGCATTGCGCTGGACCGCAACCCGACTCTCAACTCCCGCTGGGACGAAGCGGCCCAGGAGATTGTCCAGCACCACTATGTGAACCTTGGCATCGCGGCGGCAACTCCGCGTGGGCTGATGGTTCCGAATATCAAGGACGCCCAGGCGCTGGGTCTGCGCGGGCTTGCGGACGCGTTGAAGAACCTGACGGACACTGCCCGTGCGGGCAAGACCAGCCCCGCTGATCTCTCGGGCGGCACAATCTCGATCACCAATGTCGGGGTCTTCGGGATCGACGCCGGTACGCCGATTCTCAACCCGGGGGAGGCCGCGATCCTCGCCATGGGTTCAGTGCGGAAGATGCCGTGGGAACATCGGGACGAGATCGCGCTGCGGCAGGTCATGACGCTCAGCCTGTCCTTCGACCACAGGCTGGTTGACGGGGAACAGGGTTCGCGGTTCCTCGCGGACTTAGGGACCATCCTGTCCGATCCGGGCATGGTCCTTACTATGGTCTAGTTGGACCATTTACCTCGGAAGTTTTGTGCAGCTATGGTGGTTTTCACGCCGTCGAACTCACCAGAGCTGCACAAAATTTCCCGGGTTGGTGCCGGTTCTAGCGCAGTTCCAGCACCAGTTCCCGGACGACGGCGCCGCGGGCGTTAGCGAAACCCTGCGCTTCCCCGATGGTGGTGAAGCCGTACCGTTCCAGGATGCGGATGGAGTTCGTGTTGTCCGCGACGGCGCGGGCGCGTAGCGGCCGTTCCGGGAACTCTTCGAGGAAAAGGCCAACGGCCGCCGTCGTAATGCCCTGCCCCCAGCGTGCCTTGTCGATCCAGTAGCTGATTTCGGGAATGCCGTTTTCGCGGTAGGCGAGGATGCTTCCCACCACGTCGCCGTCGGAGACGATGGTGCGCACTGTGACCGTTGGATCGTTCAGGATGTCTTGCCAGTGATGGTCGAAGACGCCGCGGTCCGAGGGGTTCTTGGCGCTGAATGCGGCCATGTGGTTGGCGCTTGGGTCGAGCTGGTGGGAGAAGAACTCGTCCAAATCGGCGGGTTCGACGGCGCGTAGCGTGATCACTGGGAGCTTTCAGGTAGACGGAACAGTAAGTGCAGCACTGGAACTGTTTTGCTTATTCATCAGCGTACTAGGCACTCAGGCATCGACGTTCAGTGCCGCCCAGGCCATGTCTTCGAGGAGTTGGCGCAACTCAGCTGTATCCCTGCTGCTCTTGCGGCGGTGAGTGGAGTGCGGCGTCGAGTTGATCAGGCCGAAGGCGGCGTGCGCTTTGCGGCGAAGCTGGCTCCGGGTTGAGGCGGGGTCGAGGGTGGCCAGCGCGTCCACCCACACCTCGACGTAATTGCGCTGCAGTGAGCGGACCTCCTCCTGGTCGGCTTCCGCGAGCGAACTGAGATCCCGGTCCTGCACCCGGATGACGTTGGCATTGCGCAGGGCGAAGTCCACCTGGAATTCAATGAGGCCGCGCAGCGCCTGCTCCGGGGTGGGGGACTCGGCCACCACGGCGTTGCTTCCCTCGAGCAGATCCTCGCTGACTCCGGTCAGTAGCGCTGCGAGGACGGCGGGTTTTCCGCTGAAGTGCCGGTAGACGGCAGGGCCGCTCACGCCGGCCGCTGCCCCGAGGTCCTCAATGGAAACGCCGTTGTAGCCGCGTTCAGCGAACAGTTGTGCTGCGGCGTCGAGCAGTGCGGCGCGACGGGACGCCTTGGCCAGGCTGCGGCCGGTCATCCTGATGGGTGCTGCGGCGTCCATGCCCGCCTTCCGTATAACTGTGTACGTATTTCTGTTGGCACCCCGGAGGGCTTTACCTATTGTGGTGGACATGTCGGTTAATAGCCACTAACCTAATTTGAGTTAATGTCTACTAACTGAGCGGGTTACCGAAAGGACGTCAATGGAGACCCTGGCATCGCGCCTGGACCCTGGAGCTGACGCGTTCCGGCTAAATGATGCCGGCCAGCGCGAGCTCGCTGCCGAACTTCGTGAGCGGCTCGCGAAAACCGCGCTTGGCGGCCCCGAACGATCACGTGAACGGCACGTGGCCCGCGGCAAGCTGCTGCCGCGGGAACGCATCGATCAGTTGCTTGATCCGGGAAGCCCGTTCCTTGAGATCGCTCCGCTCGCGGCGAACGGGATGTACGACGACGAAAGCCCCGGGGCGGGCGTCATCGCCGGCATCGGGCTTGTCCACGGCCGGCATGTGCTTGTGATCTCCAATGACGCCACGGTCAAGGGCGGCACCTATTACCCGATGACCGTCAAGAAACACCTTCGTGCGCAGGAGATCGCACTGGAGAACAATCTCCCATGCGTGTACCTCGTTGACTCCGGTGGAGCGTTCCTTCCGAAGCAGGATGAGGTTTTCCCGGACCGCGAGCACTTCGGCCGGATCTTCTACAACCAGGCCACCATGTCCGCGCGGAAAATCCCGCAGATCGCTGCTGTTATGGGTTCGTGCACCGCGGGTGGGGCCTACGTCCCTGCGATGAGCGATGAGACGGTGATCGTCCGTAACCAGGGCACCATTTTCCTTGGCGGACTGCCTCTGGTGAAGGCCGCAATCGGCGAGATCGTCACTGCGGAGGAACTGGGCGGCGGCGACGTCCACGCGAAGACCTCCGGCGTCGTCGACCATCTCGCGGAGAACGATCAGCACGCACTCGAAATTGTTCGGGACATCGTCTCCACGCTGCCCCTCCCCGAAACCGCGTGGACTCCCGGGACGAGCAAGGACCCGGCTGTGGACCTGCAGAGCCTTTACGGCGCCGTGCCGGTGGACGTGAACGCACCCTATGATGCCCGCGAGGTCATCGCCCGGATCGTTGACGGCAGTCGCTTCCACGAGTTCAAGAAGGAATACGGCACCACCCTGGTCACGGGCTTCGCCTCCCTTCACGGGCACCAGGTGGGGATCGTTGCGAACAACGGCGTCCTGTTCGGCGAATCAGCTCTCAAGGGCGCCCATTTCATCGAGTTGTGTGATCAACGGGGAATTCCGCTGATCTTCCTGCAGAATCTTTCCGGGTTCATGGTTGGCCGCGACTATGAAGCAGGCGGTATAGCCAAGCACGGAGCCAAGATGGTGACCGCGGTGGCAACGTGCCGGGTGCCCAAGCTGACCGTCGTCGTCGGCGGTTCGTTCGGTGCGGGCAACTATTCAATGTGTGGCCGTGCCTACTCGCCCCGCTTCCTGTGGATGTGGCCGGCCAGCCGAATCTCGGTCATGGGTGGAAACCAGGCGTCCTCCGTGCTGAGCACGGTCAAGCGCGATCAGCTCGAGGCCCGTGGCGAAGAGTGGAGCGCCGAGGACGAGGAAGCGTTCAAGGCTCCGATCCGCGAGCAGTACGAGGCTCAGGGCAGTCCCTATTACTCGACCGCCCGCCTCTGGGACGACGGCATCATTGACCCAGCAGACACCCGCCGGGTGCTCGGCCTGGCGCTGGATGTCTGCGCCAACGCACCGCTGCCTGAGACCTCCTTCGGCCTCTTCAGGATGTGAGACCCATGAAAAACACAGCCCTCTTTGACTGCGTACTGGTTGCAAATCGCGGTGAGATTGCATGCCGCGTCATTCGCACCCTCCGCGCGCTGGGTATCCGTTCGGTGGCCGTCTACAGCGATGCCGACGCCAGCGCCCGCCATGTGGCCGAAGCGGATCTCGCGGTACGCATCGGCCCCGCGGCCCCCGCGCAGAGCTACCTGAACATCGAAGCGATTATTGCCGCCTGCAAGGCGACGGGTGCCCAGGCCGTGCATCCCGGCTACGGGTTCCTCAGCGAGAACCAGGCATTCGCACGTGCCCTCGACGACGCTGGCGTCGCGTTCATCGGACCCAAGGTGCACGCCCTCAACATCATGGGCGACAAAATCCGGTCGAAGAACCATGTGACCGGCTTCGACGTGCCTGTTGTTCCGGGCATCGCGGAGTCAGGCCTGACCGACGCGGACCTCATTGCTGCGGCGCCGCAGGTTGGCTACCCGCTGTTGATCAAGCCGTCGGCAGGCGGCGGCGGCAAGGGTATGCATGTGGTGGAGCGTCCCGAGGACCTCCCTTTCACGCTCGAAACCGCGCGGCGCGTCGCAGCTTCGGCCTTCGGCGATGACACGCTGTTCCTGGAGCGGCTGGTTCGCACGCCGCGCCATATCGAGGTTCAGGTGCTGGCGGACGCGTACGGGAACGTCATTCACTTGGGGGAGCGGGAGTGCTCCCTGCAGCGCAGGCACCAAAAAGTCATTGAGGAAGCACCGTCCGCGCTGCTCGATGAGGCGACCCGGGCGCGTATCGGTGAAGCGGCGTGCAACGCGGCACGCAGCGTCGACTACGTCGGCGCAGGCACAGTGGAGTTCCTGGTCTCGGACGAGGCCCCGGACGAGTTCTTCTTCATGGAAATGAACACCCGCCTGCAGGTGGAGCATCCGGTGACGGAAATGGTCACGGGCGTGGATCTCGTTGAATGGCAGGTACGTATCGCGGCAGGGGAAAAGCTGACCCTCGCCCAGGACGACGTCGTACTGACCGGCCACGCGGTTGAGGCGCGTGTGTACGCGGAAGACGCTGAGGCTGGCTTCCTGCCCTCGGCGGGCACCGTCGTCGGGCTCTCTGAACCGCAGGGCGAGGGTGTGCGCGTGGATAGTTCGCTGCTGCCCGGGCTGGAGGTGTCGCCCACCTATGACCCCATGCTCTCGAAGGTCATCGCCTGGGCGCCGTCCCGGCCAGAGGCGCTTGATCGTCTGGACACAGCGCTCGCAGGCACACAGATCGCGGGATTGCGGACCAACGTCGAATACCTGCGCCTACTGATCAACGACGACGACGTCCGCGCCGGCAAGCTCGACACCACCATGATCGAGCGCAAGCTTCCCGATCTCACCTTCCGGGCACCCACGGATGCCGAGATCGCTGCGGCGGCCGCATTGCTGTCCGCACCGGATGCGTCGGCAACCGGTGCGTCGGCCGATTCACCGTGGTCCCGCGGAGACGGCTGGCGGATCGGTGGTGCCCATGTCGGCATTCCAGTGCAGCTGGAGGTCGGGAGTTCCACCGTCCGCAAAGTGACGCTCACACGGGACGGCGACGTTTCCCGCGTTGATGTCAACGGCACAGTGTTCCCGGTGTCCCTCCTTCCTGGCGGCCCGGACACCGTGCCGCTCCGCGCCGTCGTTGACGGCGTCACACTGTCCACCCGGTTCGTGACCGCCGGATCCACTCTCTGGCTCACGGACGCGGGCTGGTCCGTGCCCGTGCGCAGGCTCTCGCGGCAGGAGATCCTGCAGGCGCAGCTGGCCTCGATCGCCCGTGCCGAAGGGACAGCGGATCCCGAGGTTCGTTCGCCGATGCCGGGCACCGTGATCACGGTGAACGTGGCCGACGGCGACACCGTCGAGGAAGGTCAGGTCCTGCTGAGCGTCGAGGCAATGAAAATGGAGCACCAGTTGACCGCCGCCGTCACGGGAACGGTGGTCATCAACCTGAGCCCGGGCGATCTGGTTTCCGCAAACCAGGTGGTCGCGCGTATCCACCCCGAGCAGTCAGACACCCCCACAGAACAGGAAGAGCCCACATCATGAATTTCGAACTGAGCGAGGAATACCAGGATCTCGTCGATACCGTCCGTGACTTCGCCGACCAGGTTGTGGCACCGGTCTCGGCGAAGCACGACGAGGAACACAGCTTCCCGTATGAGGTCATCGCGCAGATGGGGGAGATGGGCCTGTTCGGGCTCCCCTTCCCCGAACAGTACGGCGGCATGGACGGCGACTACTTCGCGCTGTGCCTTGCGCTGGAGCAGATCGCCCGCGTTGACCAGTCCGTCGCGATCACCCTTGAGGCAGGCGTGTCCCTCGGCGCGATGCCGATCTTCCGCTTTGGCACCCAGGAGCAGAAGCAGCACTGGCTGCCGCAGCTGACCAGCGGCGAGGCGCTTGCCGGATTCGGGCTGACGGAGTCCGAGGCAGGCTCGGACGCGTCCGGGACGAAAACCAACGCAAAGCTGGTTGATGGCGAGTGGATCATCAACGGCACCAAGGAATTCATCACCAACTCGGGTACGGACATCACCCGGCTCGTGACGGTTACCGCGGTCACCGACACCACCACGCGCGAGAACGGCTCCGTGAAGAAGGAGATCTCAACGATCCTCGTTCCTACCGACACGCCGGGCTTCACCGCTGAAAAGGCCTACAACAAGGTCGGTTGGAACGCATCGGATACCCACCCGTTGACTCTCAAGGACGTGCGCGTTCCCGAGACCAACCTGCTCGGCACCCGCGGCCGCGGCTACGCCAACTTCCTGCAGATCCTCGACGAGGGCCGCATCGCCATCGCGGCGCTCGCAACCGGTGCCGCGCAGGGGTGTGTAGACGAGTCCATCCGCTACGCCAAGGAACGCCAGGCATTCGGCACCAACATCGGTGCCTACCAGTCGATCCAGTTCAAGATTGCACGGATGCAGGCACGCGCGCACACCGCTCGGCTCGCGTACTACGACGCCGCCTCCCGAATGCTCGCAGGCAAGCCGTTCAAGACGCAGGCCTCCATCGCTAAGCTGGTCGCAGGCGAGGCAGCCATGGACAACGCCCGCGATGCCACCCAGGTATTCGGTGGCTACGGGTTCATGAATGAGTTCACGGTGTCCCGCCACTATCGTGACTCGAAGATCCTTGAGGTCGGAGAGGGAACCACCGAAGTGCAGCTGATGCTCATTGCCCGCGAACTCGGGCTCTAGACAATCGGCCAACGCGCTGATTCGAAACCTGTGAGGGAGAAGCAGTGATAGACAAAGTTATCGCTTCAGCTACGGAGGCCGTGGCGGATATTCCTGACGGTGCATCGCTGGCCGTCGGTGGGTTCGGGCTGTGCGGAATTCCCGTGGCGTTGATCGACGCGCTGCATAGCCAGGGAACCACTGAGCTCGAGACCATCAGCAACAACTGCGGCGTTGACGGCTGGGGGCTGGGCCGGCTGCTGGACGATCACCGTATCAGGCGCACCGTGAGCTCCTACGTCGGAGAGAACAAGGAGTTCGCCCGGCAATACCTGTCCGGTGAGCTGGAGGTAGTTCTCACACCTCAGGGCACCCTGGCGGAGAAGCTGCGCGCAGGCGGTGCCGGGATTCCAGCCTTCTACACGACGGCCGGGGTGGGCACGCAGGTCAGCGAGGGAGGGCTTCCCCAGAAGTACGACGACGCCGGCAATATCGCGATTGCCTCGCAGCCCAAGGAGGTACGCGAGTTCGGCGGCCAGGATTATGTTCTCGAAGAGTCCGTCGCCCCCGACTTCGCATTGGTTCATGCCTGGAAGGGTGACCGGCACGGCAACCTGGTCTTTCATGCGACGGCGATGAACTTCAACCCCCTCTGTGCACAAGCGGGACGTATCACCATTGCCGAGGTGGAGGAGCTCGTGGAACCGGGTGAACTCGACCCTGCCCAGATCCACACCCCGGGCATTTTCGTTCAGCGGGTCGTTCACACTCCGGACACCGAGAAGCGCATTGAGAAGCGGACAGTGTCACTGAACTCTACTGAACCGTCCAGCCAGGCAAAGGAGCTCTAGAGAATGGCGCTGACACGAAATGAACTGGCTGCGCGTGTTGCGCAGGAGTTGGAGAACGGGCAGTACGTCAACCTGGGTATTGGGATGCCCACGCTCATTCCCAATTACATTCCCGAGGGTGTAGAGGTTGTCCTGCACTCCGAGAACGGGATCCTTGGCGTCGGTCCGTACCCCACCGAGGAGCAGCTTGACCCGGATCTCATCAATGCGGGCAAGGAAACCGTGACGGTCAACAAGGGTTCGGCGTTCTTCGACTCGGCCGCATCCTTCGGGATGGTCAGGGGAGGGCATGTGGACCTTGCGGTGCTCGGCGCCATGGAGGTCGCGGCCAACGGTGACCTCGCGAACTGGATGATTCCCGGCAAGATGGTCAAGGGCATGGGCGGCGCCATGGACCTGGTGTTCGGTGCCAAGCGGCTCATCGTCATGATGGAGCACGTCGACCGCAACGGCAATCCCAAGATCGTCAAGGATTGTTCCCTTCCCCTGACCGGCAAGGGCTGTGTTGACCGGATCATCACCGATCTTGCCGTGATCGATGTAGACCATGAGCGTAACGGTGGGACGCTGGTCCTACGTGAGACGGCTCCTGGTGTGAGCGTCGACGAGGTTGTTGCTGCGACCGGAGCTCCACTGGAGGTCGAACTCGATGAGCGCTGAGGCATCCGGCGCCCGCACGATCGTTCAGCGCGGGCTCTACTATGACGAACTTGAGACCGGCGTTTTGTACGCGCACCGTCCAGGCAGGACGCTGACTGAAGCGGACAATGTTCTGTTCACCACGATGACGATGAACACGCAGGCGCTGCACCTTGATTCGGCGTGGAGCGGGGAGCAGCCTTTTGGCCAGCGTCTGGTGAATTCGATGCTCACTCTGGCAACCGTCGTCGGGCAGTCAGTTACCCAGCTCACGCAAGGGACCATCGTCGCCCAGCTCGGACTGAACGATATTTCCTTTCCCAAACCCGTCTTCCACGGGGACACCCTCTATACCGAGACCGAGATTACCGAGAAGCGACCGTCAAAGTCGCGTCCCGGGCAGGGGCTGGTGACCATGAAGCACACGGGACGGAATCAGGACGGTGAGGTGGTGGCACTGGCTACCCGGACCGTGCTGATGTGGACCGCGGGTGCGCACGGGGAGGGCAAGGGTGTTCATGACTGACTTCGTCATGGGGCCGGCCCTGCTCTTTTGCCCCGCAGACCGTCCGGAGCGCTACGCCAAGGCAGCGGAGCGTGCGGATGCCGTGATCATTGACCTCGAAGATGCGGTTGCACCCGAGGACAAACCGGCTGCCCGCCAGGCTCTCGCGGAAAGCGCACTTGATCCGGCGCGGACCATTGTGAGGCTGAATTCCGCGCAGACTCACGATTTCGCGAAGGACCTTGAGGCGCTTCGGGACACCCCATACCGCACCGTGATGCTTGCTAAAGCCGAGGGCGCTGCAGACCTGTGGGGCCTCAATGGTTTCGAGGTCATTGCACTGTGCGAGACCGCTCGGGGTGTGATGAACGCAGCCGAGCTGGCTGAGGAGCCCAACGTAGTTGCGCTGATGTGGGGTGCCGAGGATCTGGTGGCTTCCCTTGGCGGGACGGGCAGCCGGAGAGAAGACGGCGGTTACCGCGACGTCGCTTTGCACGCCCGGTCGCAGGTGCTGCTCGCTGCCGGAGCCGCGGGCAAGCACGCGGTGGACGCTGTGTACGTGAACATTCCTGACCTCGACGGTCTGGCCGAGGAGGCGCGCGATGCAGTGGCGTCCGGCTTTGGTATGAAGGCCTGCATACATCCAAGCCAGGTCCAGGTCATCAGGGATGCGTACCGGCCTTCGGAGGCCGAGGAGCAATTCGCGCGTGATGTCCTCGCAGAAGCGCAGCGTCAGGGCGGCGTGTTCAAGTTCCAGGGCAAGATGGTCGATGGGCCGATTCTTCGGCATGCCGAGCAGACCCTCCGGCGGGCGGGGCGCGGCTGAAGCGGGCGGGGCGCGGCTGAAGCGGGCGGGGCGCGCCTAATGTTGACGGTCGCGGTGCCGTCTATTGTTCCGTGTCGTCCCAGCCGAGATTGCTTGCCATGCGCCGCAGTACGTCCAGGGTTGCCTCGTACTCGGCCGGCGAGATCCCCTCAGCGATAAGATCCCGGTTTCGCTCAACGATTTCGGTTAGTTTCAGTACGCTGCTGCGGCCCAGGTCAGTGAGGGAGTAGCTGCCATCGTCGAGACTGATCCAGCGACTCTCCGTGAGTTCGGCGATGTCTTCGCCGGTTGTCTCTTCGGGGGGTGACTCGCCGGCAACCGCACCGCCCGTCGATGGCTCGATGACGGCGTCAGGAAAAGCCTCAGCCAACTGAGTTGTCGTTGCAGGCGTTTCGGCCAGCACGTTCAGGAGCTGCCATTGGCGGCGGGTTACACCGTGTTCCTCCATGGCAGCGTTGAACTGATCGGTGATCAGTCGGTCGACGAGTGCGAGCCAGAATCCAATGGGGCGTTCCACGTTTCCACTGTACAAGCGCGACATAGCGAGCGCGCGGATGGCGTGCACTTGTCCTCTGCTTGATCTTCGTGCACGCCTGCACGCCTGTACACAGAACTTCGTGCGCTGCTGAGGTGCCGTGGCGGTGCGGACGCCGGTCCGGCGGTGTCAGAAGGGTGGCGGCCGGTCGGCTTCCTTCTGTTCGGGTTCAGGGCCGTCATCGGGGCTGGCATCTTCATCGCCTCTGGTGCGCATGGCGGTGGTGAGGTTCTGGAGGATCCGGGTGGTCGGTGAGACTTCATTCCCTGCTGGTGGTGTTTCTGGTGGTGTGGTGTAGGTCCGTCCACCCGGAGAAGTCCACGACAACCCACCGCTGCTGCCGCCGCCGCTGCCCTCCGGGTGAGGTTTCGGTGTCCAGTCGGTTTGATGCTTAAGCATGTGGTGGCGTTTGCAGACCGGGTAGAGGTTGTCCTGGCTGGTGGTACCGTTCCCGGCCCAGGAGATCAGATGGTCCAGTTCGCAGCGGCTGGCCGGCCGGTTACACCCGTAGAAGGTACAGGTTTTCTCCCGCACCTGTATCCAGGTGCGGAGGTCCTCACTGGGCCGGTACCGGGTCCGGTCCAAACCCAGGACGGCCCCGGTGTAGGGGTGGGTGAGTAAGCGCAGGAACGAGGTGGCGTTACCGGCCAGTTCCCTGGCGGCTTCTGCCGGGATCGGCCCGTAACCTTCCAACTCTGCCGGTTCATCGGTGAGTCCCATCAGGGAGAACACCGGGACGGTAACCAGGATCTTCGCCGTAGAGGGAACCCGCACCCCATCACCGGCCGCACCCACAATCCGACCCTCACGTTCGGTGGATCCGTTTGGATGGCCCGCGGCAGAGCCGCCGACGGCGGCGGTAGGACCAACGCCGCAGCCCACACCGCTTCCGTCGCCGCCGCGGCCTCCAGTGATCACGGTGCCTGGGGCGTTCAGGAGGATGTCAGCGAACACGTCGGCGCGGAGCTGGGGCAGGGTCCGCGGGTCATCGGCTGCCCGTAAACCGCGGGCGGTGGCATCAAGGGTTGTGTGAATGGCGTGTGCCTGCTCCGCCGGTAGGTACGCGCTGAGCCAGGACATTCCATCCGGGCCCGGTTCGATGAGCACGCACCGCTCGGTCTCGGCTCTGACTCGGCGGACAGTAATCGTTTCGGGATGCAGTTTTTCCCGCAACCGCCGGCACCTCGCGGTGAGCTTGGGCCGGTTCAACTCCGCCGCCGTCTCGAGGACCTTCGCCTCGAACCCCGGCACAGCCTCGGCCGGGAGGGTGCGGGACTGCTCCACGATGACCGACGCCCTGCCCGGACACAACCGGCCCTCCTCCAGGGCCTCCAGCGTCCCCGGCAACGAACCCGTCAACGCCAACGATTCGGTCACCAACCGGGACGCAGCACCCTCGGACAACTTCAACAGCGCAGCTGTCTCCGACACGGCCTCAGTGAATTGCAAATCCCGGCCCGACCACGACGAATTACCCGCATCACTGGCCGCATACACCCGGGACACCAACCGGGCACGCTGCCCCGCAGCCCACGAAATCAACCTGTCCGCCGCCCGCAACACATCTAACGCATCCGCAAGGCCTGGCCAACCCGAAGAGTCGAACGAACCAAAGGAATCCGGAAAGCCCTGCACAAATCCGAGCAGCCCATACGGAGACGCCTCCTCCACCCGAGCCCGGGCATGCTCATCAGGGAAGAAGCCACCGCCACCAGGATCCAGATTCTCCTCGAAATGCGCGCCACGCCAACCCCGGTCCGCGTCACGATACGCGTCCTCAAGGCTCGGCAACCCGCCAACGAAATCCATACCCTCACTCAACCATCCGGGTCTGACAAAACCGGATCGATCAGCTTTATGAAGTTAGCTCAGACGCCGGATGAAGCGCCGTTCCCATCGGCCCGAGGTGCGGTCGCGCTGCAGCTCATCAGTGCGGTTCCAACCGGCATGCTCGTAGACACCGATCGCCCGGTCATTGTCATCGATCACCCACAGTTCGAGGATCGTCAGATTGAGCTCGCGCGCGAAGTGCTCGGCTTCGGACAGAAGGCGGGTTCCCAGACCCGATCCCCACGCTTCAGGGTCAACGGCGAGGTAGAAGACTTCGAGGGTCTCCTCGCGCGGTGCGAACAGGGTGAAACCCGTGGGCATCCCGCGCAGGCGGAGGACAATTAGCTTCGATCCATCGATGGCGAGCCTGCGCTGGAGGCCCGGCAGTGCGGTTTCGACGGTCGCGGGGAAGGACTCGTTATCCCGCCGCGCTGTTGCCCGGGCCCAGATTGCCGCGCACTCCGCTACCTCCCCTGGGCCCCTCGCTTGCGATACATGCACGTTGGAAGTAGTCACCCGGCCATCTTCCCATCACTGGTGAGGGTTTCTGGGTGGAGTTTCTCCCGCAATCGAGCGCACCTCGCGGTGAGCGCGGACCCCAGGGCCGGAACAATAGGTGGGCGGTCGGCGTGGTGACGCAGGTTGACGCTCATCCGGTATGTCATGGAATGTATGTCGATCACCTTAGCTACCCCGGACGTTGCGAATCTGGGGCAGGTACTTGAAGCCTTGCGCTCCTGGCAACACGATGGCATGCCCATACAGCTCCATCCGGGCGATATTGGATGGGCCTGGCAGATCGGTGCGTCAGCCCTGGCCGAGCGAGTCCGGATTTGGTCCCTCGATGGAAGTAACCACGCTGTCGGACTGCTGGATGGTCCAACGCTCCTGCGATTGGCGGTCGCTCCGGAGGCCAGCGAGAATGAGGAGCTTGCCGCGCGTATTCTCACCGATGTTACTGACCCATCGCGTGGCGTCCTACCGAGCGGAACATCATCCGTTGAGGCGCGCTTCGGAACGGCATTACGATCCGGGATCCAGGATGCCGGATGGATGGGAGACGAACCCTGGACGCCCTTCGCCCGCGACCTCACCGCACCCGTGCAGGAATGCGGCATGCGCATCGAGACCGTAGGGCCGGAGCTGGCCAATGCACGAGTCCAGGTGCAGAATGCATCCTTCGACAACTCACGCTTTAGCGAGGAGCGATGGCGCACCATGGCGAATGGCCCGGCCTACACCGATGCGCGTTGCCTGCTCGCATATAACGAACAAGGATTGGCTGTGGCAACTGCGACCGTCTGGTCCGCCGGAATCAACAGGCCCGGCCTCATCGAACCGATGGGCGTGGCGGGGAACCAGCGCGGCCACGGCTACGGGACTGCGATCACACTGGCGGCCGCCGCAGCGCTTCAGGAAATGGGATCATCGAGTGCGCTCGTGTGTGCGGAGAGCGCAAACGTGGGTGCTGTCGCTACCTACAAGGCGGCCGGATTCACCTGCCACCCGGAGGTCCACGACTTTCGCCGGAATGTATAGCCCGGCGCTTGCTTCCAAAGCGACCGTACGCCCGCGAGCACGGTTCCACGCAGCCCGTTCAGGGCCGTGTGATGGAATGGGTAAGGAACTGAACGCCTCGAAGGTTAGGACACCATGAAGGTAGTTATCGCCGGAGCGCACGGAAAAATCGCACGTCAGTTGACCCGCCTTCTGAATGATGGTGGCCATCAGGTGACCGGTTTGATCCGTTCCGAACAACAGATCCAGGACATTCACGACGACGGCGGTACGCCCGTGGTGCTCGACCTTGAGTCGGGCACGGTGCAGGAAGTGCAGCAGCACCTTCAGGATGCGGACGCCGTCGTCTTCGCTGCCGGAGCAGGATCGGGTAGCGGGATTGAGCGCAAGGACACCGTAGACCGGGCTGCATCCGTGAAGCTGGCCGACGCTGCCGAGGCCGCCGGCGTCGGACGATTCATCCAGGTTTCGGCCATGGGCACTGACGCCGTTCGTGACGGTCAGCGCCCTGACGGGCTCGACGACGTCTTCTACGCCTACCTGCAGGCCAAGCTTGCAGCAGAGGAAGACCTCAAAGTCCGCCGTACCCTGAGCTGGACCATCCTGCGCCCGGGCCAGCTCACCGACGACCCCGGCACCGGCCGGGTGAAATTGTCCTCGCACGCCGGACGAGGCCCAGTACCGCGCCAGGACGTCGCCGCTGTACTCAGCGCCTTGCTGGAGTCACGGCTTGGAGACCGCAGGGTGCTCGAGCTGGTAGCGGGCCCCGAATCAATCGCTGACGCGATCGCGGCCATTCCCCGCTGAGAAATCCGCACCAAAAAATCAAGCAAGCCGCGGTACGGAATACTGAGGGTATGGAGTTCTCCCGCGTACCATCAGCCCCACGCCGCGTCGTCATCCTCGGGTCAACCGGCTCCGTGGGGGCTCAGGCGCTGGACGTCATCGCGCAGGCTCCCCACCTGTTCACGGTGGCGGGCGTTTCGGCAGGCGGCGGGAACCTGGCACTGTTGGCGAGCCAGGCGGTGGAAGCCGAAGCTCCCGTCGTTGCAGCGGCAACCGGCACCGAACGGGAGCTTCGCGACGCCATCGCACTAGCCGCGCGGGATGCCGGCAAGTCCGGCTACCGGCCTGAAATCCTCACCGGCACCGACGCGTCGGCCACGCTTGCCGCCTGGCCGCACGCCGACGTCGTTCTCAACGCCATCACCGGATCCATTGGGCTGGCACCCACGCTCGCCGCACTGAAGCAGGGGCATCTGCTCGCGCTGGCCAATAAGGAGTCGCTCATCGCGGGCGGCCAACTCGTGAAAGACGCCGCAGGCGAGGGGCAGATCGTGCCGGTCGACTCGGAGCATTCCGCCATCGCCCAGGCCCTGCGCGCCGGAACACCCGACGAGGTCGAGCGACTGATCCTCACCGCGTCGGGTGGGCCGTTCCGCGGCCGCAACAGGGCAGAGATGGAGGCCGTCACTCCGGCGGAGGCGCTTGCCCACCCCACTTGGGATATGGGACTCATGGTGACAACCAACTCCGCGACCATGGTGAACAAAGCACTGGAGGTCATTGAGGCGCATCTGCTCTTCGATGTGCCGCTGGAGCGAATCGACGTCGTCGTGCATCCGCAGTCGGTGATCCATTCCATGGTGGAGTTCATCGACGGCTCCACCCTTGCGCAGGCATCACCGCCCGACATGCGGCTGCCTATCGCCCTCGGACTGGGCTGGCCGAAACGGGTGCGCGGCGCGGCGCGCCCCTGTGACTGGAGTGCAGCGGCCTCCTGGACGTTCGAGCCACTTGATCATGAAGCGTTCCCGGCCGTCGAGCTGGCCAAGCAGGCCGCCGGTCGCGGCGGGACCCACATGGCCGTCTACAACGCCGCGAACGAGGAGGCGGTGGCTGCCTTCCACACCGGACGCATCCGATTCACCGCTATCGTTGACACGGTCAGCGCGGTGCTGGCTGAACACACCAGCGACCAGCTTCTTACCCTCCAGTCAGTGCTCGACGCCGAAGACTGGGCACGCCGCAGTGCCCGGATTCGTTGTGGTTTGCAGGACTGAATCCCACCGCCCGAAAAGGAATCTTCGTTGTCCATTGTGCTCTTCCTAGCCGGCGTGATCTTCGTTGCGGTTGGCATTGCCGCATCCATCGCGCTGCACGAAGTGGGCCACCTCGTCCCCGCCAAGCTGTTCAAGGTGCGGGTCACGCAGTACATGATCGGCTTCGGCCCGACAATCTTCTCGAGACGGAAAGGCGAAACCGAGTATGGCGTGAAGGCGCTTCCGCTTGGCGGCTACGTGTCGATGGTCGGTATGTTCCCGCCGGGGAAGAACGACGACGGCGAGGGCTCCGTCCGGCAGTCCAGTACCGGCATGTTCCAGCAGCTCGCGGCGGACGCGCGGCAGGCGGCAGCGGAGCAGCTCCAGCCAGGCGACGAAGACCGGGTCTTCTACAAGTTGTCTATCTGGAAGCGCATTGTCATCATGCTCGGTGGGCCGGTGATGAACCTGATCATCGGCATCGTCATGTTCGCGGTGCTCATCATGGGGTTCGGTTCCGCCCAGGCCACCACTACTGTCTCGGACGTTTCGCGTTGTGTGATTCCGGTCAGCCAGCAGGAGGAGACAGGCCAGACTGACTGCGCTCCGGGTGACCCGACCGCCCCTGCCTATGAAGCCGGCCTGCAGCCGGGAGACAGGATCGTGGGCTTCGACGGCCGGGAGGTCACTAGCTGGGAGCAGCTCTCGGCCTGGATCCGTGACACGGCGGGCCAGGAAGTGCCGATCAGTTACATCCGGGACGGCGAGACGATCACCGCGACCATCGAACCTCTGCTGACCGAACGCCCAATCCCGGATGTCGACGGCCGCGCCAAACTGAACGAGGACGGCACTCCCGTCATGCAGGAAGTCGGCTTTGTAGGCGTGGGCCCCCAATCCGAACTTGTCCCGCAGCCGGCCTCCGAGGTCATGCCGGCGGTGGGGGACAGTCTGGTGAGGGTCACCGGCGTCGTTCTCAATCTTCCCCAGCGCGTAGCCCAGGTAGCCGAGGCAGCGTTCTCGGATGCACCGCGCGATCCAAACGGCCCGATCAGCGTGGTGGGCGTGGGCAGAATCGCGGGCGAAGTGTCCGCGATGGAGGAAATTCCGTTCGAAGCCCGTGCCGCCACCCTCGTCGGTCTGGTCGGTGGGGTGAACCTGGCACTGTTCGTGTTCAACCTGATTCCGCTCCTGCCCCTGGACGGCGGCCATGTTGCCGGTGCGCTCTGGGAGGGCTTGCGGCGTACGGTTGCCAGGGTTTTCAGGAAACCGGATCCGGGCCCTTTCGACATGGCCAAGCTCCTTCCTCTGACCTACGTTATGGTCGTTCTCCTCATGGGTATGGGCGCCCTGTTGATCTACGCCGATATCGTCAAGCCGGTCAACCTGTTCGGCTAGGTTGAATTTGGATTCTCACCCTTATTTGGTTGAATTCGAGTTATCAACCATCTAAGGTTGACAAATGTACGTCCTGACGATTGACCAACGAAACAGCCGAAAGGGCCAGGACCGGATCCCGGAACTGATTTCGGCGCTCAGCGATATCCGGACCGAAATTCCCTTCGAACGCTCGGTCGGTGATGAGGCGCAGGCTGTCCTGTCCTCCGCCGAGGGTGTCATCGACGTGACTATGCGGTGCCTCCGGGATGGCGGGTGGTACGTGGGTGTCGGTGTCGGGGCGATTGAGCTCCCCCTTCCCGCGAGTCCTCGGGAGGGCAGGGGCGAAGCGTTTGTGGCGGCGCGGGCCGCCGTCGAACGCGCCAAGAAAGCCGCAGACCGCACACCTGTTGCTGTCGAGGGCCCATCTCCGGCGGCGGAAGCGGAGGCCGTGCTTGCCCTGATCGGACGGTTTGTGATGCACCGGTCCCAATCCGAATGGCGGATCCTGGATCTGTTGGAGCCGCAGCAGAGGGGAAGCCAGTCCGCCGTCGCCCGCGCCCTGGACATCAGCCCGCAAGCTGTGAGCAAAGCCGTGAACAGGTCCGCCTGGATCGAGGAATGGGCGGCCCGTCCGGCTGCGGCAGTATTGTTGCAGCTGGCAGATCAACCGAAAGGCCGGGGGGAATGAACTGATGGAGATCCTGTACGGAATTTCTGCCTTGTTCGCGGCCGGATTCCTCGGTTGGCCGATCACGCTCACAGTGCTCCGCCTCGCTAGCAGCGTCGATGAGCGTGAATCCCCGGATGATGGGACCGAGGCGTACGACGACGGTGCGCCGCCAGAATCCGAAGCCGCCACGACTGCCGCCCCAATCGGCTCACCGGACACAGCGGGCGTCCTCAGCGGAGGATTGGTGATCGGCATCCTCGAGCGGATGGCAGTGGCGCTGGCCATCCTCCTGAACGAGCCGGTGGCCATCGCCTACGTCGTCGCGATCAAAGGTCTGGGCCGGTATGCAGAGTTGAAGGAAACCCCTGCGGCGGCCGAACGGTTCATCATCGGCACCCTCACCTCGCTGCTGTGGGCCTGTGGTGTCGCCGGTCTCACAGCGGCCTACCTCCTCTGATCAGGTAACGCCTACCGGCCCCGAAGTTCGCTGCGCTTCGCACCGGTCCTGAACCACTAGACTCAACAGCATGAGTGTTTTCGCAGTCGAGTACGTATACGGGGCCGAAGCCGCAGCGGCCCGGGATGAGCACCGGCCGGCGCATCGTGAATGGCTGAACGGACTGGTCAAGCAGGGGAATGTTCTGGCCTCAGGTCCCTTCGTTGACAACGCCGGCGCGCTCTTGCTGTTCGTTGCCGAGAGCGAAGCAGATTTGAATGAACTCCTGAAGCAGGACCCTTTCGCAACGGCGGGCACCATTTCCGCCGTCAAGACAACGCAGTGGAACCCCGTTGTCGGCGTTCTCTCGGAGCACGCGGACAAATAGCCGTAGTAGTACCACCAGCAACCTACCCCTGGAGGATGCATTGACCTCGGTCAACCTCGGAATGCCTGCCGCACCGCCACCTACCCTCGCCCCTCGGCGGAAGACCCGCCAGATCAAGGTTGGGTCCGTGGGGGTCGGATCCGACTCACCCATCAGCGTCCAGTCGATGACCACCACCCCGACCACCGACATCAACGCAACGCTCCAGCAGATCGCTGAGCTCACGGCGTCGGGCTGTGACATTGTCCGTGTTGCCTGTCCTTCAGCAGACGACGCCGAAGCGCTGCCTATCATCGCGAGGAAGTCGCAGATCCCGGTTATCGCGGACATCCACTTCCAGCCGAAGTACGTCTTCGCCGCCATCGACGCCGGCTGCGCCGCAGTTCGCGTGAACCCCGGCAATATCCGCAAGTTCGATGATCAGGTGAAGGAAATTGCTGCCGCCGCGAAGGCTGCCGGCACGTCGATCCGGATCGGCGTCAACGCCGGTTCACTGGACCCCCGCCTGATGGAAAAGTACGGCAAGGCCACTCCGGAGGCGCTGGTTGAATCCGCTGTGTGGGAAGCATCGCTGTTCGAGGAACACGACTTCCACGATTTCAAGATCTCGGTCAAGCACAACGATCCCGTGGTGATGGTCCGCGCCTACGAGCTCCTCGCCGAACGTGGGGACTGGCCTCTGCACCTCGGTGTAACCGAAGCCGGACCGGCCTTCCAAGGGACCATCAAGTCCGCCACAGCCTTCGGTGCGTTGCTGTCCAAGGGGATCGGTGACACCATCCGCGTCTCCCTCTCCGCCCCGCCGGTCGAGGAAATCAAGGTGGGCAATCAGATCCTGCAGTCGCTCAACCTGCGTCCGCGGAAGCTCGAGATCGTTTCCTGCCCGTCCTGCGGAAGGGCGCAGGTGGATGTCTATACCCTGGCTGAAGAGGTGACTGCCGGGCTTGAGGGCATGGAAGTGCCCCTGCGCGTCGCGGTGATGGGCTGCGTGGTGAACGGTCCCGGCGAGGCACGGGAGGCGGACCTCGGTGTGGCTTCCGGAAACGGCAAGGGGCAGATTTTCGTCAAGGGAGAGGTCATCAAGACTGTTCCTGAGGACCAGATTGTTGAGACACTCATTGAAGAAGCAATGAGGATTGCCGAGGAGATAGGCGTTGCCGATGGCGAATCTGCTGGGTCGGGTGGCCCCGTGGTTACCGTCCGGTAAGGAGCCACCGCGCGAAGCCGAGTTCCGGACGCTTGGCAGGAAAGACACGCCACAGCTGTGGCGGCTGGTGAATTCAGACAGCACGGCCAACGTGTTCATGGCCTCGCACCTGGAAATAGCGGGATCAGCCGCGCCGTCGTCGTCGGGTGGAGAAGTGATCGGCACTTTCCGCGGCTCGCGCCTGGTTTCCGCGTGCTGGACCGGTGTCAACGTTGTCCCGGTTGGCATGGCGGACGACGACGGCGCGTTGCTCGGATCGCAGCTTGGAATGAGCGGCCGCCGTTTCTCGTCCATTTTCGGTCCGGCCTCGTCCGTGATGTCGATCTGGTCCACGTTGAAGCCCTTCAGTCCTGAACCGTTCGACGTGCGTGCCGAGCAGCCGTTGCTTGAGATCCGCCAACCCTCAGCCATTCCGCCCAATCAGTCCTTGCGTTTCACCCGCCCGCACGAGCTTGAGAAAATTCTTCCCGCGTGCGCCGCGATGTTCGAGGAAGAGGTGGGCTACTCGCCCTATGTAGGCGGGGAGGAGCACTACCGCAGGCGCGTGGCCGGCCTGATCCGCAGGCAGCACTCGCTGGTCGATTTCGACGACGACGGCCAGGTCATCTTCAAGGCTGAGCTCGGCACGGTGTCGGCCCGTGCCGTCCAGATCCAGGGCGTCTGGATGAACCCCGCCTACAGGGGGAAGGGCCTGAGCGCCGGCTACATGTCCGCGGTTGTCGGCGAATCCCTCAAACTCGCTCCTGTCGCAAGCCTCTACGTGAATTCTTTCAACACCCGTGCGCTGGCCCTCTATAAGACGGTAGGGTTCACCCGCACCGGGGAGTTCGCCACGGTACTGTTCTAGCAATGCTCCCTCGCAAGTCTCAGCTGAAAGGCCCGTCATGAAAAAAGCGACCCTGTACGCAGGCGGCACAGCAGTTCTACTTGCCTTGTCTTTCGGTGTGAGCGCCTGTTCGGGGGATCCGGCAGCGGAGGAGCCGTCGTCGTCGGCTGTATCCACCAACCCGAGTGAAGCACTGTCCGAAGCACCGTCCGAAGCGCCGTCCGACGAGCCGTCGGGTGAACCGACTGAGGCTGACTCCACCGAACCGGCATCGACTGGCACGCAGTACACCGCAGATGAACTTGAGGCAGTGCTGACCGCAATCAACGAGGCAGAGGCGCTGAATGCGCAGGTTATTCCTGACGCGGAGCTTCGCCCGCTGCTTGAGGGCAGCGCCGCGGAAGGACTCGAAGACATCGTGGTCACTCCCGAAGAATGCAACGTCTTCGCCGAGTCCGACCTCCCGGAGCTGACCGCGGAAGCGAATCTTGCGGTCATGACGTTCGCGGGGGAGTCCTCGCTACAGCCGGACACGTTGAGCCTCTCGAGCGTGCCCTCCGAGGAAACCATCGCCGAGCAGCTTGCTGCCAGCCGCACCCAACTTGAGCAGTGCTCGGAATTTGAGATGGAAATTTCGGGCCAGGTGGTCACGGCAGCCGTTCAGGAGCTCGAAACGGAAACCGACGCGGAGGAAGAAGTAGCCGTCCAGACCACCGTCCAGGTGCCCGGAAGCGTCCAGGAATCGGTGACGGTCACAGGCTTCGTCGGCAGCACCAGCATCAACGTGCTCGTTGGAAGCTCCGGAGACCCGCAGGCGGATGTGGAACGCGCTGCCGGGTTGATCAATCTGGCCGTCGCGGAGCTCGCAAAACTGTAGCGGGGCCGGTGTCACCGGTTAGCTTCCGGACCGGTTAGATTGGTAGGTGTTGTTTGCCGCCGCCGGTCAACGGATCGGCGGGGGATAGTGCCAAAGAAACGGATTCCAAGCGTGGTCCTTCGACTCTCCACCCTCTTCCTGCGCACCCTGCGCGAAGATCCTGCCGACGCTGAAGTCGCCAGTCACCGGCTGCTGTTGCGCGCAGGCTATATTCGCCGGGCAGCCCCGGGCATCTACAGTTGGCTGCCGGTGGGCCTTAAGGTCCTCGCGAAAGTGGAGAACATCATCCGCGAGGAGATGGATTCCATTGGTGCCCAGGAGGTCCACTTCCCCGCGTTGCTGCCCAAGGAACCCTATGAGGCCACGAACCGGTGGACGGAGTACGGAGACGGCATCTTCCGGTTGAAGGACCGCAAGGACGCGGACTACCTGCTGGCGCCCACGCACGAGGAAATGTTCACGCTCCTGGTCAAGGACCTGTACAACTCGTACAAGGACCTTCCACTGAACCTCTACCAGATCCAGACCAAGTACCGGGACGAGGCGCGCCCCCGGGCGGGACTCCTGCGCGGGCGTGAATTCATCATGAAGGATTCGTACTCCTTCGACATCGACGATGAAGGTCTGGACCGCAGCTACCAGCTGCACCGGGCGGCCTACCTCCGGATCTTCGAACGCCTGGGCCTCGAAGTTATACCTGTTGCCGCAACGGCCGGTGCTATGGGTGGTTCCAAGAGCGAGGAGTTCCTCCACCCGACGGAGATCGGTGAGGATACGTTCGTCGTGTCCGACGGCGGCTATGCAGCCAACGTCGAGGCCGTCAGTACCGTCGTGCCTGACGATATCGATTACTCGGACGCTCCTGGCGCCGAGGTGCGGGACACTCCTGACACTCCAACCATCGAGACCCTCGTAGCGCACGCCAACGCGGCCCTTCCGCGTGAAGACCGCGAATGGACGGCTGCCGACACCCTGAAGAACGTTGTCCTCGCCGCCGTCCTTCCCACGGGTGAGCGTGAACTTGTGGTCATCGGCGTGCCCGGAGACCGCAACGTTGACCTGAAGCGCATCGAGGCCAATATCGGCGCGCACCTCTCAGTGGGCGGCGAGGTCACCGTCGAGGCAGCTACGGATGAAGACCTGAAGAAGCACCCCGGGCTCGTCAAAGGCTACATTGGGCCCGGCCTGAGCCTCGATGCTGCAGTCCTCGGATCGAAGGGCTCAACCGGCCTCACCTACCTGGTGGATCCCCGCATCGTATCCGGAACCGTTTGGGCGACCGGCGCCAACGTCCGCGGCAAGCACGTCTTCGGGCTGGTGGCGAGCCGAGACTTCTGCTGGGACGGCGTGATCGAATCCGTCGAAGTGAAGGAGGGCGACCCCGCTCCTGACGGCTCCGGGTCCCTCCGCACTCAACGGGGGATCGAGATGGGTCACATCTTCCAGCTTGGACGCAAATACGCGGAGGCGCTGCATCTGAAGGTGCTGGACCAGAACGGCAAACTCACCACGGTGACCATGGGCTCCTACGGAGTCGGCGTGACCCGGGCGGTGGCCGCGCTCGTTGAATCCAACCGGGACGAGAAGGGTATTGTCTGGCCGCGGAACGTCTCGCCGGCGGATGTTCACCTGGTGGCCACGGGTAAGGGCGAGGAGGTCTTCGCTGCCGCGGAGCAGCTCGCGAAGGAACTCGATGCCCACGGTATCGGCGTGATGTATGACGACCGTCCCAAGGTGTCGCCCGGAGTGAAGTTCGGCGACGCGGAACTGATCGGTATTCCCACTATCGTCGTTGTTGGCCGCGGACTGGCAGAGGGTGTTGTCGAAGTGAAGGACCGCGCGTCCGGGACGAGCGAGAACGTGGTGGTTGCCGAGGTCGTCGATCACCTCCGTGCGTTGATCAGCGGCTAAGGGCTCGCGTTGGTTTCAGGGCTGGAGGAGATCCAGCTCGCAACAATTGTGCTTGTCATTGTTGCCGGTTTCGCTGCGGGCTGGGTGGATGCGGTGGTCGGCGGTGGCGGACTCATCCAGCTCCCTGCGCTCCTCATGGTTCCCGGTATCACGCCGGTGCAGGCGCTTGCCACCAACAAGATGGGGTCCATCTTCGGTACGACCACGAGTGCCGTCACCTACTTTCGGCGCGCCAGGCCGGATCTGAAAACAGCAGTTCCCATGGCGGTGATTGCACTGGCCGGAAGCTTCGGCGGAGCAATCCTTGCCTCGTCACTGCCGGCCTCTGTGTTCAGGCCCGTCATCCTTGTGGCACTGATAGCCGTCGCGATCTTTACAGCGTTCCGTCCGACGATCGGCACCCTGACAAAGCTCCGGTACACCGGCCACCGACACTACGGCACAGCAGGCGCTATCGGGCTGGTAATCGGCTTCTATGACGGGCTGCTCGGACCGGGCACGGGGTCCTTTCTCATCATCGCAATGGTGACCCTGCTCGGTTACAGCTTTCTTGGGGCCAGCGCGAAAGCGAAGATCGTGAACATGGCCACCAATCTCGGGGCTCTGGCGTTCTTCGTGCCGAATGGCTCCCTGTTGTGGGGGCTTGGGCTGCTGCTCGGCGGCGCCAACATGGCGGGCGGCTATCTGGGTTCGAGAATGGCGATCACGAGGGGCAGCACCTTCATCCGGGTTGTCTTCCTGGTGGTGGTCGCGGTGCTGATCGTGAAGCTCGGCCATGACGTATGGGTGGAAAGTATCCGCTGACCGGCAAACCGCATCAGGGGTTGGCCAGACGGTGCGCCGGAGGCAGGTTTGACAGCGGTTTGCGCAGCAGGTTGCTGGCGACCCAGAGGGAGCAATCGGCGTCGTCATACAAACCGTCGCGCAGATAACCCAGCGCGTTGTCCACCTCCCGCACCACGGACCAGTCCCGGCCAAGCATGGGGTCAAGTCCAGCGGCCAGTGCGAGGTCGGTGCAACGGTCCCTCAGGTGTGCGGCGGGATCGGTTGCCTGAAGATCGTGAACACGGTTCCACAGCATCGGCGCCACCGCGAATTCGGCGTCGCCCAGCACCGGCTTTGGGTCGATGGCGAGGAACTGCCGGGGATGCTCGAGCACGGGGAGGATGTTGAAGTAGTGCAGGTCGGAGTGAACAAGGACATCGCAGCTGCTTCGCCGTCCAACAGCGCCGTGTACCTGGCATACCTCCAGCGCGTATTCGAGCAGCCAGCGGTCGAAGGGACGGCCGAGGGCCTCCCACTCAGCCGGCAGGGTGTCCGTCCACTGTTCGGCCAGGTCCGCCACCGATGGGATGTCCCGCCACCGCTGGTCGACGGATTGCAGCGGGGACGGTGCAATGGACAGCCTGCGCATGATTGATCCCCAGACCTCTGCGGTGTCCTCGAGCGCCAGGTTCGCGAGGGATGAATCACCGTCGAGGCGTTCCAGGAGCAGGACGTAGTCTTCGCGGGAACTGTCCAGGAGTTCGACGGCGCCCCGGCCGTCCCACAGTGCCAGCGCGTCCGGTTCAGGAAGGGCCTCCGCGTGCGGGACCGTGATTTTCAGAACCGCGGGACGCCCATCGGCGCACACGACTGGAAGCACAATGGCGCCGTGGCCGGTCCAGGGTTCTGTGCCCGGCTCGAGATCGAGTACGAGTTCCCACTCATCCAGGTAGCGGGCAGCGAGTGCGGGCCAGCCATCAAGCCACGCCCTGCCGCTCGGCAGGTTCAGCGCGTTCCGCACAAGCGACCGCGGTAGCTCGATGTCCAGTGCACCCACCTTCTAAGCCTAACCGTTGGCAACGGCGGGCAAGGGATTCAAGGGCGGCGGCGATGAGGTGCCTCTGCGCTAGTCTGCGTCTGCGACGACTTCCGGCCGCTTCGGGTGGAGACTCGGATGGATCCCCGGAAACTTCCCGAGCCCGGCGGCGCCTTCAGCGGCGCCGGCGGAACGCTGCGCCGTTTCCGTCAGCCGGGTGAGTGCCCAGTCGCGGGCAGCGCCGGGCGCGCTGACTCCCACCAGGTCCGCGTAAGTTCCAACGAGCGCTAGCTCCAGGTTCTGCAGGGCGGCGTCAGGGTCAGCGAGGAATGTGCGGTCCAGGGCGTAGGCACCGGCAGGGAGTGGCTCAGCTACGCAGCGGTCAGCCAGGATCGCGGAGCCGACTGCAGCCGCGGACTCGTGCCCTGCCACTCCGGACAGATAGGGCTGCGGCTCAGCCGACCGCGCGGCAACGACCTGGTACGCGTAGGCAGTGCGGTGCTCAGCCAGGACCGCCGAACGCGTACCGTTCAGGTCCGCATCGGCTTCGAACGTCGCGTCCTGTGCGCACGACGGGGCGTCGTCGTCGTACTCCACGTCCGCCACCGGCGCCGGTGGAACTTCCACGTCCAGACCCTTGGCGAGACTGCGTGCTTGCAGCCACTGCGAAGTACCCACCGACGCCAGCAATCGCGCGGCGCCGGCCTCCACCGTGGCCGCGGCGTCGAAAGCGGCCGTGAAGGAAGCCGTCAGGTCAGCCAGGAATTCGGGCGCGGTCTTCGGCTCAGCGACGGCTGACGGGGATCCGGCAGCCGGTTCCGTAATCGGGGAAGCATCCGGCGAGCGGGTCGGATAGGCGGATGCGGCCGGTCGCAGCGCCGCAGCGTGCAGTTCGAGAAGCTCGGCGAGCATGGAGTAGGACTCAGCCTCGTCGCCGGTGGCGGACCCCGCGATGGATCGGGCAGCCGCAGCAAGATCGTCTGCTGATGTCGCACTGTTCGCGAGCGCCTGTTGGCTGGCGCTCAGCTGCGGCCCCGGAGACTCCCGGCCGATGACCAGCCCGATGCCGGCGACCAGCACCAGCACCAGGATCAGAAGCACACCACGCAACATCCGGCGTAGTGCTCCGCCACCACCGTTACCGGGGGTCTCGGAGCGGGCAGCGGCCGCCGCGGAAGGCTTCACAACCGATCATCATGCCATGGCTCGAAGCCTCGCGTGCGCCCATTCACCTCCACTGACATAAAGTCGTTAGGGTAGTAGCTACAAGATCATCGAGCGGGAGGCGGCAGTGGGTAAGCAAACCACACCAGCAGCAAATCGCCGGAGTACGCCTCCTGCACACGTAAATCCCGCAGCAGAGGCAGCAAGACTACGCGAGTTCCTGCGGCCGGTAGTGCAGAAGCACAGTCTCCTATTGGAGGATGTTGAAGTCCGGATAGCAGGCAGCCACCGCACCGTCAACGTGATCGTCGACGTAACGGAGGAGCAGGAGGGCGGGGTGAGCCTCGAGATCATCTCGGAAGTCTCCCAGAGCCTGTCCGAGGCCATGGACGCGGATCCGCAGGACGACGGACGTCCGTACAATCTAGAAGTTTCCTCACCCGGTGTCTCGCGGCCGCTGACCGAACCGCGCCACTGGCGGCGCAACGTCGGCAGACTGGTTTCGGTCGAGCTTGTCGACGGCGATGAGCTTGTTGGTCGCCTGATCGACGCGCGGGACACACTTGTGGTAGTTCGCCCGCAACTTCCGGTCAAGAAGGGCATGAAACCGAAGGTGGGGCAGGAGCAGGAATTGGCCTATGACAGGATCCGCAAGGGCACCGTCCAGGTCGAGTTCACCCACGCTGAAGCTGAGGAACCCGGCGGCGAAGATGTCTGAGTTTCACGAGAATCGCTGGCCAAGGAGGCCCCAATGGACATAGATATGAGTGCTCTGCGGCTATTGGAGCGGGAGCGCGAGATTCCGCTCGACCTGCTCATTCCGACCATCGAGCAGGCGCTGCTGGTTGCCTACCACAAGACCACCGGAGCCCATGAAATCGCCAGGGCTGAGCTGGACCGCAAGAGCGGGCATGTGACCATCTGGGCAACCGAAATCGACGACGACGGCGTGGCCGTCGGGGAGTACGACGACACGCCTTCCGGCTTCGGCCGGATCGCGGCGAGCACGGCCCGGCAGATCATCCTTCAGCGTCTGCGGGATGCCGAGGATGACAACATCCTCGGTGAGTTCCGCGGGAAGGAAGGCGAGCTTGTTGCCGGACTGATCCAGCAAGGCAACAACCCGCACATGATCCAGGTCAACCTCGGCTCCGTGGAGGCCCTGCTGCCGCCACCGGAACAGGTTCCCGGGGAGAAGTACCTGCACGGCACCCGCCTCCGGGCGTTCGTGGTGGACGTACACCGCGGCATGAAGGGGCCATCCATCACGCTTTCGCGCTCCCATCCGGGGCTGGTCCGCAAACTCTTCGAGTTGGAGGTGCCTGAGATCGCTGACAAGACAGTGGAGATTGTTGCCCTTGCTCGTGAAGCAGGACACCGAACCAAGATCGCTGTCAAGGCGCATGTTTCCGGTGTCAACGCGAAGGGCGCCTGCATCGGCGAGATGGGTTCGCGTGTGCGCGCAGTGATGAACGAGTTGAATGACGAGAAGATCGACATCGTGGACTACAGCGATGATCCGGCTGCCTTCATTGCGAGTTCACTTTCGCCGTCGCGGGTCACATCAGTGACAATCACAGACGAGAACACGCGCAGCGCCCGCGTGGTGGTGCCGGACTATCAGCTGTCGCTCGCAATCGGCAAGGAAGGCCAGAACGCCCGCCTGGCCGCTAAACTTACGGGCTGGCGGATCGATATTGTGTCCGACGCCGCGCAGTCCTGAGGTTCCAACAAGTTCCCGACAAAGAGCTGAATGCGCCATATCGGGTGCCGAGGCGCTAGAATAGATAGGGCTTATGTCATTGCGCCACCAACCGGTACGAACCTGCATTGGTTGCCGTTCGCGTGATGACCAGGCCAGTCTGGTCCGGTGGGTGGTTATCGATCATGGCGGCGTCAGCGTCGCCGAGGTGGATTGCCGCCGTCGGCTAGTGGGCCGGGGTGCCTGGTTGCATTCCCGACCGTCCTGTGTGGAGTTAGCGCTCAAACGCAAAGCGTTCAACCGTGCCTTCCGGGGCGCCGCTGACACGCGTAGCGTTGAGCAGTGGCTCCACACACTCCAGTCAGCCTCCTGATGGCGGCTGACTGCAAGAACACCGTCCTCCCTGAAAGCGGGTCAGAAAACTGATGGAAACCCGATGAGTACCCAGCGATGAGTGCCCAACGATGAACAATCTGTTGAGCTCTGCATTCGGCGCGTCAACTGCTTGGGCAGTTGGGGTGTGCAGTAGGAATTAGACGGTTCGCTCCTGACTCGGTGCGGACCGAGACAGGAGAAATGTGGCCAAGGTCCGCGTACACGAGCTTGCAAAAGAGCTCGGCATTACCTCAAAGGATGCAGTAGCCAAGCTGCAGGAACTGGGCGAATTCGTCCGGTCAGCATCCTCAACTATCGAAGCGCCCGTCGTGAAGAAACTTCGCGGCGCATTCCGCGATGCCCAGGAAGCCAAATCGACGGCTCCCGCCAAGGCACCGCAGCCAGCCCCCAAGGCTGCTGCGCCGAAGCCCGCTGCGGCTCCGGTTGCCAATGACCTACCTGCCGAATCAAAGGCTCCCGCCGCTCCCGCCGAGCAGGCGCCGGCAGCCCCGGCATTCAAGACTCCAGAAGCCCCGAAGGCAGAGTCGGGATCAGGGCAGCCAGAGGGCGGCACCTCCGAAACCAAGCCCGCTCCCAAGCCTGCCGCAGCGCGTCCGGCGCCGGCCCGTCCGGGAGCGGACCGCACCGGTGCCCCGCGTCCTGGCAATAACCCTTTTGCCACCTCGCAGGGAATGCCCCGCGGCGGACGTGGCGACGGCGATCGCTCCGGCGGTCCCCGTCCCGGCAATAATCCGTTTGCCACCTCGCAGGGAATGCCCCGTCCCGGCGGTCGTCGCGATGACGAGCGCGGAGGCCAGCGCCCCGCGGCCGGTGCGGGCGGACCCCGTCCCGCGGCAGGTGCTGGCGGCCCTCGTCCCGGAGCACCCCGACCGGGTGCCCCGCGTCCGGGCGCTCCGCGTCCCGGTGGTGCACGTCCAACGCCGGGCATGATGCCGAACCGGACTGAACGTCCTGCGGCGCCCGGCCGCGGTGGCGCTCCCGGTGGCGCTCCTCGTCGTGGTCCCGGTGGCGGACCGGGCGGCGGTGGAGGCGCCCCTGTCGGCGGTGGCTTCGGCAAGGGCGGCCGCGGTCGCGGCGGAACAGCCGGAGCTTTCGGCAAGGGAGGCGCAGGCCGCGGCAAGCAGCGCAAGTCGAAGCGGGCGAAGCGGCAAGAGCTCGAGCAGATGTCGGCCCCATCGCTGGGCGGCGTCAGCGTACCTCGCGGCGACGGCAGCACCGTTATCCGCCTGCGTCGCGGCTCCTCGATTACCGAATTTGCCGAGAAGATTGATGCAAACCCGGCGGCACTGGTCACGGTGCTGTTCCACCTCGGTGAGATGGCTACGGCCACGCAGTCGCTGGACGAAGGCACTTTCGAGGTCCTCGGCGCGGAACTGGGTTACAAGATTCAGGTTGTATCGCCGGAGGACGAGGAGCGCGAGCTGCTCGAGAATTTCGACATCGACCTGGACGCTGAACTCGACGCCGAAGGTGATGCACAGCTCGAGGCGCGCCCGCCGGTAGTTACTGTCATGGGCCACGTCGATCACGGTAAGACCCGGCTGCTGGATGCAATCCGCAAGTCGAACGTCGTTGCCGGCGAACACGGCGGAATCACCCAGCACATCGGTGCGTACCAGATCGACCATGAGCATGAGGGCGACAATCGTCCGATCACGTTCATCGATACCCCGGGCCACGAGGCGTTCACCGCCATGCGTGCCCGTGGTGCGAAGGTTACCGACATCGCCGTACTGGTGGTCGCCGCAGATGACGGCGTCATGCCACAGACTGTTGAGGCCCTGAACCATGCGCAGGCAGCAAATGTGCCGATCGTGGTTGCGGTCAACAAGATCGACAAGGAAGGCGCCAACCCCGACAAGGTGAAGGGCCAGCTCACCGAGTACGGCCTGGTACCCGAAGAGTACGGCGGCGAGACAATGTTCGTGCATGTCTCAGCGCTCAAGGGTGACGGGATTGACGAGTTGCTCGAGGCAGTACTGCTTACTGCGGATGCTGCGCTCGATATGCGCGCCAACCCGAACAAGGACGCACGCGGCATTGCGATCGAAGCGAACCTGGACAAGGGCCGCGGTGCGGTTGCCACCGTGCTGGTCCAGTCCGGAACGCTGAACGTTGGCGACACGATCGTTGCGGGTGTCGCTCACGGCCGCGTCCGCGCGATGTTCAACGAGGACGGCGACAACGTCAGCGAGGCAGGCCCGTCACGTCCGGTGCAGGTGCTGGGTCTCTCGACGGTCCCGCGAGCGGGCGACACGTTCCTCGTCACCCCCGATGAGCGCACAGGCCGCCAGATCGCTGAAAAGCGTGAGGCTGCGGACCGTAATGCCGCGCTGGCCAAGCGCCGCAAGCGCGTCAGCCTCGAGGACTTCGACCAGGCCGTTGCGGAGGGCAAGGTCGACACCCTCAACCTCATCCTCAAGGGCGATGTTTCGGGTGCTGTCGAAGCACTCGAGGACTCGCTGCTCAAGATCGATGTGGGCGAAGGAGTCGCCCTGCGCGTCATCCACCGCGGTGTCGGTGCCATCACGCAGAACGACGTCAACCTCGCAACGGTCGACAACGCGATCATCATCGGGTTCAACGTCCGGCCGGCCGAGCGGGTGGCTGAACTCGCCGACCGCGAGGGCGTGGACCTGCGCTTCTACACCGTCATCTACGCTGCAATCGATGACATTGAGCTTGCACTCAAGGGCATGCTCAAGCCCGAGTTCGAGGAAGCGCAGCTCGGTACTGCGGAGATCCGGGAAGTCTTCCGGTCCTCCAAGTTCGGCAACATTGCGGGCTCGATCGTCCGTTCCGGCGTGATCCGCAGGAACTCCAAGGCACGTCTGATCCGCGACGGCGTTGTGGTTGGCGACAACCTCACCGTTGAGTCGCTGCGACGCTTCAAGGACGACGCCACCGAAGTCCGGACGGACTTCGAGTGTGGTATCGGCCTCGGGTCCTTCAACGATGTCAAGGAAGGCGACATCGTGGAGACCTACGAGATGCGCGAAAAGCCGCGGGTCTAGGTTCGCCGGAGGCGGGGCCGCTTGTCCAGCGGCTCCGCCCTTCCACCCACGACGACGACGGCGGCACGCGCCGTCGTCGTTCTACTCTCCAAACTCTTGGGGACACTCTTGGACAGTTCGACACAGCTAAGGAGAAGTCATGGCAGACGCTGCACGCGCGGCGCGGTTGGCCCAGCGCATCAAGGTGATTGTTGCCGAGGCGCTTCGTCGGCGGGTGAAAGACCCGCGGCTTGAGGCCGTGACCGTCACGGATGCACGGGTGACCAACGACCTGCAGCACGCCACGATCTACTACACGGTCCTCGGCGAAGCCGAGGAGCAGGCGGCGGTTCATAAGGCGCTCGAATCGGCGAGGGGTGTCCTGCGGTCGGAGGTCGGCCGGAACATCACTGCAAGGCTCACGCCCACCCTTGAATTCGTGCCGGACGAGATCCCCGTGAACGCGAGCCACCTCGAGGAACTGCTGCGTACAGCCAAGGAACGCGATGCGGAAGTAGCCGAATTGGCGCGAAAAGCCGCCTTCGCTGGCGAAGCCGATCCGTATCGCAAGCCCGGCGACGACGACGAAAGTGACGATCCCCGCTAGCGAAGGAAGATCGGCGCGGTCCTCGGCCGGCTAACTCAGGAACGGCGCGGAAGCCTGCTCACACCAGTGAGCAGGCTTTCTGTTTCAGTGCATAGGGCAAGGCGTATCCAACCCTCGCCATTTGATCCGAACGCTGTGCCGGGCGCGACTGCGACGCCTTCTTCGGCGAGGAATGTATGCACCCACGAACGCACGTCGCCGCCCGTCGCGTGTGACAGGTCGGCCCACAGGTAGAACGCGCCCTGCGCATCGAGGAACTCAATGTTGAGGGCTCTGAGCGCCGCTGTCGCGGCATCACGATTAGACCGATAGTGGGCGGCGGCCGTCTCGATGTAGTCCTCTGGTCCGGTGAGTGCAGCGACCGCAGCGTATTGGGGTGATGCCCCCACACACGAGACGATTGATTCCATGACGGCGTTGAACTGGGGTCCCAGTCCGTCAGGCAGAATCAGGGCACCGATCCGAAGGCCCGTCAGCCCGTATGTCTTCGACAGGGTCAGGGAGGTGATTACACGCGTGCTCGATTCATCGAAGCGAGCGGGGCTCACGTGCGGGACGTCGTAGGTGAACGCTTCATAGCATTCGTCCGAGAGGATCCACAGATCGTGGCGTTCGGCGAAAGCAACGAGGTCCCGGGTCAGGCTCTCGCTGAAGACCGCACCGAGCGGATTCGACGGCGAGTTCAGGACGAGCACGCGGGTGCGATCGCTGACGAGTTCTTCGAGATCGCGGACCTGTGGCTGGAACCCGTTACCGGGCCGCAGGGGATAGTCCACCGGTACGCCATGCACCAGCCGTGCCGTCATCCCGAAGGTGGGGTAGCCGGGATTGGGGATGAGGACCTCGTCGCCGGCGCCCAGCAGCATGCTCATCGCGAGGTGAAGCCCTTGTTGCGCGCCGGCCGTTACATAGACCCGGGACGCATCGAGTTCGATGCCGTTGCGGTCGCCGAACCGGGCTGCGAATGCGCTGCGGAGGGGAGTGAGGCCCTCGTTAGGCGTGTAGTTGGTTTCGTCGCGGTCCAGTGCAGCGATCCCGGCATCGAGTATGTGCCGCGGGACGGGAAAGGCGGGCTCTCCGATGCTGAGCACTATGGCGTCCGGGCGCGTCCACGCCGCTTGGGTAATCTCCCGGATCTGGTTGGCCGGCACTTGTTTCACATGGGCTGCGATGGAGGGCATAGGGGCATCGTATCGCCGAGCCGGTTTCGCGGGGTGCGGTCTGAATCCAGGACAGCCCTCGCGGGGAAAGCGGATCGACTGTCTCAACCTATACTGAAAGGCGTGAATTCGGGGCAGGTCCAGTCAGGACTCGTAATTGTGGACAAGCCGCAGGGCTGGACCAGCCATGACGTGGTCGGGAGAATCCGGCGATTGGCCGGCACCCGGAAGGTCGGCCACGCGGGCACACTCGATCCGATGGCGACCGGTGTTCTAGTGGTCGGAATCAACCGGGCTACCCGGCTGCTGACCTATATCGTCGGGACTTCGAAGACTTACTCCGCCACCATCCGGTTGGGGCAGTCGACCGTTACTGACGATGCCGAGGGCGAAGGGGTTTCGGAGGCAAGTGCTGCCGCGGTGTCACCTAATGCAATCAAGTCGGCCGTCGCGGCGCTCACCGGGAGCATTGACCAGGTTCCAAGTAGCGTCAGCGCCATCAAGGTCAAGGGCGAGCGTGCCTATGCGCGGGTACGGTCAGGGGAAGACGTGACGCTCCCTGCCCGGCCGGTGACAATCCATCGTTTCGAGATTCACGACATCCGGCGCATCGACGGCGGAAAAGTGCAGGACGTCGACGTGAGCGTGAAATGCAGTTCCGGAACTTATGTGCGGGCCTTGGCCCGCGATGTGGGGGCCGCGCTTGAAGTCGGAGGCCACCTGACCGCCTTACGGCGCTGTGAAGTAGGACCGTATTCGCTGGAACAGGCAGCGACGCTCGATGACCTGGCACTCGATTTTCGCGTTCTCGGTATTGATCAGGCAGCACGTGCGCTTTTCCCGGCGCGGGAGTTGAGCGAATCAGAAGCCGACGATGTGTCGCACGGCAGGCGTATCCACGCTTCTGGAACGGTTCGGGGGGGACTAACCTCTCACGAATCCTCCGCGGCGGACAACCGGCCGATCGCCGGTTTCGCTCCGGACGGGACTCTGGTGGCACTGCTTGAGGACCGGGGGGAGGAAGCGAAACCTGTGCTCGTTTTCGCACCGGGGCAGGGCGGTGGCGGCGCATGATCGTGGACGGCTTCTTCGTCATCGGTACGATCGTGTGCCTGCTGTCGAGCGTGCTGTGCATCGGTGCGGCGATCATCCGGCAGCCGCCGAACGACGTCACCATACTCGCGGTCGCCGCGGTTGAACTCTTCCTGTTGGCATATCTCGCAGGCGCGGTCTTCAGACAGTTGGGGGGCGAGCCGGTAGCTGGGGAACCATGGGAGTTTTGGGGATATCTGGTGACTGCGCTGCTGCTTCCGGTTGGTGCTTTTTGGTGGGCCATCCTCGAACGGTCCCGGTGGAGCAACCTCGTTCTGGGAGCGGTTGGTGTGACGGTATTCGTGATGCTGGTGCGGATGGAGCAAATCTGGGACGGAGCGGTGCCGGTATGAGGAGAGGTAGCGAGCCTACCGACAATTCGGCGGGCGGGACCAAGAAGGGCAAAGTGACGGCTGGCAATACAGGGGAATCCACCGGCGCCTCAGGCAGCGCTCTCAGCCGGGGCCCCGGACGCTTGCTGATTGCGGTGTACGGGGTTTTTGCGCTCGCGGCAAGTGCACGTGCGCTGTTCCAGATCGTGACCAAGTTCTCGGAAGCACCGCTGGCCTACACCCTGACTGCGCTGGCCGCCGCGGTCTACGTGTTCGCAACCATTTCGCTGAGCCGGTCAGGACGTCACTGGTACAGGCTTTCCGTCGCGGCGGTAGGTCTGGAACTGGTGGGTGTGCTCACGGTGGGTACGCTCAGCATTCTTGATCCGGTCCTCTTTCCCGCTGACACTGTGTGGTCCATCTACGGACGTGGCTATGGATTTGTTCCGCTGGTGCTTCCGGTGCTCGGCCTGTGGTGGCTGTACCGGCACCGACCCCGGGCAGCGTCCAAAGACTCAACAGGATCTGACTGACGCATCACCGAAATTCCACACGTTCCTACTGTCTGGATGCCAGGGGTGAGAGTATGGCTGCAGAGGCATTATCCATAGGACATTGGGAAGGTGAGGGAGCGTCATGAGTGGTAGCACCCCAGAGAATTCGCCGCGGGATGGGCGGACAACGCCGACAGCAGCAGGTGAACGGCAGAGCGCAACCGGATCCCCGAATCCTGTCGCGAGCGGTGGCGCGTCGGCCCGCGACAGGGCGACTTCGGGCAAGATCGACGGGCTGAATGAGGCAGGCAAGCCGAGTAATGCCGGCAAGCCGAACCACACCGGGGAGTCGAACAAGCGCAATAAGAACGTGACCGGCAACACCAAGACAGCCAAAGAAGGCAACGACTGGAGTGTCTTCCGGACCGTCGTCGTACTTGTTGGTCTGGTCATCGCCGGATTCGGGACCTACTACTTGATCACCGGCACAGCTGGGCTTCCCGAAACCGGCGACGGCGCAGTGAACCCCACGCTGGAGAACCAGTTCCGTTTCTTCGCCGCAATGATGATCGGGGTCGGCGCGGCCTTCGTGACGATCGCCATCAAGTTCCAATGGGCCAACATGCTGTGGCTCGTGTGCCTCATGGTATTCATCGGTGGGATCGGACGTGTGCTCTCCTGGGCTTTCTCGGGCACACCCCACTTCCTCCTCATCATTCTTATGGTGGTTGAGCTGGCATTTCCCGCTACTTTGTTGGTGTGGCACCGGTACATTGCGAAGACCAGCGAGATGCGGCAGGAATACGCAGCCCGCTCCTAGGTTCGCGCCCGGCGGCGGCGCATGGACGTCAACTGCACGAGGGCCAGACCCGTCCCGACAAGTGCCATCGCCGCACCTGCTGCCACTTCGGTCCTCAGGCCTGTTTGGGCGAGTTCCGGCCGTGGCTGAGTTGCCGCGGGCGGTGCTGCCGGGGGAGTGACCGTCTCGGCTGGAGCAGCGTCGGCGCTTTCCGAGGGCTCCGGCTCCGGGGAAACCTCCGCCTCCGGCGCCGACGGTTCAACCGGTGTTGCCGGTTGATGCACGCAAACGGTTTCCGAGGGTTCCCCGAAGGGCGACACGAACGCATTGGTGTATTCATCTCCAGGGTAACGAGCCACTACTGTGTAGCATCCCGGTTCCATTAAGGGAGCGAATTGGCCGCTGGTATGGGTTCCGTTCAACGCGGGAACGCCCGACTCCGAGTGCAGGGGAGCGTCCGCGGGCACCTGGGTGTCGAGCACCGGCGGTTCACTGAACGGCCCGTACATGGATAGCAGGACAGTACCGGGTGAGCCCTCGGGCCGCGTACCGAACCCCTGAAGGGTGACGCCGTCAGTGACACTGTCCCCGACCTGAGCCTCATGTGCTGACAAGGTGGTCTGTACCTGTGGCAACCACGGCACGAAGGTTGTCTCCGCTGCAATTCCGTACTTTCCCTGCCAGCCCATTACGTAGGCGGCCGCTTCAGCGGGTTTCGCGCTGCCCGGATCGATGGTTTCCGTCCAGACGTACCACCCGGGTGCGGGAACCGTCAGAGTCGGCGTCGAGTAGGTTCCCGGTCCATCGACCCTAGTGGTGACGGTGCCGACAGCCGGCGTACCTGCAGGGACGTTTTCCGCGAGTACAGGTGGAGCATCCAGGGGTCCCCACAACGTCGAAACCACTTCCACGGACACAGCTTCGCCGCCTGGCGGCATGGACATCCATGGCACCGCATCAGCCGAACTCTCCGCGGACGGATCACCCGCAGAGACCTCCAGGACGTCGTGGACGCTGGTCCCAACGTCAGTGCGTGCCGCCGAGGTCTGTGTTTGCACGGCCGGCCGGAACGCCGGGAGATCCGCGATTGCTGCCGCCGCGTCACGCGGCTCGACGACGGCGGCGGTCAGCAGCCGCTGCACGTCCTTGCGGGAAGGCACGAGCCATTTGACTCCTGCTGCCGGCGTGCGTGGAACAGACACGGTGAGCGCACCGCTGCCGAATCCGGTTCGCTTGAGGGTGAGTTCGCGAGGTTGGTCACTGGTGGTCCATGTGCGCGCGGCTGATTCCTGAAACGCGAACGCGCCGGTGAGCTTCACGGACGCGGCCAGCCCTGACGCGGGTGTGCCGTCAGCGCCCGCCACCTCGATGAGTGCAGCGATAACGCCATCGGCGCCTTCCTCCTTCAGCTTGATCCGAACCTGGTACGGCCCTGCCTCGGAGAGAGCCGTGCGGGTCATGGCCCGCGACCGTTCCACGACCTCCACGGGCAGCCGCTCTGCAGTCAGGACGCGCGCCATGCCGGCCGAGTCCCACTGCATACCCGGAGAGGTCAATGCCCAGACGGCAAGTTGAACCGACGCAGCGGTGGCGTTATCGGTGGTGTTGCCCCAACGATGCAGCAGATAGGACAGCGCCGCGTTCTCCTTGGCGCTCAGCTGAGTGCCGTCACTGCGTGTGAAAGCGCCTGCGTGGCCGCCGTCGTACCGGTCCGCATGCGGAGGGGAGAGCCGCTCAAAGTCGGTGCAGTATGCCACGACGCCGTCCGAATTCACATGTTGCCCGACGAAATGTTCGGCACCATCCAGCCCTGCCGCGCGGTTCCACCCACCGCCGACAGGCCCGGCGTGGGCACCCGGCGTCGGCGGCAGCAGAAACGTCAACACGACCAGCAGCACGACGCCGAAGATGGCAAGGGTGCCGAGCCAGGTACGGCGCGCCCCGGCACAGGCGACAGAAACAAAAGACACAGGTCCTCCTCATGGGTATGGGCTGTGCCGAAGAAACGTGGGCGCAGCAACACCTACTGTGATGCCGTGAGCCGGTGCAATGCGCGCCGGGAGCACGCTATGTGGACAACCCGCATGAATCACCGTGAATGTGGAGGAGGAGACGTGTCTCACCCACTGATGCGGGAGGTCGGGGGGCATGGCAACCATCAGCCATAATGAAAAGGACGGTGTGCGGCCGGCGAGCCGCCCTTCCAACAGCCAAGGAGATGCGTGTTCTACTGGAGAGACCTGGCCGATGTGCCCGACGGCTTTGGTCCATCGGTTCTCACCATCGGAAATTTTGACGGCGTGCACCGCGGTCACCAGGTAGTTCTGGAGCAGTTGGTGAGCGCCGCATCCGAACGAAACGCTGCCGCCGTCGTTATCTCTTTCGACCCGCACCCGGCGCAGGTTCACCGCCCGGACAGCGCCCCCGAACTCATCATGGGCCTGCAGGACCGGACGGAGACACTTGGGGACACCGGGATCGACGCCCTGCTCATGATGCACTACACGCTGGAGCTCGCTGCACTGACGCCCGAGGAATTCGTGCGCTCGGTGCTGGTCGAGGGTCTGCGCGCCAAGGCGGTTGTGATCGGACACGATGTCCGCTTCGGACGGGCTAATTCCGGGGATCTCTCCACAATGCAGTCGCTCGGCGAGCAACTTGGTTTCGATGTCATCGTCATCGACGACTACGGCTCAAGTCTGCGCACCAGCACGACGGCGGCGGGAGAGCGCCGCTGTTCGTCCACCTGGGTGCGTGAGGCACTGGAGGCTGGGGATGTCAGCACTGCAACGCGCATCCTGGGCCGGCCGCACCGGATGCGCGGCGAGGTGGTGCACGGCGCGGCGCGGGGGCGCGCCCTCGGTTTTCCAACAGCCAATCTCGCTTCCGCTTCCACCGGCTATGTACCGGCGGACGGCGTCTATGCCGGCTGGCTGATAGACAGTAGTCAGGTGCGCTGGCCCGCCGCAATTTCGGTCGGGTCGAATCCGACGTTTGACGGCCTCAGCCGGCAGGTCGAGGCGCACGTGATTGACCGGCCTCTGGAGGAAATCGACGTCTTCGACCTCTACGGGCAGACCGTCGTCGTCGAGTTCGTGCGGCGATTACGCGGCATGGTCGCCTACCGTGGACCGGAGGCGCTGGTCGAACAGATGCGTCTCGACGTCGATCAGACCCGGAAGGTCCTTTCGACAGAACAGCGTGCCTACGGGTAAAGTTATCTGCGGTCCTGCTGCAGTCCGTGGTTGCTGGACCACAGCCGGACTCAACTCGGAAGCTTTCGACACGAGCGCCGGCATCTCTTTGTTCACGGTACAACTCATAGGAGTTATTTGTGGCACTTGACGCCGCTCTGAAGCAGGAAATCATCAAGGAATACGCAACCTCTGAAGGTGACACAGGTTCGCCCGAGGTGCAGATTGCGATGCTTTCCCGCCGCATTCTCGACCTGACTGAACACCTCAAGATGCACAAGCACGACCACCACACGCGTCGTGGTCTGCTGCTTCTGGTGGGTCGTCGTCGTCGTCTGCTGGATTACCTGCATGACACCGACATCACGCGCTACCGTACGCTCATTGAGCGCCTCGGCCTGCGTCGTTAGATAGACTGTGAGGCGGCACCTTCCCACAGGGAAGGAGCCGCCTTCCATCTTTTGGCGGCAGTTGTGCCGCTCGTAGAAGAACTTCATAACCAGGAGCCAGGCGGACATGCAGGCATTCGCGGTCCTCGGTAGTGGTCTCCGGGACGTCCCACTTGGGAACGTCCCGTGGACCTCGATCGAAGACCGGGTGCCACAACCCGTCCTAACGGCGTTGCTCAGCAGAACGCCGCCTGCCTCCGCCACATAAGAAACGGAGGTGACTCTCTTGGAGGGTCCCGAAATCCAGTTCGCCGAAGCCGTTATTGACAACGGTCGGTTCGGCCAGCGCACTGTTCGCTTCGAAACCGGGCGCGTCGCCCAGCAGGCCGCAGGCGCTGCCATGGTTTACATTGACGAGGACACCGCGCTCCTCTCTGCCACCACTGCCGGAAAGTCCCCGCGTGAGGGCTTCGATTTCTTCCCGCTGACTGTGGACGTCGAGGAGCGTATGTACGCTGCCGGCCGAATCCCGGGCTCGTTCTTCCGCCGCGAAGGCCGCCCGTCCACCGAGGCAATCCTCGCCTGCCGGCTGATGGACCGCCCGCTGCGTCCGGCCTTCGTGAAGGGCCTGCGCAATGAGGTCCAGATCGTCGTCACGGTTCTGGCGATCAACCCGGACGTCCGGTACGACGTCGTCGCCATCAATGCGGCGTCCATGTCCACTCAGTTGTCCGGCCTGCCGTTCTCCGGCCCGATCGGCGGTGTTCGCGTTGCACTGGTATCGGATGGCAAGGGCGAAGATCAGTGGATTGCTTTCCCAAAGCACTCCGAGCTCGAGAATTCAGTATTCGACATGGTGGTCGCAGGCCGCATTGTCGGAGACGACGTCGCCATCATGATGGTCGAGGCCGAAGCCACAGACAACTCCTGGTCCCTGATCAAGGAGGACGGCGCCACTGCTCCCACCGAAGAGGTTGTCGCTGACGGTCTTGAGGCCGCCAAGCCGTTCATCCGCGCGCTGTGTGAGGCACAGTCGGACCTCGCCGGCCGCGCTGCCAAGCCGACGGTCGAGTTCCCCGTGTTCAAGGATTACGAGGACGACGTCTTCGCGGCGGTTGAAAGTGCTGCCGGTTCCCGTCTGGCGGAAATCTTCACGATCGCCGACAAGCAGGAGCGTGAAGATGCAGCGAACGCCTACCGCACCGAGACCATTGAGGCCCTCGCCGGACAGTTCGAAGGCCGCGAGAAGGAAATCGCCGGAGCGTTCAACTCCGTGACCAAGAAGGTTGTCCGTCAGCGGATCCTTCGCGACCAGGTCCGCATTGATGGCCGCGGCCTCAGCGACATCCGTAAGCTGACCGCCGAGGTCGAGGTCCTTCCGAGGGTTCACGGTTCGGCGATCTTCGAACGCGGTGAGACCCAGATCATGGGCGTCACCACGCTGAACATGCTCAAAATGGAGCAGCAGATCGACTCCCTGTCGCCTGTGACCCGCAAGCGCTACATGCACAACTACAACTTCCCGCCTTACTCCACGGGCGAGACCGGCCGCGTCGGTTCGCCGAAGCGTCGCGAGATCGGACACGGCGCCCTTGCCGAACGCGCCCTCGTCCCGGTCCTGCCCAGCCGCGAGGAATTCCCTTACGCCATCCGTCAGGTCTCAGAAGCGCTCAGCTCCAACGGTTCGACGTCGATGGGCTCGGTCTGCGCCTCGACCCTGTCGCTGCTCAACGCCGGTGTGCCCCTCAAGGCGCCGGTTGCAGGTATCGCCATGGGCCTGGTCTCCGACGAGGTTGACGGCCAGACCCGCTACGCTGCGCTCACCGACATCCTCGGTGCCGAAGACGCGTTCGGCGACATGGACTTCAAGGTTGCCGGTACCTCCGAGTTCGTGACCGCCATCCAGTTGGACACCAAACTCGACGGCATCCCCGCCTCAGTGCTCGCCGCCGCGCTGAAGCAGGCCCGCGAAGCCCGCCTGCACATCCTCGGGGTCCTCGACGCTGCGATCGATGCGCCGGATGAGCTCTCCGAGTTTGCTCCGCGCATCATCTCGGTGAAGATCCCCGTGGACAAGATCGGCGAGGTCATCGGCCCCAAGGGCAAGATGATCAACCAGATCCAGGAAGACACCGGTGCCGACATCTCGATCGAAGACGACGGCACGGTCCTGATCGGGGCCACCGACGGCTCATCGGCGGAGGCAGCACGAGCAGCAGTCAACGCGATTGCGAACCCGCAGGTTCCTGAGATCGGCGAGCGCTACCTGGGCACGGTCGTCAAGACCACGACGTTCGGCGCATTTGTCTCGCTCACTCCCGGCAAGGACGGGCTGCTGCACATCTCCGAGCTGCGGAAGCTCGCCGGTGGCAAGCGTGTGGACAACGTCGACGACGTGGTTTCCGTAGGCCAGAAGGTACAGGTCGAAATCACCAAGATCGATGACCGCGGAAAGCTCTCGCTCTCGCCTGTCGTCGCGGAGGACCCGGCGAACGAGTCCGCTGGCGGTGTCGGTGACGACGCTTCGCGCGCCCACGCGCAGGAGCCGGCCGAAGGCAGCGACGAGAACTAGCGCACCCTCTGAACCAAACCAGCGGCTCCGCGGTGAATTCACGTTCGCCGTGGAGCCGCTGGCATTAAGGAGAAACACATGACTGATACTGGACGCAACGTTCCCGTGGAACTGCCACTCACACAGGGAAGTTCCTCAGATGCAGCGATGCTTGTGGCAGGGACTCCGGGTGGCGCCCTCGTCCGTCGCTCAGTGCTCCCGGGTGGGGTGCGGGTACTCACCGAGGCAATGCCGGGGCAGCGGTCGGCCACCATCGGTTTCTGGGTCGGGGTGGGATCGCGCGACGAGGCTGAGGGCCAGCATGGTTCGACGCACTTCCTTGAGCACCTCCTGTTCAAGGGCACCAATCGACGCAGTGCCCTGGACATTGCCGCGGCCTTCGACGAAGTGGGCGGAGAGTCCAACGCAGCTACTGCGAAGGAGAACACCTGCTATTACGCGCGGGTGCTCGATACTGATCTGCCGATGGCCATCGACGTCATTGCGGACATGGTGACTTCCGCGGTGATTGACCCCGATGAGCTCGAACAGGAGCGCTCAGTCATCCTTGAGGAAATCGCCATGGACAGCGACGATCCCGCCGACGTCGCGCACGAGAAGTTCGTTGAGGCAGTGTTCGGATCCCACTCTCTGGGGCGCCCTATCGGCGGAACACCCGAAGCGATCATGGCGGTCCCAAGGGAATCCGTGCTGGACCATTACCGACGGTTCTACCGCCCCGAAGAGTTGGTCGTGACGGCTGCCGGCGGGCTGGATCATGATTCCGTCTGCGCCCTTGTGAGCGAGGCCTTGGAGCGTTCGGGCTGGCCGCTTGCCGCGGATGCTTCGCCGGTAGCGCGCCGTACAACTGCCCCTGCAGCACTCGTCGGGACCGGCGGCTTACAGGTCATCCGCCGCGCTGTGGAGCAGGCCAACGTCCTGGTGGGGTGTCCTGCCATGACCGCAACGGACGACCGGCGGTTTGTCATGAGCGTCCTGAACGCTGTGTTGGGCGGCGGCATGTCTTCCAGGCTATTCCAGGAGATTCGCGAGAAGCGTGGTTTGGTGTATTCGACCTACTCATTCTCTGCTTCCTACGCAGATGCGGGCTACTTCGCGATGTACGCGGGGTGCAGCCCGGCCAAGACCGGCCAGGTGATCGGATTGTTGACGGCCGAGCTTGAGCGCCTGGCATCGGAAGGCATCAGTTCCGCCGAGCTGCGCAGGGCAATCGGCCAGCTCTCCGGCGGTATGGTGCTTTCGCTGGAGGACAGCGGTTCGAGGATGTCCCGGCTGGGACGGGCCGAGCTGGTCAGTGGAGAGTTCCTCGGACTCGACCTGACTCTCGAGCGGGTCAACGCGGTGACGGCGGATCAAATTCAATTGCTTGCCGGCGAACTGGCCGCGGCTCCCCGCACGATCACGGTCGTGGGTCCTTTCGACGGCGACGCCGAGTTGGGCCCCCAAACCGGCTGGTGGGGCGCGGAGCGACCTAATTCCGCACTGAACTAACCTAGCCCCCGGCGAACGGCGGGAGGACGTCGAGTACGTCCTCCCCGCCGATCACCGTTGCCCGATCACGCAGCGAAACCTCGTTGAGCAGGAAGCTGCTGCGTTCGAGAACCCGGCTCATCGAGGGCTCTCCATCGGGATGCAGATCCCGTATTTCTTCAAGCACTGCGGCGAACGGCACACCGCCCAGTCCTAGACGCTCTTCAGCGACGCCCGCGGCCGCCTGGGCGGCTCCGAAGTACCGAACCAGCAACTCAGCCGCCGATCGCGCTCATGCTGCGGTCGGGCTGGACAAAGTCCGCAGCGCCCAACCCCGTGTGGTCCATTCCGTGCGCCTTGGGCTTTGCCCACATCGCTTCCTGCCAGCGCTGGGCGACGGCTTCGTCGTTGGCCCCGGACCGCAGGAGGTCCCGGAGATCCGTCTCCTCACGGGAGAACAGGCAGCTCATGATCTTGCCTTCAGCCGTGACCCGCGTGCGCCGACAATCCGCGCAGAAGGGCTCGGTCACTGACGCGATGATTCCAACCACACCGACGACGACGTCGGGCGCGGTCGATCGGCGCACTTCCCACCGTTCGGCGGGCGCGCCGTCACGATTGCGCGGGTCCGGGGTCAGCGTGAAATTTGTCGCGAGCAGTTCCCGGATCTCGCCCGCCGTGATCATGCCCTCACGGGTCCACCCATGATCCGCATCCAGCGGCATCTGTTCGATGAAGCGGAGTTCGAAGCCGCGGGAAACAGCCCATTCCAAAAGATCCGGCGCCTCGTGGTCGTTTATGCCGCGCATCAGTACAGCGTTGATTTTCACCAGCCCGAGTCCGACTGCGTCGGCAGCCTCGATTCCGCGCAGCACCCGGTCCAAAAACGGGCGTCGGGTGAGCTGCGCGAAAGTGTCCGGATGCAGCGAGTCCATGGAGACATTGATCCTCGTAAGACCGGCATCCTTCAGGCGCTGCGCCTTCTTATCAAGCCCCAGCCCGTTTGTTGTCAGCGAAATGGGAAGCTCCGGATGCTGGTCGCGGATGTCGGCGATGATGTCGATCAGATCCGCCCTGACCAGCGGCTCACCGCCGGTCAGTCTCAACTCGCGGATGCCCAGCCGGGACACACCGATGCCGACAAGCCGAACGATCTCCGCACGTGTGAGCACCTGATTCTTCTGCAGCCAGTCAAGTCCTTCAGCCGGCATGCAGTAAGTGCAGCGCAGATTACATTTGTCCGTCAGCGAAAGGCGCATGTCCGTCGCCCGGCGGCCATAGGAGTCGATCAGCCCGCCGTCAGGGGGCGGACCGCCTACCTGAGGTATTCCAAGTCGGATTCCCATAGTTCGAGGTTACGCCCTTTGCCCGTGTGCCTCTATCCGGGTTACCTCGTTGCGTAGTGATGGAACGTGCCCGCCTACGCGCCGTTAGGGTGATACTCGACAAAGGACACGTTTGTCCGCGCAGGCTGATAAGCAGGGTGCCATGACAAGAACAGTTGAAGAACACCAGCAGGCAGTGCTGGGTCTGCTGCGTTACAGCAGCGGTTTCGCGGACCGCCCGGCAGACACTTTGCCGCTCGCCGCTGCGCGCGGAAGGGTGCTGGGGGAGGACGTCCACGCGCCCGTCAGTCTGCCGCCGTTCGATAACTCGCAGATGGACGGCTACGCCGTCCACGGCGCGGATCTAGCGCACGGGAACGGTAGCCTCCACCTCACGGTGGCAAGCCCTGTCCCGGCCGGCGCGGTGCCCGAGCCTTTGAAACCGGGTTCTGCCGCACCCATCATGACCGGTGCCATGATCCCGGAGGGAGCTGCCGCCGTCGTACCCATCGAGCGGGCAGAACCTTCGCAGTTCCCCACACCCTCGCAGTACCGCGGGCAGCACGAGCTCACCGTGGAACTTCCGCTGGTGGAGGAGGGACTGTTCATACGCGGCGAGGGCAGCGACCTCGAAGCGGGAAGTGTTGCTCTTACGGCAGGAGCAGTCCTGGGACCGGCGCAGCTGGGTCTGCTTGCTGCATGCGGGCTGTCTGAGGTTCGTGTTCGTCCCAAGTTCCTCGTTCTGCTCCTGACCACCGGGGACGAGGTACAGGAACCGGGTGGCCCCTTGGGGCCGGGACGGATCTTCGACGCCAACACCACGCTGCTGCAGACCGCGCTAGAGGATGCAGGAGCATCGGTGCGGCGGCACAGTGTCCTGACCGATGATCCGGATGAGCTTCGGAGTGCGTTGAAATCAGTCGGCGGAGGGGTCAACCTGATCCTGAGCACCGGGGGAATCAGCAAGGGCGCCTACGAAGTAGTGAAGCAGGCGCTGGAGGACAGCAGTGTGGAGTTCCTGTCAGTGGCGATGCAGCCGGGCGGTCCACAGGCGATCGGCACGATTGACGGTGTTCCTTTCCTCGGATTCCCAGGAAACCCCGTGAGCGCGCTCGTTTCCTTCGAGATGTTCCTGCGACCCGCCCTCGCTGTAGTCGCGGGGATACCGGGAAACCGCGTCTGCCTTACCGCCAGACTGGCCGAGGACATCCAGTCCCCGGAAAACAAGCATCAGGTCCGCCGCGGGATCTACATCGACCGCTCCGGGCAGGGCGAGGGCATCGGCACGGCCACAGTGCAGGGCGGTGCGGGCTCCCATCTGCTCCATGCTCTGGCATCATCGAACGCGCTCCTTCATTTTCCCGTCGGAACAGGGGCACTGGAGGCTGGTGCGCCTATTGCCGTCTGGCTTCTGGATGAACTGCGCGGCGGGATTCAGCCGACACATCCCAGCAACCCCAACCGGGAGGCCTATCCATGACCGATCCCTCAGCCAGGCTCACGCACGTCCGCGAGGACGGCACCGCGCACATGGTCGATGTTTCCGCCAAGAATGTCACGGCCCGCGAAGCAACAGCGGAGAGCATCCTCCGCACCACGTCCGAAGTGATCGCGTTGATCACCGAGGGCAGTCTCCCCAAGGGCGATGCACTTGCAGTGGCACGGGTGGCCGGCATCATGGCCGCCAAACAGACGTCCACGCTGATCCCGCTGTGCCATCCCCTGCCGATCAGCAAGGTCACCGTCGATTTCAAACCGGAGAAGGACGCCGTCGTCGTGCGCGCGACAGTGAAGACAACTGCGGTGACCGGCGTCGAAATGGAGGCGCTGACTTCCGTATCGATCGCGGCGCTGGCCCTTTATGACATGGTCAAAGCCGTGGACAAGCACGCCGTCATCACCGATACACGCGTGCTGGCGAAATCCGGGGGCAAGAGCGGAGACTGGACCGTATGAATCCGCAGCGCACGGCAGCAATTGTCATCGCCTCCACGCGTGCCGCCGCCGGTGTCTACGAGGACGAATGTGCACCGCTGATCCAGCAGTGGTTGGCGGACCGTGGCTTCCCGGTGCAGCGTGCCCTCGTAGTGCCCGACGGCGATGCGGTGGGAGAGGCGATCGCGCGATGTCTCGAAGGTAATCCCTCCGTTCTCCTGACCAGTGGGGGCACTGGTCTGAGCCCGGATGACGTCACGCCGGAACAGACCGAACCATTCCTGACGCGCCCGCTGCCCGGAATCATGGAGGCCGTACGCCGCGCGGGCTCCTCGGTGACGCCCATGGCAGCGCTCAGCCGCGGACACGCCGGCGCAGCCGGCACCACCTTCATCATCAACCTACCCGGATCACCTGGCGGCGTTCGGGACGGACTGGCAGTCCTTGAGCCCATTCTTGACCACATCTGCGCCCAACTGGAGGGAAACCATGAGCACTAGTACCGTCCTGCACTCGGGTGTATCGGAGGAACCGCTCGATCTCAACCATGCGCTCGCCGTCGTCGGGTCCGCGGATTGCGGCGCCGTGGTGGGGTTCGGGGGAGTGGTGAGAAATCACGACGGCGGGCGGGAGGTGGACCGGCTGGGGTACAGCGCGCACCCGTCGGCCGGCCGGGTGATCTCGGACATCGCCGGGGAGATCGCCCAGAAGTATGACGGCATCCGGATCTGGGTGGCGCACCGTACCGGCCCACTTCGAATCGGAGACCCCGCGCTTATCGCTGCCGTCGCTTCCGGACACCGCGGCGAGGCCTTCGCGGCGTGCACCGAGCTCGTGGACACGGTCAAAGCGAGGGCGCCGATCTGGAAGGAGCAATTCTTCACGGACGGCACGGTGGAGTGGGTGGGCGTCGACGGCTGAGAATGCAACTGCCTGAACCGATAGCCTTGAGTACATGACACAACTGACGCCGGTGGCTGTCCTTGGCGCGTCCGGCCGCATGGGTTCCGAGGCCGTGAAGGCCATCAGGAACTCTCCGGACCTCACCTTGGTGGCCGCCCTCGGACGCCAGGACCCCCTGGAAGAGCTGATAGCCGCCGGCGCCCAGGTGGTGGTGGACCTCACCGTTCCGGAAAGCACTGAGCGAAACGTCGCCTTCGCCGTAGAGCATGGGCTTCACGCCGTCGTAGGAACCACAGGCTGGGATGAAAAGCGCGTAGCGGGCCTTCGGACCCTACTGGGCGCCAATCCCGGTGTCGGGGTGCTGATCGCGCCAAACTTCGCGCTCGGTTCAGTGCTCGCCACAGCTTTCGCCGCCCGTGCCGCCCGCTATTTCGAGTCGGTCGAGCTGATCGAACTGCACCACCCCGACAAGGTGGACGCACCATCCGGCACAGCCGAACGTACCGCAGCCCTCATCGCTGAGGCCCGCCGGGATGCCCGGATGCCCGGCAGCCCGGACGCGACGCAATCCGCACGGGACGGAGCCAGGGGCTGCGACGTCGACGGCATACGCGTGCATTCGGTCCGCCTGCGCGGCCTGGTGGCGCACCAGGAGGTCCTGTTCGGAGGGGTTGGAGAGCAACTGACCATACGGCACGATTCCTTCCACCGGGAATCCTTCATGCCAGGGGTGCTGCTCGGCATTCGCCAGGTCGGTTCGCACCCGGGCCTAACCGTTGGGCTCGACGGCTATCTCGACCTGCAGGCGTGAGGCAGTTCGTGCTCTTCTTGAAGAAACATCGCGTCAAAATAGGGGTGGCGTTCGTCACCCTCCTGCTCGTGTTCTGGTTGATCGTCGCACTTCAACGCAGCGTCATTCTCCTCACTGACCCGGATCCGGTGGCGAAGGCGCTCGGCGCCGCGTATCTGCTGCTTCCACTGATCGGGGCATGGGCGCTGGTTCGCGAGCTGGCCTTTGGAGCCCAAACGGAGGCCATGGCACGCGCGCTTGACGCTGAAGGTGGGCTCCCCGTCGACGACCTGCCGCGCACGCCCGCCGGCCGGATTGTTCGTGAGGCAGCCGACGCGCAGTTCCCGGACTACCAGGCAGCGGTCGAAGCGAAACCTGAGGACTGGCGTGTGTGGTTCCGCCTCTCCTGCGCGTACGACGCCGCCGGAGACCGCTCCCGCGCCCGCCGCACTATGCGCCACGCGGCCAAACTGCACCGAGGTAGACAGTAAACTCACCTAGCGTTTTCGGGCAGAGCCGGGAGACCGGGCAACGTCGCTCGCTCCCGCGACGATGAACTCAAGCGGTCCCCGTGCACGGAGTTTCCGCAGGACCAGTCCAAGGGCGATGAAAGCGGCGGCCTGTGCCCAGTACACGGGTGCCGGGTCAAGGGCGGGCTGCTGCTGGTCCACAATGCTCATGATCCAGATGTGCAGTGAGTACAGGGTGAGTGTCATCGCCCCGGGTGCTGAAAGCGGCAGCAGCAGCCAGTCAAGACGGCGCGTCACCAGCAGGCACAGCCCGACGACGGCCGCTGCCGTGCCAGCGGTGTGGGCAAGATCCAGCGGCGTGCCGGAATGCGGAGCGCTGACCGCCAGCCACCACCAGGTGCCGCTCTGGTCTATGCCGGTAAGGCTGACATTGAGCATGGCTTCGATGTCGTACCTGCGGCCGTCCGGTGTCTGGAGCAGGACAGCGAGACCGCCGACCGGACCGAGCAGGAACGCACTCGTGATCTTCGCTGCGATCGCCAGTCCGATCCCGCCCGCAATGAGGCCGACCTGGATACGGAATGCGCGGAGGTCCAGGCGGCCGATAACCATCCCGAGGAGCAGGTAGCTCAGCCACTGCAGCGCCGGATAGTAGCCCGTCACCAGGACGTCGGCGAGCAGCGTGACAGGCTCCCCGAAATGCTCAAGGGCAGGGTTGCCGTCCACGTCCGGCGGGCTGATATTGTCCTGGAGCCAGGGCCTCAGCCAGAACGCGGCGACCGGCGACAGCAGCGTCCAGCCCGCCGCCCACCAGACCAGCCGCCGGAGCGGGATCGAAACGAACGGGAGGGCGAGCAGAAACAGCACGCCGTAGTGGAAGAGAATGACCGCGATATTGGTCTCCAGGCCGCCGAGCATGAGTCCGACCATCGCGATAACGACGGCGCGCGCCGCGATACCGCGCCTGTCCCGGGTGAGCGCGCTGTCCTGGTGCGGCCGGCTACCCCCGGTAAGCAGTGCGAGTCCAATACCCGCCACGACGGCGAACAGGGCGGAAGAACGTCCTGAGAATGATGCGCCTATCCACGACGCGGCGGAAGTTCCCTCGACATACAGGGGAAACACATGCGTGGACATCATGCCGAAGAGGGCGATTCCCCTGGCCGCGTCGATACCGCTCAGGCGGCCGGAGGTTTGCGTGATGGCCATGATGGAATGTTCTCACGTGCGCTGCAAAGGGTAAGTTTGACCCATGGCTGACTCCGATATTCGTTCGCTTCCTTTCGGCTCCCTCGTAACTGCGATGGTCACCCTCTTCACACCGGATGGAGCGGTGGACCTGGACGCAACAGCCGCACTCGCGGTGCGGCTGGTCGACGACGGATGTGACGGCCTGGTGGTGTCGGGGACCACCGGCGAGACCTCAACCCTGGAAGATCAGGAGAAGGAAGACCTGTTCCGGGTGGTAGCCGAGGCAGTCAGCGGACGTGCCAAGGTCATCGCTGGCACAGGCACCAACCACACCTCCCATTCAGTCGAGATGGCCGAGCGCGCCCAGCGTGCCGGCGTGGACGCCCAATTGGTGGTTACCCCGTACTACAACAAGCCCACTCAGGCGGGAGTGCTGGCGCATTTTGATGCGGTGGCGGCAGCAACGGACCTGCCGATCATGATCTATGACATCCCGGGCCGGGCCGGGATCCCGATCAGCACCGAAACCATGATCCGTCTCGCTGACAATCCGAAAATCCTGGCCCTCAAGGACGCCAAGGCTGACTACGCAGCCGTGACGCGGGTGCTGGCGAATACTGCTCTGGACGTCTACGCGGGCGATGACGGGCTGACGCTTCCGTGGATGGCAGCGGGGGCCGTCGGCGTCGTGAGCGTGAGTGCACATGTGGCGACAGCGCAGTTCCGCGCGCTCGTCGACGCGGTCTCGGCCGGCGACTTCGGCACTGCCCGCAAGATTCACTTCGAACTCGACCCGGTTGTCCGGGCAGTTATGACCCACATCCCCGGCGCGGTGTCGGCCAAGCAAATCCTGCGCATGCAGGGCGTGCTGTCCAATGCGGTGGTGAGGCTGCCGCTCGTGGAGCCCACCGCCGTCGAAATGGAACCCGTGCTCACCGACCTCGCCGAAGCCGGCTGGGAATTTTGAGGCCAGTCGTAGTCGGTAACATCCGAAAGGCTGAAGTATGACCGAACCCGCGGGCACAGCACTCATCGCCCCACCACCGCTCTCCGAGGGAACCTTGCGGATTGTCCCGCTCGGCGGACTTGGCGAGATCGGCCGCAACATGGCCGTCTTCGAAATCGGTGGAAAGCTGCTGATTGTGGACTGCGGCGTTCTGTTTCCTGAGGAAACCCAGCCGGGCGTAGACCTGATTTTGCCGGACTTCTCCTACATCGAGGACCGCCTGGATGACGTGGTCGGCGTTGTCCTCACCCACGGCCACGAGGATCATATCGGCGCGGTGCCGTACCTTCTGCGGCTCAAGAACGACATCCCGCTGATTGGGTCGCAGCTGACACTTGCGCTGATCGAAGCGAAGCTGCAGGAACACCGGATCCGGCCTTTCACGCTTACTGTGACCGAGGGACAGGTAGAGCAGTTCGGCCCCTTCAAATGCGAGTTCGTCGCCGTCAACCACTCCATTCCCGACGCACTGGCCGTCTTCATTCGTACTGCTGCCGGCACAGTTCTGCACACCGGTGACTTCAAGATGGACCAGTTGCCCCTCGATGGCCGCATCACCGATCTCCGCGCATTCTCCCGGTTGGGTGAAGAGGGAGTCGATCTATTCATGGTCGATTCAACCAACGCTGACGTCCCGGGGTTCACAACAGCTGAACGGGAAATCGGCCCTGAACTTGACCGGCTCTTCGGACAGGTACGCAAGCGGGTCATCGTGGCGTCCTTCTCATCCCATGTCCACCGGGTCCAGCAAGTTTTGGATGCGGCAGAATCCCACGGGCGTTTTGTGTGCTTCGCCGGCCGTTCCATGGTCCGCAACATGTCGATCGCTGCCAAGCTGGGTTACCTGCGTGTGCCGGAAGGCATCCTCGTGGACGTGAAGAACGTCGACAACCTGCCGGATGACAAGGTTGTCCTCATGTCCACCGGATCCCAGGGCGAACCGATGGCCGCGCTATCCCGCATGGCAAACGGCGATCACCCAATCAGGGTAGGTAAGGGAGATACCGTCATCCTCGCCTCGTCCCTGATCCCGGGCAACGAGAACGCCGTGTTCCGCGTCATCAACGGTCTGCTCAAACTGGGGGCGGATGTCATCCACAAGGGCAACGCACGCGTTCATGTGTCAGGCCACGCGGCGGCGGGGGAGCTGCTCTACTGCTACAACATCCTCAAGCCGCGCAACGTGATGCCTGTCCACGGGGAGACGAGGCACCTGATAGCCAATGGCAAGCTCGCCATCCAGACGGGCATCCCGAGCGAAAACGTCCTACAGACCGACGACGGAACTGTCGTGGACCTGTTGGACGGGGTCGCGCGGGTAGTCGGGGCGGTGGAATGCGGATATGTCTATGTGGACGGCTCGAGTATCGGCGAGATCACCGATGCGGACCTCAAGGACCGCCGCATCCTCGGTGAAGAAGGTTTCATCTCGATCATCACGGTGGTTAACCGGAGCACCGGCAAGGTTGTCTCCGGGCCGGATATTCATGCCCGCGGGTTCGCAGAAGATGACTCCGTCTTCGATGACATCAAACCGAAGATCAATTCCGCGCTCGAGGAAGCCGTCATGAGCAACAAGGACCACACCACCCACCAGTTGCAGCAGGTCGTCAGGCGCGTCGTGGGAACGTGGGTCAACCGGCGCCACAGGCGTCGTCCCATGATCATTCCGGTGGTGCTGGAGGCCTGAGCGGGCGCGCAAATCCACGGAACCGGGGGTAGGGTCCGGTAGCGTAGCCAGTATGGCGACTCGTACTTCCCCCACAGCGCCGCGAGGTTCTAAACCGCGAGGTTCACAACAGTCGCGCACCCGTAACACTTCGACGGGCGGCCGCGGAACTTCGAGCCGTGGCTCCACAAAGACACAGCCGGTGCAGGATGAGCGTCCCGCGCTGCCCTTGCGCGCCGTACGCGGAATGTGGATGGGCATGGCCCACCTCGTTGCCGCCGGGATCCGCAAATTCGGGCACGACGTACAGCCGCAGAAGGATCTGCGGCGAGACGGAACCGGATTCTTTCTGTTCCTGTGCGCAGCGGCCGTCGCGACCGTTGAATGGTGGGCGCTCAGCGGCCCCGTCGCGGGCGGTGTACATGCTGTAGCAGGCGGATCCCTGGGATGGATGGCACTGCTGCTGCCCTTCATGCTGCTGATAGGTGCAGTGCGGCTCTTCCGTCACCCGGAGAGTCCGCGCGCGAACAACCGCATCGGCATCGGCCTGACCGTGATGGCGTTCGCCGGAGCGGGCATCGCGCACCTGGTGGGCGGGCAACCTGAGCTGTCCGCGGGGCTTGATCCCTTGTGGCAGGCCGGGGGAGTGATCGGTTACCTCGTCGCCGGCCCGGCCACGGCCATCCTCCCGGTGTGGCCAGTCGCCGTCGTTCTTTGTTTCCTGCTCTTCGTCAGTGTCCTGATTGTCACAGCGACACCGTTTCGCCATATTCCAGAGCGGCTGAGGGCCCTGTACGAGCACCTGATGGGACAGGATCTCCACGATCGCGAGCCGGGGGAACAGGACGAACACGACCAAAGTTACCTCTCCGACCGCGAGCGTGCGGCGCGCGAGAAGCCGAAGAAGAAGTCACGCTTCTTCGGCGGCAAGAAGAAGGCCGTGCAGGACGAGGATCTTGACGGCTTCGTGGGGGATGAGGCCTTTGAGCGGGCTGTGCTCGACGACGACGACGACGCCCCTGCCGCCGCCCTTGCGGCCACCCCGGCGATTCCACCCGGTGTGCGCCGCCCCACCCAGCAGGAACTCGCCACGCAGAAGATCAAGCAGAACCAGGGCATTGGGGACGCGGAGCCGGAAACCGAGGCCATGGCGGTGTTGCCGGCAGCGGTCAACTCCCCGCCAGTCCCGTCCAACCCGGTGCAGCCGCAGGCGCCGCTCACTCCCATTCCGCAGCGCACTGAGCAGCTGTCTCTTGCCGGAGACGTCACGTACACGCTACCGCCGTCGGATTACCTGCCCGCGGGTACTCCGCCGAAGGAACGCTCGGAAGCCAATGACGCCGTCGTCGCCGCGCTGACGCACACGCTTGAGCAGTTCAACGTTGATGCGAAAGTGACCGGGTTCTCCCGGGGCCCCACGGTAACCCGTTACGAAATCGAGCTTGCTTCGGGCACCAAGGTGGAACGGGTCACCGCCCTGTCCAAGAACATTTCCTACGCCGTCGCCAGCTCGGATGTGCGGATTCTTTCCCCCATTCCCGGCAAGTCCGCGATCGGCATCGAGATTCCCAACACAGACCGCGAAACCGTTTCCCTCGGCGACGTGCTGCGGTCAGGCAACGCGCGTAAAACGGACCATCCCATGGTGATGGGGGTCGGGAAGGATGTCGAGGGCGGCTTCGTCGTCGCGAACCTCGCCAAGATGCCACACCTCCTGGTTGCCGGTGCAACGGGAGCCGGAAAATCCTCGTTCGTGAACTCCATGATCACGTCCATCCTCATGAGATCCACGCCCGATGAAGTTCGCATGATCATGGTGGACCCCAAGCGGGTGGAACTTACGGCCTATGAAGGTGTGCCCCACCTCATCACGCCCATCATCACGAGCCCGAAGAAGGCCGCCGAAGCACTCCAGTGGGTTGTACGCGAGATGGACACAAGGTATGACGATCTCGCGAACTACGGTTACAAGCACATTGACGACTTCAACAAAGCCGTACGCAACGGCAAGGTTGTCCCGCCGCCTGATTCCAAGCGGGTCGTGCGGCCGTACCCGTACCTGCTGGTGATCGTAGACGAGCTTGCGGACCTCATGATGGTGGCCCCTCGCGACGTTGAGGATTCGATCGTCCGGATCACGCAGCTTGCGCGCGCGGCAGGCATCCACCTTGTGCTGGCTACCCAGCGTCCATCCGTCGACGTGGTCACCGGACTGATCAAGGCCAACGTACCGTCGCGGATGGCGTTCGCCACCTCCTCCGTCACAGATTCCCGCGTGGTCCTGGACCAGCCGGGAGCCGAGAAGCTCATCGGCCAGGGTGACGCTCTCTTCCTGCCGATGGGTGCGTCCAAGCCGATGCGTGTCCAAGGCGCCTGGGTCACTGAGTCCGAAATCCATCGTGTGGTGGAACACGTCAAGGAGCAGTTGAAGGCCGTCTATCGGGACGACGTTGCCGTTGAGGCGCCCAAGAAGCAGATCGACGACGACATCGGCGACGATCTGGAGGTTCTGCTGCAGGCCACAGAGCTGGTTGTGACTACGCAGTTCGGATCCACTTCCATGCTCCAGAGGAAGCTGCGGGTGGGCTTTGCCAAGGCCGGACGCCTGATGGACCTCCTGGAATCCAGGGGAGTAGTCGGCCCTTCGGAGGGGTCCAAGGCCCGTGACGTGCTGGTGAAGCCTGACGACCTCGCTCCGGTGCTCGCAGCAATGCGCGGTGATGAACCGCCGGTGCCCGCCCCTGCATCGAGCCCGCCTGCTGGACCGGGGACGCCGGACGTGGTTGCCGAGGATCTGGATTCCCGACCACAGGCAGTTGAGTATCACGACGACGACGCGGATGAAGACGGCTCTGAAGACGCCTGGGGACTGACCGGCAGGTAGCCTTGTCGCGTGAGCAATTCAGACTCCGCACCGGTCCCGGTCCTCAACGTAGCGAACATCCTGACTGTCGTGCGCATTGTGCTGGTGCCCTTCTTCGTCTGGTTCCTCCTCACCGACGCCGGTGAAGGCGGACTGTTTCGCTGGCTGGCAGTTGCTACGTTCGCGGTAGCGATCTACACCGACAAACTCGACGGCGACCTGGCGCGCAGCCGTGGGCTCATCACCAACTTCGGGAAGATCGCAGACCCGATTGCTGACAAGCTCCTCATCGGCTCGGCACTCGTCCTGCTGTCGGTACTCGGTGAGCTTTGGTGGTGGGTCACGGTCGTGATCCTGGTTCGTGAACTCGGCATCACACTGCTGCGATTCGCAGTTATCCGGTACGGCGTCATGCCTGCCTCACGCGGCGGGAAACTTAAAACCGTGATTCAGACGCTTGCAATCTTCCTGTATCTGATGCAGGCCGCGCTCGGCGAATGGGCATGGTGGCCGGCCGTCGTGGTCATGATGGTCGCGGTGCTGGTCACGGTCGTGACTGGCGCCGACTACGTCCTGCAGGCCATTCGTCTCCGCCGGAGCGCGCAGAGAACGGGTTCGTGATTCCGGTGGGCGATGGAAAGGCCGCTCACAACGCGGTGGACCTTGCACGCAGACTCGGAGTAACTCTCGCCACGGCGGAGTCGCTCACCGCCGGGATGGTTTCCGCCCTGCTCGCGACCGTTCCTGGCGTATCAACCGTGCTGCGGGGTGGGATCGTCTCCTACCATCGTGATTTGAAGGAGACCCTACTCGGAGTCGATCCTGACCTTCTTGACCGCGTAGGCGCCGTCGACCCGCAGGTGGCGAAGCAGATGGCTGAGGGCGCCCGGAGGATCTGCGAAGCTGACGTCGGTATTGCTACAACGGGAGTCGCCGGGCCTGAGCCGCACGAGGGCAAAAGCGTAGGCACGGTCTTCATTGCCGTGGCCATGCCAGATGGGGCAGTGGTATGCGAGTTCACATTCGCCGGTGATCGCAGCCAAATCCGCAACGCTTCCTGTGAGGCAGCTCTGAATACACTGTACGAAACCCTTACAGCCAGCGCCGCAGGAACAAACGTAGTACCGCAATAGTTATCAATACTGTCAGCCGCTCGTAGTGCTGACCGGCTAGGCTTAAAAGCAGAAGGCTGCTCCTGCAGCCAGAAAAAGGAGTTAGGCGATACACATGGTTAAGCAACCCGTATCCGTAAACGGTGTGGTCCGTTGGCGCGATGTGGGGTTGGCAGAAGATCCGCAACGTAAGCCGAAGGAGCGCAAGATGGTCGTACTACGCCACGAAATCGGAGACGTCCTGCGTGACGTACGCCAGCGCCAGGGCCGCACCCTTCGGGAAGTGTCGCACAGCGCACGTGTGTCCCTGGGATACCTCAGTGAGGTGGAACGGGGACAGAAGGAAGCCTCCTCGGAACTGCTCTCCTCAATCTGCACCGCGTTGGACGTACCCCTTTCCCTGATGCTCCGAGAAGTAAGCGACCGCCTGGCAGAGGCTGAAGGGGTAGCTGTACCCGACACGGTTCCGCAGGAATTTGCACAGGAGTTCGGCGGCGATATCCCTGAGGGGTTCAAGGATGGGTTCAGCCGTGACCTCGCGGCGAGCAAAAGCTAACCGCGTTCTGTCGCCTGTATAACGGCAAAGGGCCCGCTAGTGCGGGCCCTTTGCATGTCTAGGGTACTTATTCGTCTCGATCTTCCGACGGAGTACGGACTGTCACCAATTGTCCTTTGTGTAGGTCTCGTTGAGCTGGGCTATCAGATTACCGAGGGTTGTTACATCCTCAAGACTCCAGTCTTCCATCAGGTGATGGAAGGCCTCTTTTCGGGCCGACTGCGCAGTGGAAAGCTGACGGGAGCCGTCTTCCGTGAGACTGATGGATTGGGCGCGCCCATCGAGCGGATCGGCAGTCTTCTCCACCAACCCAAGTTGTTCCAGCATTGCGATCTGCCGGCTGACGGACGGTTTTCCCACGCCGATGCTCGCCGCGAGGTCGGTCAGCCGCATGGAACCCTCCCGCTGTAGGATGACGAGCAGCCCATAGGCGGCCGGCTCCATGTCCGGATGCACGCGCCGAGCCACCTTGTAGGAGTTGGACCGCGCACGCCTCCAAAGCATGCTGAGCTGTTGTTCCAATGCCTGAATGGCAGCATCAACGGAGGCATCGGGTTCATGGCGGTCTGCAGTCATGCGTTTCATTCTATGGTTTATGTACGAAAGGGCTGATTTGGCATGCGTATCAGTGATTTCTGGCGTTTGATGGATGATGAGTTCGGGCCTGCCTATTCGCGTACGCTCGCGTCCACGTTGCACCTGGCGGAGTTGAAAGACCGCACGCCCGAGGACGCCTTGCGCGCAGGTATTGACCCCAAAACCGTGTGGCTGTCAGTGTGCGCAATGCAGGAAGTTCCCGAGCACCGCCGGCTAGGGCGCGATGTGAAGCCCCGCTGACCCTGCGTTTGCGCCGAACACGCCGGTTGATTCAATCGAATATGTGTTCGGTTCAGGGATATGCTTGAGTCAGCAGGAACCGAGTGCACTTGTTCTCCACAATCACGCAAAATGCTGCGATATGTCCACATCCGCCGAGATGCTCGGCAAATTGTCGGAGGCGTTCGCTACGGTCAAGAGGAACATAAAACGGGCCCTGGAGGCCATGAGAAAGCCGAGGTAGATGATGGCCGCACCAGCGGATCGAGAAAAGGCTCTTGAAGCAGCTCTTGCCCAGATTGACAAGCAGTACGGCAAGGGTTCCGTCATGCGCCTGGGGGATGAGACCCGTGCACCGATAGAAACAATTTCCACCAGCTCCATTGCACTGGATGCCGCGCTCGGTATTGGAGGCCTTCCCCGGGGGCGGGTTGTGGAAATCTACGGTCCTGAATCCTCCGGTAAAACCACAGTGGCGCTTCATGCCGTGGCCAATGCGCAGCGTAACGGCGGCATAGCCGCGTTCATCGACGCTGAGCATGCTCTGGACCCGGAGTACGCCAAAAGGCTGGGCGTCGACACTGATGCGTTGCTTGTGTCCCAGCCGGACACCGGAGAGCAGGCTCTGGAGATCATGGACATGCTGGTGGGTTCGGGATCCATTGACATCGTGGTTATCGACTCCGTGGCAGCCCTTGTTCCCCGTGCCGAGATCGAAGGCGAGATGGGGGACAGTCATGTCGGGTTGCAGGCCCGGCTGATGAGCCAGGCGCTGCGTAAGATCACTGGGCGGCTGAGCCAGACCAAGACCACAGCGATCTTCATCAATCAGCTGCGCGAGAAGATCGGCGTCTTCTTCGGCAGCCCGGAAACCACTACGGGCGGTAAGGCGCTGAAGTTCTACGCTTCGGTGCGAATTGACGTGCGCAGGATCGAAACCCTGAAGGAAGGCACCAATCCCGTTGGCAACCGGACCCGCGCCAAAATCGTCAAGAACAAGATGGCGCCGCCCTTCAAGCAGGCCGAATTCGACATCCTGTATGGCCACGGAATTTCCCGCGAAGGCGGTCTGATTGATGTCGGCGTTGAGAACGGCCTTGTAAAGAAGTCTGGAGCCTGGTTCACCTATGACGGAGATCAGCTGGGACAGGGTAAGGAGAACGCCCGCAAGTTCCTGATGGATAACCCCGACCTCGCTGACGAGCTGGAGCAGCGCATTCGGGAGAAGCTTGGCGTCGGTGGTGCTGTGGAAGCTGAACCCGCGCCGGACGGCCCCAAGCTGAAGGCTGTTGGCGGCGAGGGTCGCTAGCAGGCAAAGTGGTCGGTGAAAACGAAGTGGGCGAGGGCGCCGTGGTAGAACGCGGCGCCCGCTCTGGCCGCACTCGTCTGCGACGTGGGTCGCGGCGATCTGGACCTGGTGCCGCTGACGCCGACGCGAGGCGTGACGAAGATCCGTACGAAGTTGCGAGGTCCATCGTCCTCAGGCAGCTCTCGATGGCGCCCCGGAGTCGCCATCAACTGTTCGGCAAGCTCGCGGAGCGCGGTGTGTCCGAGCACGTTGCGGTGGAAATCCTCGACCGCTACGAGGAGGTGCAGCTGGTTGACGACGCTGAGTTTGCGAAGATGTGGGTGCGAAGCAGGGCGCAGACAAGCTCGCTCGCCCGAAGCGCGCTTAAACGTGAGTTGGCGGAGAAGGGTATTACCGGTGAGATTGCCGAAGATGCTCTCGCGCAGCGAACGGATGAGGATGAGATGGCTGCCGCGGAGGAACTCGTGCGCAGAAAACTACGTCCGTTGGCGGATCCCGGTGACCGTGCCGGCCGCGACAAGCAGGTGCGGCGGCTTGTCAGCATGTTGGCCCGCAAGGGTTATCCACCCGGGGCCGCCTTCTCGATCGTGAAGAACGTGATGGCAGATGGTTGAACGCGGTCCTGCCTGGACGCCTCCGCGGGCCTAGGAGTTCATAGCGCGGCGCTGTAGTGTAAACCTTCGTGTTGAAGTTGAGCTTGAATCTGTTGCGGTGTGTCGCGTCGGCGGCGATCCTGGTGATGGTCCTGGGTTCGGCCGGGCCGTACTTCGCTATGGCTGCCACGGGTGACACCTTTCCCACCTGGGAGGAGGTACGGACCGCGAAAGGCGATGAAGCCGCTGTCCGCGAACAAACCGCGACGCTCGATGAGCTCCTGGGCACGCTACGGTCAGAGGCCGGTTCACAAGGCGACGCAGCAGTTGATGCTGCCGCACGTTTTTCGCAGGCGAGGGCTGCTCTCAAGGCTGGCGAGCGTGCTCTACAGACTTTGGAAGAACGCCTCGAGCAGGCTGAGGCTGAATCTGCAGCGGCGTTGCAGGACGTGGCAGCTGCCGCTGCCGCCTACTACAAGGCTGGGCAACCCGTTGACGGGCCGTTGCTCGTTCTCGCCAATCCCGGGCGCGTGCTCGACGTACTCGACGCCATGCGGACGCTGCAGGTCGTCGGAGAGCACCGCTCCGTTTCATACTGGGACGCCGAGGAAGCCAGACAGGTGGCGGACGCTCTTCGCGCGCAGGTTGAGGCGGCCACCATAGAGCGCGAGAGGCTCGCCGCGGAAGCCGCAGCACAGCGTCAAACGGCGGAGCAGAAGGCCGCCTCGGCCAATGAGGCCGTGCAACAGTACGAGCAGCGGGCGCACCAACTGCTTCAGCAGTTAGCCGAACTGAGGAACACCTCCGTTGCCCTGGAAGCTGAACGCCAGCAGGGCCTCGCCGCTGAATCTGCCTATGCAGAACAGCAGCGCCTCGCCCAACTCGCAGCGCAGCAGGCATCCTCGCGCGAATCAGCCGAGAGTCAACCCGTTACTGTGGGAAACCCGCTGCCGCCGGCGTCCGGTACCCTGCCGGAGCGCCCGGGGGATGTACCCGGGCCGCCGGCCAACAACACTCCCTCGGAACCAGTTCCCCCGCAACCCTCCCCACCTATTCCGCAACCAACCGCGCCACCTGTTGTCCAGGTCCCGGCACCGCCGCCAACCAGCCCGCCAACTGAACCCCCTGCGCCGGAACCGCCGCCCGCACCGGAACCGCCGCCGATCGTCGCAGTGGATGACCCGGCGGGCGCCCAGGCATATGCTGCCGGCCGCGCAGCCGCATACGGGTGGGCACCGGATGAGTTCACTTGCCTGGTGAACCTGTGGAATCGGGAATCGGGCTGGCGAACAAGCGCAGACAATCCCTACAGCGACGCCTACGGCATTCCGCAGGCGCTACCCGGAAGCAAGATGGCCAGCGCAGGGCCGGACTGGCGCACTAACTACCGCACTCAGATCGAATGGGGGCTCGGCTATATCGCCCAGCGATACGGGACGCCCTGCGCTGCGTGGGACCACTCCGAACGGAACAACTGGTACTGAGCCCGACGAAGAACCCATGCATCTAGATCAGTCCTGGTTGGGCGCAGGGGCGCAGGGCCGTACCCTTAACTGGTGAGTTTCACCCCGCTAACCGCAACAGTCGAACCGGACGAGCAGACGCATGCACCGCAACGCACCTACGAGGTGCGCACTTTCGGTTGCCAGATGAACGTGCACGACTCCGAGCGCATAGCCGGACTCCTGGAGGACGCCGGGTACGCCGACGCCGCAGGAGGCCAGGCCGACGTCGTTGTCTTTAATACGTGCGCGGTGCGCGAGAACGCAGACAATAAGCTGTACGGGAACCTGGGTATGTTGGCGTCCGTCAAGGACGCCCGTCCCGGGATGCAGATAGCCGTCGGCGGGTGCCTTGCGCAAAAGGACCGCGAGACTATTCTCCGCAAGGCACCGTGGGTGGACGCTGTCTTCGGCACCCACAACATCGGTGCACTTCCCGCCCTGTTGGAACGGGCACGCCACAACGACGAGGCACAGCTTGAGATCCTCGAATCTCTCGATGTCTTTCCGTCCACCCTGCCCACCAAACGCGACTCGGTGTACTCGGGATGGGTATCGATCTCAGTGGGGTGCAACAACACCTGCACCTTCTGCATCGTCCCGTCGCTGCGCGGCAAGGAGAAGGACCGGCGTCCGGGAGAGATCCTGGCCGAAATTGAAGCACTCGTGGCCGACGGCGCGATCGAGGTTACGCTGCTGGGCCAGAACGTGAATTCCTATGGAGTCGAGTTCGGCGACCGGGGCGCTTTTGCCAAGCTGTTGCGTGCCTGTGGAGACATCGAAGGTCTGGAACGTGTGCGCTTCACCAGCCCCCATCCGGCTGCCTTCACCGATGACGTCATCGACGCCATGGCTGAGACGCCCAATGTCGCTCCGCAATTGCACATGCCGCTGCAATCGGGTTCGGACCGGGTTCTGAAGGCGATGCGCCGGTCCTATCGCTCGGAGAAGTTCCTTGGAATCCTGGACCGCGTCCGTGCCCGGATGCCGCATGCGTCCATTTCCACGGATATCATCGTCGGTTTTCCGGGTGAGACCGAGGAGGATTTCCAGGAAACCCTTCGCGTCGTCGAGCAATCACGTTTCGCCACCGCTTTCACATTCCAGTACTCGAAGCGCCCAGGAACACCCGCCGCTGACCTACCGGACCAACTGCCAAAGGCCGTGGTCCAGGAGAGGTACGAACGGTTGACCGAACTGCAGGACCGGATCTGCGGGGAAGAGAACGCGGCCCAGATCGGGCGCCAGGTGGAAGTGCTGGTCACTGCCCAACAGGGCCGCAAGGCACACGAAACCCATCGTTTGAGTGGGCGGGCGCGGGACCAGCGCCTGGTGCACTTCTCAGTGCCCGACGGCGCAGAGCAGCCGCGGCCCGGCGACCTCGTTATAGTCGCGGTCACACAGGCTGCGCCCTTCCACTTGATCGCTGACCCCCAAGCGGCGGACTACCGGTTAAGGCGATCCCGTGCCGGGGATGCGTGGGATCGCGCACAGGCAGACAGTTGCGGAGCGCCTGCACCGGGAAGCGGCACGGGAGTTTCGCTGGGTATGCCGTCGTTGCCGTTACGCACAGCTTCCACGTGACCGAAGGCGCAGCTGTTTGGACAGTACCGCCCCTGATCGCCGTCGTCGGGCCGACTGGGTCCGGTAAATCGGATCTGGGCGTTGCGCTGGCTCAGGCCCTGCGGGGCGAGATCATCAATGCCGACGCCATGCAGTTTTATCAGGGCATGGATATCGGTACCGCCAAACTGCCGATCGAGGATAGGCAGGGCGTACCCCATCACCTGCTCGACATACTCGACATCCGCGAGGAAGCGAACGTAGCGAAGTATCAGCGTCAGAGCAGGAAGCTCATAGGGGAGATCCGGTCCCGCGGGAACGTGCCGATTCTCGTTGGCGGATCGGGGCTGTACGTCCGGGCTGCCCTTGACGAGCTGGAGTTTCCGCCGACTGACGCAGCGGTGCGGTCCCGTCTCGAGATGGAGAAGTCCGAGGACGGCATAGGCGCGCTCAGGCAGCGCCTCGCGCAGGTGGACCCAACTTCGGAGGCACGCCTGCACGATGAACGCCGTGTCATCCGCGCCCTGGAAGTTCATGAGCTGACTGGAAGACCCTTCAGCTCATACATGCCTAGCCGCATCTACCATCAACCGGCCCTCCAGCTGGGATTGCGCGTGGACCGCGAGCTACTCCGTGCCCGCCTGGCCACGCGGGTTCACACCATGGTTGAGAGCGGGCTCCTGGACGAGGTCCGTGCCCTCGATCACAGAGGACTGCGTGAAGGACGAACCGCTTCCCGTGCACTCGGCTACGCCCAGTTCCTCCGCGTGCTCGACGGCGAATGGTCGGCAGCGGAGGCAGTCGAGGACACCATTGGGGCGACCCGCCGCTTTGCCCGCAGGCAGCTCACCTGGTTCAGGGCGGACGAGCGTGTGCAGTGGCTCGAGTGGCAGGATGCGGCGCTTCACGAACGTGCACTGGAAGTTCTCCGGCAGACTCTCCGCCTATCCTAGAAGGGTGAGCACACAACCCGATGCAGCACTGGCTGCCAGCACGCCACTGTCCGGCCTGTCCTTCAGCAAGGGACATGGAACAGGAAATGACTTCCTTCTGCTGGCTGACCCGGATGGTTCCATCGAGCTCGGCGTGGAAGAAGTCACCGCGGCATGCGACCGTCACCGTGGCTTAGGGGCAGACGGGTTGATCCGGGCGGTGCCGTCGTCGTTGGTTCCCGAAGGTCGTGCCCTGCTCCAGAACAACCCGGAAGCCGAGTGGTTCATGGATTACCGCAACGGTGACGGGTCCGTGTCGGAGATGTGCGGCAACGGCGTCCGCGTTTTCGTGCACTTCCTCATCGATCGCGGGTTGCTTTCCCTGGACGAGGGGGCGGCCGCCGCTGTCGGAACCCGCGGCGGTATTAAGGTGATCGAACGCTCGCCCGACGGTTATTCAGTGGACATGGGCCCCTGGGAGTTCATTCATCCCGAGAAGGCTGCCGCGCGGGCGATGGACGCCCTCGTGGAAGCAGATGGTCTCGAAGTTCCCCGGCCCGGTCTCTCCATCAGCATGGGCAACCCGCACACGGTAGTGGCGTTGGCGGAAATAGCGGAACTGGACGCCACGAGCCTCAGCGCTGCGCCGCGGGTGGACCCGGTTCCACCGAACGGCACCAATGTCGAATTCGTCGTTCCGGACGATCCGCTGGTTCACGACGGCATCGGTCAGGTCACCATGCGCGTTCACGAGCGCGGTGTGGGCGAGACACTTTCCTGTGGCACGGGAGCATGCGCGGCAGCGGTGGCCACGAGATACTGGGCAGGAGCGGATGCCCCTGACCATTGGGCAGTCTCTGTCCCAGGAGGGCAGGTAGGGGTGCAATTCCACGTCGGCCCGGATGGCCGGGAACACGTACACCTGAGTGGTCCGGCGGTTCTCATCGCCAGCGGGACGTTTGCCTAAAGCCCCGTATCGCGCCTGGTAACGCGCAGGATCCGGAAGGATTTCGCGGTAGCCGCGCGGTCGACCTCGTACCCTTCATCGAATTCGGCGACAAGCCAGCGCTGCAGCGAGTCCGCACCCAGGTTTTTCTGCACGACCAGCCATGCGGTGCCGCCTGGCGCGAGGCGCGGCAGCCAGGTCAGCAGCAATGCGTGCAACGCTTCCTTGCCGATTCGGATCGGGGGGTTTGACCAGATTGTGTCGAAGGTCAGGTCGGCGGCAACGGCGTCGGGCGCAGCGGCGCTCAGGTTGTCCAGTCCCAGGCGGGAAGCGTTCTCGCGGACAAGGCCGAGTGCGCGCTCGTTCACATCGACGGCGACCACGCGCGCTTTGGGTTCCTGCAGCGCCATGGTCAGCGCGAGCGGACCCCAGCCGCAGCCGATATCCAGGAGAGTTTGTCCTTCCGGCGGTGGCACCTCGGCGAGGAGGATCGACGTCCCCTTGTCCACGCCGTCGGGACTGAAGATCCCCCCTGCGGTCACCAGCTCGCGCAGACGGCCGTCGAGGACCACCCGTAGGGCCCGTCGCTGGTCCGGCCCGGCGGGTGTCGCGCTGAAGTAGTGCTGCGATTCCATAGTGCTCCAGCGTAGTCGGCGTACCGCACGGCTTCCTCCAGGCCAAGCAGATTGTGTTGCGCGCTCAGAGAATTTGAGGACCTAATGGGGCGGTACGGACTACCATGGGAGGACAGTCACCAAAGGAGAGCATGACCACACATCACGGAGCGTCGTCAACGCCCGAGCCGGAAATGGGTCCGGAAGAAATCCAGGCAGTCATTGACCGGATACTCGCCAAGGATCCCGCAGCGTCTCCGTCAGCGGATGCGGTCAGGTCTACAGTTGCGAAGCGCGGCAAGGCGCAGGCCATTTCTGAGCTCGACGAAGAGCATTCCGCATACGACGGCGAACAGCAAGACCTTCAGGAGCGCCGCGCGCTTCGCCGCGTAGCAGGCTTGTCCACGGAACTCGAAGACGTCACAGAGGTCGAGTACCGGCAGCTCCGTCTTGAGCGGGTGGTTCTCGCCGGAATCTGGAGCGAAGGAACCGCGGAGGAAGCCGAGAATTCGCTCCGTGAGCTCGCCGCACTCGCCGAGACGGCGGGGTCCGAGGTCCTGGACGGAATCATCCAGCGCCGGTTGAAGCCGGATCCCGGGACGTTTCTGGGTGCGGGGAAGGCTGAAGAGCTCAAGACCATCGTGACTGCCACAGGTGCCGACACCGTCATCGTCGATAGCGAGCTTGCACCCTCCCAACGGCGTGGGCTCGAGGACATTGTGAAGGTGAAGGTCATCGACCGTACCGCACTGATCCTGGACATCTTCGCCCAGCATGCCAAATCACGTGAGGGTAAAGCGCAGGTTGAACTTGCCCAGCTCGAGTATCTCCTTCCGCGCCTGCGCGGTTGGGGCGAATCGATGTCCCGCCAGGCCGGCGGTCAAGTAGGCGGTGCCGGCGCGGGTATGGGTTCGCGCGGCCCGGGTGAGACGAAGATAGAGCTCGACCGGCGAAAGATCCGTACCCGCATGGCAAAGTTGCGGCGGGAGATCGCGGGCATGAAACCGGCCCGCGAGACCAAGCGGGCCAACCGTCGTCGACATGAGGTTCCTTCCGTCGCGATTGCCGGCTATACCAATGCGGGTAAGTCCTCACTGTTGAACCGTTTGACCGATGCCGGAGTGCTGGTTGAGAACGCACTGTTCGCAACCCTGGACCCGACCGTCCGGCGTGCAGAGACCCCGGACGGCCTGGAATACACGCTCGCCGACACCGTCGGATTCGTCCGCTCACTGCCTACGCAGCTGGTCGAGGCATTCCGCTCCACGCTTGAGGAGGTTGCGGATTCCGACCTCATTCTGCACGTGGTGGACGCGTCACATCCGGACCCCGAGGGGCAGATCGCAGCTGTGCGGCAGGTCCTTGCGGACGTCGATGCCCGCAAGGTCCCTGAGATCATTGTGTTGAACAAGGTGGACGCGGCGGATCCGTTCGTCATTGAACGGCTGCGCCAGCGTGAACCGCGCCACGCGATCGTCTCCGCGCGTACCGGGCAGGGAATCGAGGAGCTGCTTGCACTCATCAGCGATTCGATTCCGCGACCGAGCGTCAAACTGAATCTTCTGGTTCCCTATCAGCGCGGTGATGTCGTCAGTCGACTGCATCAGGCGGACGCGGAGATACTGCATCTGGAGCACGTCGAGGACGGCACACAGGTGGACGTCATGGTCCGCGAAGGACTCGCAGCGGAACTGGAACCGTTCGTCCGGCATGGCTGAGGGGCGAATAGACCCCCTGGAACTGCTCGACCACGTCGTTGAATCGATGGGCGGTCAGCGGCGCAGCGGGCAGCACGAGATGGTGCGGCACGTTGCGCAGGCCATCACGGAGGGGGACCATTTGCTCGTGCAAGCGGGCACTGGAACCGGTAAGTCGCTCGCCTACCTGGTACCGCTGATCGCGCACGCGATGACAAGCGACACCACCTCTGTGGTATCGACTGCAACCCTGGCCCTGCAGGCACAGATCGTCAAACGCGATCTTCCGCGCCTCCTGGAATCACTGGGGGATTCACTTCCGCGGCCGGTGGACGTGGCGCTCCTGAAGGGGCGCGGGAACTACGTGTGCCGGCACAAGACGGCCGGCGGCTTCCCGGAGGAAGACGACGCCGGCGCCCTCTTCGCGCTGGACGGCGACCCCGCGTCACCCCATCCAGCCTCCGGTCCCTCGACCCCGCTTGGGCGGGAGATCGTCCGGCTGCGCGAATGGGCAGAAGAGACGGAAACCGGCGACCGTGACGAGCTCATGCCCGGCGTTGGTGATCGGGCGTGGCGGCAGGTATCGGTGTCCAGCATGGAATGCCTCGGCGCCCAGAAGTGTCCGGTTGCTGCTGAGTGTTTCAGCGAACGCGCCCGCGAAAAGGCAGGGAAGGCTGACATTGTCATCACCAACCACGCCCTGCTCGCGATCAGTGCTTTCGAGGGGCTGGCTGTCCTGCCGGAGCATGACGTCGTCGTCATCGACGAGGCCCACGAACTTCATGACCGCGTGACTTCGGCGGTCTCCGGGCAGCTTTCGGGAGCGCTGATAGGCACGGCGTCCTCAGCCGCGAGGCGGCATCTCGGCACGGACACGGAGCCGCTGGCGGCAGCGCAGCGAGCCTTCGAGTCGGCGTTCGACGCCGTGCCCAGCGGTTTGATGTCCGGCGGCCTGAACGAGCCGCAGGAGTCGGCTCTCGGCCAGGTAAGGGAGGCGTGCAGGGCCGCTCTGTCCGCCTCAAACATGGAATCCTCACCGCAGCCGGCAGATGGCGGGCGGCAGATGGCCCGCTCACGGCTCCTGGTCATCCTTGAACTGTGCGAGCGGATGCTCGGTGCAGGTGGTGCCGGCGAAGTGCTGTGGGCAACACGGCCAAGCGCCTTCACACCCGGAAGCGGCTACGTGGCGGCTGCTGAGTCATCGCCCGCAACCATCAGCATCGCGCCCCTCTCGGTAGCCGGGCGCCTCCGGCATGGATTGTTCGAGGAACATACGGTAGTCCTGACCTCCGCCACGCTGGCCATCGGCTCTGAATTCGGGCCGGTTGCCGGTTCATTAGGCCTCACCGGCGAAGGCGCACCGAGCTGGACCGGTGTTGATGTGGGTAGCCCCTTCGACTACCCGAAGCAGGGCGTCCTGTACGTTGCCAAGGACCTTCCGAAACCGGGCAGGGGTACATCAGAAGAACAGCTGGCGGAACTTGAGGCACTGATCCGGGCCTCCCGAGGAGGAACGCTGGGCTTGTTCTCATCCCGGCGTGCAGCGGAGGAGGCAGCCGATGCACTCCGCACCAGAGTTGATGTCGAGATCCTGTGCCAGGGGGAGTCGTCCATGGCATCCCTCGTGAGCCAGTTCTCGGATGAACCGGACACCTGTCTCTTCGGCACCATGTCCCTCTGGCAGGGTGTGGATGTGCCGGGCAGGTCCTGCCGCCTGGTGGTTATCGACCGCATACCTTTCCCCCGCCCGGATGACCCGTTGATGACGGCGCGCACCAGGGCGGTTGCACAGGCCGGGGGCAACGGCTTCATGAGCGTGTCGGCAACCCACGCCGCAGTTCGGCTCGCGCAGGGCGCGGGCCGCCTCATCCGTTCCGGCGACGATCGCGGAATGGTGGCAATCCTCGACTCACGTCTGGCAAGCGCCAGGTATGGCGGCTTCCTGAGGGCGGCGCTTCCCCCATTCTGGCCAACCACCGACCGTGCTACGGCGCTTGCCGTGCTCTCGCGGTTAGCCGCGGCACAGCCCGTCTAGCCGAAGCTGACCAGCTAAAGCGCCCGCATCACCGATACGACTTTGCCCATGATGGCGGCGTGGTCTCCCAGAATGGGTTCGTAATTGGTGTTCTGCGGAAGCAGCCAGGTGTGCCCGTCGCGCTGGCGGAACGTTTTGACCGTTGCCTCATCATCAAGAAGGGCCGCAACGACATCGCCGTTGTCCGCGGTATTTTGTCGCCGCACCACAACCCAGTCGCCGTCGCAAATCGCGGCGTCGATCATCGAATCTCCCGAAACGCGAAGCATGAACAGCTCGCCATGACCCACCAGCTGACGGGGGAGCGGCATGACGTCTTCGATCACCTGGTCAGCGAGAATCGGTCCTCCCGCCGCGATGCGGCCAACCAGGGGGACCATTGCTGCGTCAACAGCCGCGTTGACCGGTTCGTCATCCTGCTCCGGAGAACTGGGTAGTGGGCGCGGAGAGTCCTGACCGAGCGTGAGAGGAAGCAGAATCTCCATTGCGCGCGGCCGCTTTGGATCGCGGCGGATGTAGCCCATCCGTTCAAGCTGTGACAGCTGGTGGGTGACGCTGGAAAGGCTGGCAAGACCGACGGTGTCACCGATTTCTCTCATCGACGGCGGGTAACCGTGTGCGGCGACACTGCGCTGGATAGTCTCCAGGATCTTCTTCTGACGGGGGGTCAGGCCCTTGGGCGTGGCGCGTCCCCGTGGACGGCCGCGTCCGCGCTTGGCTGCGGCCTCCGGTGCCTCGGTGGTCTCCTCTGCCGCACTGAGATCTCCCACGAAACGTACATCCCTTCGCTGTGGTGGAGGTGCTTCTGCGACCTTCCAACCAGTTTTGTCAGTGGTGGGTGATGAGCTGGTTTTCGAAGCGGCCGGACCATTCACCCTTGCCAGCAACGCTAGGGGACATGAGACGTCTTTTCAAACATTTGTTCGAGCGAGTCTCGACAGTATTAGTCCAAAGATGCTAAAAATATAACGAGAAGAATAGAACACAGCTTCGAATCGAAGCGGTCCTTCATATTCAGCAGTAGAAAGGCGGACGTGATGTCAACGCTACAACTTGCAGGGCCGGGCTCGGCTGGACACACCATGGAGCGCTCGGATGCCGGCGTTCCGCGGGTTCACCTGACGCGCCGGGGTTGGTTGGTCCTCGTGGCGGTGCCGCTAGCCCTGGTCGCGGCAGCCGCCATGATCCTTGCTGCCTCGCTCACGTCTCAGGCGAAGGCTGCCGGGAGCGCCGGCGGCGTCACGGAAACCGTACAGGTGGATGTTGCGGTCGGCCAGACGCTGTGGGGACTGGCTGCCGAGTACGCGCCGGACCGGGATCCGCGGGAGGTAGTGGCCGAGATCGCCGAACTGAATGCGTTGACCACCTCAACCGTCCAGGCGGGCCAGGCGCTGCACATTCCTGTCAGCACGCCGTAACCGCCTTGTCTGCCACGTAATATCACGGCGCCGCTTTCTGCGGATTCCCTCCCAGAGACCTTGCTCCCTTAAACTCGGTTGGTGACCGATCAGCTTGAACGTCTCAACCGTCTGCCGCTTCGAGAGAACCTCCGCGGCCTGCAGCCCTATGGCGCGCCCCAATTGGACGTACCCATCCTGCTGAACGTGAATGAGAACACCCACGGCGTTCCCGAGGATGTCCGGCAGGCAATAGTTCGGGCCGTGGAACAGACCGTTGCCGGGTTGAACCGTTACCCGGACCGTGAGTTCACGACTCTGAGGGAGCAGCTCGCTGGATATTTGGGCCATGGTCTGACGGCCGCGAACATCTGGGCGGCGAACGGTTCCAACGAAGTGCTGCAGCACATCCTCCTTGCCTTCGGCGGCCCTGGACGAACAGCGCTCGGCTTCCCTCCCACCTACTCGATGTACCCTCTGCTCGCGGGCGCCACCGGCACCGGATATGAGTCCGGATCGCGTGCGGGAACCTTCGATCTGACTCCGGAATCGGCCGCTGAGCAGGTTGCTGCGACGGGCGCGAACATAGTTTTCCTGTGCAGCCCCAACAACCCAACGGGTACAGCTCTGTCGCTCGACGTCGTCACCGAGGTCTACGAAGCGGGTTCGGCTGCGCAGGCGATCATCATCGTCGACGAGGCCTATGCCGAATTTGCGCACCGTGGCACTCCGAGTGCGTTGGCCCTGCTACCCGGGCGGGAGCGGCTGATCGTTTCCCGGACCATGAGCAAGGCTTTCGCTCTCGCTGGAGCCCGCGTGGGTTACCTCGCAGCGGCTCCTGAGGTGGCCGATGCTCTTCGGCTAGTGAGATTGCCGTACCATCTCTCGGCGCTCACGCAAGCCACCGCTGTGGCCGCTCTCACCCACTCGGCCCGGCTTCTCGAGAACGTGGACGAGATCAAGCGCCAGCGAGACCGCATCGTCGCAGGACTCACGGAGATGGGGCTGCCCGTGGCCCCATCGGACTCGAATTTCGTTCTGTTCGGCGGCATCGAAGAACCGCGCACAGTGTGGCAGGGCCTGCTGGATGCGGGAGTCCTCATTCGCGACGTCGGCATTCCTCACCACCTGAGGGTCACGGCAGGCACCGAAGCGGAAACCACAATCTTCCTCGAGATACTCCGCTCATTGATTCGGCCCAACCTCTCCTAGACTTGTTCCGGTACACGCGGCCGCTGATACCCATCTGGTGCGACACGACCTCGTCACGACTTTCACTTCCCCCCGACATTAAGGACCAGCCATGACCGCGGAAGCTACAGCTGCTCGCATTGCGCAACGCGAGCGGACCACGAGCGAGTCGTCGGTGTACGTTGAACTTAACCTTGACGGGACCGGTCGCTCTGAGATCACCACGTCCGTCCCCTTCTACGATCACATGCTTACGGCGCTCGCGAAGCACTCCCTCATCGACCTCATTGTTCGCGCCACCGGGGATACACACATCGACGTGCACCACACGGTCGAGGATGTGGCTATCACCTTCGGGGAGGTCCTGCGCGAGGCGCTCGGCGACAAAGCCGGAATTCGCCGTTTCGGTGAGGCGACAGTGCCGCTGGATGAGGCGATCGCGCATGCCGTCGTGGACATTTCCGGACGGCCCTACCTGGTGCATGCAGGGGAGCCCGCAGGCCAGGAGTATCACCTGATCGGGGGCCACTTCACTGGGTCCCTGACCCGCCACATCTTCGAGGCAATAACCCTTCACGCGCAGATCTGCCTGCACATGAAGGTGCTCGGCGGCCGGGATCCACACCACGTCGTGGAAGCGCAGTTCAAGGCGTTCGCGCGTGCGCTTCGCAGCGCCGTGGAACCGGATCCCCGCGTAACCGGAATTCCCTCGACGAAAGGCGCGCTATGAGCGCACCGAAGGTGACCGTACTGGATTACGGTTCCGGCAACATCCGATCAGCCGTCCGGGCACTCGAGCATGTAGGAGCCGATGTCACACTGAGCGCTGCGCCGGAGGACGTCCTCAACGCGGACGGGCTGTTGGTCCCGGGTGTCGGTGCTTTCGCGGCCGTCATGCAGGGATTGAAGGACGTCGACGGACTTCGCATGATCGGGCGCCGTGTCGCAGGCGGCCGTTCAGTACTCGGTATCTGCGTCGGGCTCCAGGTCCTTTTCGAAGAGGGCGTGGAACACGGTGTGCGCACGGAAGGCATGGGCGAATGGCCGGGAAGGGTTGAGCGGCTCAAGGCAGACGTAGTCCCGCACATGGGTTGGAACACGGTCCAGGCGCCGCAGGAGTCGACGCTCTTTGAAGGCATCCGAGACGAGCGCTTCTACTTCGTCCACTCGTACGGCGTTCAGGACTGGAATTTTGATGTGACCCAGCCGGCTATGCGGCCACCGATCGTCACGTGGTCCACCCACGGCGGGCCATTCATAGCTGCTGTGGAAAACGGCCCACTCACGGCCACCCAGTTCCACCCGGAGAAGTCCGGCGACGCCGGCGCGCAGCTGCTGCGCAACTGGATCAACGGTCTGCGCTGACAATGTGGAGCGTACTCCTGATGGGGCTAGCCGGATTGTTGATCGGAGGGGCAGTCTCATTCCATCGCCAGAAACTGCCACGCGTGTTTGTCATCAGCTTCGGTGTACTGGCCTTGCTGGCGCTGGTCGCCGCCTATCTGCTGACCCTTGCGCCCCAGTAGATGCATAAGCGTTTTCTAACCCTGAACAGTTCTCAAACCCTGAACAAAGGAAGTGAATGAGTCCCTTCACAGAATCTCCCATCCTCGAACTGCTGCCTGCCGTTGACGTGGCTGACGGCCAGGCCGTCCGCCTGGTCCAGGGCGCCGCCGGCAGCGAAACCAGCTACGGGGACCCGCTTGACGCCGCCATGCAATGGCAGAACGACGGCGCCGAATGGGTTCACCTGGTAGACCTGGACGCGGCGTTCGGGCGTGGGTCCAATCGCGAGCTTCTCCGAAAGGTTGTCGCGGAGCTGGATATCAAGGTGGAGTTGTCCGGAGGTATCCGCGATGATGCTTCCCTTGAGGAAGCCCTGGAGCTGGGAGCGGAGCGCATCAACCTTGGGACAGCGGCGCTTGAGAATCCGGAGTGGACCGCAAGCGCCATCGCCCGCTATGGCGACGCGATCGCCGTCGGGCTCGATGTCCGCGGGACCACACTGGCAGCACGGGGCTGGACCGAGGATGGCGGCGATCTCTGGGAGGTCCTTGCGCGCCTGGAGGACGTTGGCTGCGCCCGCTACGTGGTGACCGACGTGACGAAGGACGGCACGCTACGGGGCCCCAACCTCCAGCTGCTGCGCGATGTCCTCGAGAAGACCACCCGGCCGGTGGTCGCCTCCGGCGGAATCTCCAGTCTCGATGACCTCGCGGCACTGCGTCAGCTCGTACCGGATGGACTCGAGGGCGCAATCGTCGGTAAGGCCCTCTACGCTGGCGCCTTCACGCTTCCGCAGGCACTGGACATCGCCGGGCACCCGGAACGGTAGGCGTGTCCGACCGCCGTCTGCCTGGGCACATCGAAGCAGCGCTCAGGGCAAGCAAAGCAGAAGGGGTAAACACCACCGATTCCGCCGGGCAACCCTGGAAGGGTCGGGACCTCTCCGGCGACGGCAATCCGCTCCATGCATTCGACAACGACGACGGCGGTGTCCCGGCGTCGTACGAAGCCGCAGTATCCAGCCTGGTGGCGGGACGGGCGGATGAAACGGCCGTTGTGCGCGCCCTCGCGACTGTGCGTGTGTTCGTCCCGGTTATCGCGGAGCTCGGCGGAACCGACAGTGAGCTGCCGACAGGCGCGGACGGTCACCACGTGGGTGACAAGGAAGCCGATATGGCATTGGTCACGATCAAGTCCCCGGACGGACGCCGTGCACTTCCTGTGTTCACCTCGACGGCGCGCCTGGCGCACTGGCATGAAAGTGCACGCCCTGTCGCTGTGTTCGCTCCGCGGGCCGCGCTGTCCGCCGTTGCCGAGAAGGCTGATCTGATGGTCGTGGACCCGGGAGCGGAGGTGACCTTCGTTGTCCGTCGTCCGGCGCTCTGGGCGCTGGCGCAGCAGACCGACTGGGTGCCTTCCTACGCTGATCCCGTTCTCACCGAGCTCATAGGGCGGGCTGTGGAGGCAGGCGCCCTGATCCGTAGGGTCGAGGTTGGCCCGGGATCCGGGATTTCCAGTCGTACAGCGGACGGTACAGTATTTGGAGGCGGTGGTGCCGGTCCCGAACTGCGCATCAGCCTCGCTCTGGAGGAGGGACTTACCCAGGAAGAGGTCCGCTCCACCACACGAAATTTTCAGAGGACCCTCCAGAACCTGGAGGAGTTTGTCGAGCGGGTTGACTCGCTCGAAATCCGGCTCACGCGTTGATACCCACGCGGTGCGAGCCCGCGTGAAAGTGATTGACGTTGAACTTTGCCATCTACCGGGAGCTGTTGAGAATAGTCCCGGTTCGCCGGTTGCTGCTCGTGGGCATGATCGCCCGCTTCCCACACTCCGCGGCGGGTGTACTGCTGACCCTGCATGTAGTGCAGACGCTTGAGCGGGGGTACGCGGAGGCCGGCGCAGTAGCTGCAGTCATGACGATCGGCATCGCCGTCGGGGCTCCCTGGCGTGGACGCCGGGTGGACCTGGCCGGTTTGCGCCGCGCGCTGATCCCGTCTGTGATTGCCGAAGCGCTCATCTGGTCCATCGCTCCGCACCTGCCCTATGAGTGGCTGCTGTTGGCCGCTCTGGTTGGCGGCATTTTCACCCTGCCCGTCTTCTCGGTGGTCCGGCAGTCCCTCGGTGTCCTGGTCAGCGGTGAGTCGCGCCGGACCGCCTTCACGCTGGACGCTGTATCCACCGAAGTGATCTTCATGGGTGGGCCTGCGTTGGGCGCGGTCCTGGCAACTCAGGTTTCCACCGTGCTCGGCCTGACCGTTGTCGGGCTTTCCACCGCGGTGGCCGGTCTGTTCCTGATGTGGTTCAACCCGCCCACCCGTAGTAGCCAGCCCGGTGCTGTGGCGGGGTCTCCGTCAGCGGCCGACGACGACGAAGCAGCGGTGGAGGCGATGGTCGCCTCTGCTCCGGCGCGTGTGTTCGAGGCATCCGCCGAATTGGTGCCCGGGGCACGACCGGCACGAGGGGTCGGTGCCCGTGCGCGCGTCGCCCACAGTTTCGGATGGCTAACCCTGCCCGTGGGTGTTGTGATGGTTGTGGCGGCCGGTGCAGGGCTGGTTCTTGCAGGCACGGACGTTGGCATCATCGCCGTGCTGGAGGACAACAACCGGGCGTTTGAACTCGGATGGGTTTTCCTCGCCTGGTGCGCCGCATCTGTAGTCGGCGGCCTGGTCTACGGTGCAATGCACCGCCCGGTCTCACCGCTGGTGTTGCTGCTTCTGATGAGCGTACTGACCATCCCCATGGGGTTTGCCGACAGCACGTTTGCCCTCGCATTGCTGTCGCTCGCTCCTGGCCTGCTGTGCGCGCCGGTTCTCTCCGCAGCCTCTGAGAAGATTGCCCACCTCGTAGAGGAGGACCGCCGCGGCGAAGCGATGGGATGGTACGGATCGGCACTGACGTCAGGGGTTGCCCTCGGAGCGCCGCTTGCGGGGTTGCTGATCGACTCGGTTGGTCCGTGGGGCGGCTTCGTCGCCGTGGGCGGTGCTGCCGCCAGCCTTAGTCTGCTCTGTCTGGCGGCACAACAGGTTCGACGCCGACGGGGCAGGCGGGTCAGTTGACGGGGCCGGTGAATTTCTCCCCGGGTCCCTGACCGGGAGCATCCGGTATCAGCGACGCCTCGCGGAATGCAAGCTGCAATGAGCGCAAACCGTCGCGCAACGGGCCAGCATGCTGGCTCCCGATCTCCGGAGCCGCCGCGGTGACAAACCCTGCCAGGGCAGTGATCAGCTTCCTGGCTTCATCCAGGTCCTTGAACTCCTCCGCGTCCTTGCCCTCGGCCAGCCCGCACTTTACTGCTGCAGCGCTCATCAGGTGGACAGCCGCCGTCGTAATGACCTCAACGGCCGCCACCTCCGCAATGTCCCGTACATGGTTACTGCCGCTGTGGGCACCACCGGTGCCGGAATCAACTGTGCCGGGGAAGGTATGGCGGGAGGGATCGGAATTACGGTCTGCTGTGCTCATGCTGGTAAGCTTGTCACAGACCGACTGGGGGTCGTTATTTTTTGTGGCCGGTAACGGCATGAAAAAGATCACCCAGTATGCAAGCGGAGTCCTCTCCCACCCGCGATTGCCGGATTGCCCACAGGGCAGTTGGAGGCAGCCGGGTTCAGGTCGGTGCACGTTATCCATTTTTCGGACACGGCCGCACTGATGCCCGAGGCCTTCGATTGCGCATGCGATTGGGGGCCTTCTTCTTTTGCACGCGGTCCAGGTTTTCGACTGACATCAGGAGCAGCACATTAGCGAGCCAAGAATCAACGATCGTATCCGCGTCCCAGAGGTGCGGTTGGTAGGCCCTGCGGGCGAGCAGGTTGGAATCGTCCGTATTGAAGACGCCCTCCGACTCGCCGCTGAGTCCGACCTTGATCTTGTTGAGGTGGCGCCCCAGGCCAAGCCTCCGGTAGCCAAGCTCATGGATTTTGGTAAGTACAAGTACGAAGCCGCTGTGAAGGCGCGCGAAGCCCGGAAGAACCAGACCAACACGGTGCTGAAGGAAATTCGTTTTCGGCTCAAGATCGACACCCACGATTATGAGACCAAGCGCGGCCACGCCCTTCGGTTCCTCGGCGCCGGCGACAAAGTGAAGGCGATGATCCAGTTCCGCGGCCGCGAGCAGCAGCGCCCGGAGATGGGCATCCGCCTGTTGCAGCGGTTCGCTGAGGATGTCGCGGAGGTCGGCGTCGTTGAGTCCACACCGCGTATCGATGGGCGCAACATGGTCATGGTGATTGGGCCTGTCAAGAACAAGGCGGAAGCCAAGGCTGAAGCCCGCCGTGCGGCGCAGCGCGCTGAGTCGAAGGCAGCCAACGAGAAGTCCAAGGTTGATACGACAGGTGCTGAGCCGATGACCCAAAGCATCGGTGACTTGCTGCCGGAGGGTCTGCGTTCCGGCGGGGATGCCGCGGCAGACGGCGCCGAGACGCCCTCGACCGAGACGCCTTCGACCGAGACAGCCCAGACCGAGACTACCCAGACTGAGACTACCCAGACTGAGACTACCCAGACTGAGACTACCCAGACTGAGACTACCCAGACTGAGACAACCCAGGCTGAGACGCCTCAAGCTGAGGATACTTCGACGTCGAAGCCCGTTGCGGAGGCCCCGAACGAATCGGTCGAGGCGCCGAAGCAGGCTACGCAAACCTCCAGCGGGGAGGCGAAGACGGTTGAGAAGCCTGCCGCAACCGCAACGGTGAAGTCCCCCGCAGCAACGAAGGCTGCTGCACCTGCGAAGGAGGCCGCGCCTGCGCCGAAAGCGAAGGAAGAGTCTTCGGCGGCTGTGTCGAAGCCCGCAGCAGCACCCAAGCCGCAGGCGGCCCCGAAGCCAAGCGCTTCGGCGAAGCCCGCGGCCGCACCTAAACCGTCAGCAGCAAAGCCTGCTGCGACACCAAAGCCTGCCGGTAAGGCGGTCCCCGCCAAGGGTTCGCCGAGCCGGCCGAAGCCGGGAGGCTCCAGCTAGGGAGCCGGTTGCCCTTCTTGAGGGCACCGAGGCGCCACGTAATCACCGCAGCTAGCTGCGGAAATCGCAAGCCGTCGGCAACGTGCCGGCGGAAACCAAAAGGAGATCGGTTTCAATGCCGAAGATGAAGACCCACAGTGGCGCCAAGAAGCGCTTCAAGCTCACCGGAAGCGGCAAGCTCAAGCGCCAGCAGGCTAACCGCCGTCACTACCTGGAGCACAAGTCCTCCACTCTGACGCGCCGTCTCGCCAGCGACAAGATCGTATCGAAGGCAGACACCAAGGCCATCAAGAAGATGCTCGGCGTCTAATAACCACCCACTAACAACCGGGCAGGGTTCCGCGGTCCAGAACCACGGAGATAAGTCCTGCCCGGGAAGATCAAACTAAGGAGTACGCACGTGGCACGTGTGAAGCGGGCGGTCAATGCCCACAAAAAGCGTCGGGTCATCCTTGAGCGCGCCAAAGGCTACCGCGGTCAGCGTTCGCGCCTGTACCGCAAGGCAAAGGAGCAGCTGCTCCACTCGTTCGTTTACAGCTACGGCGACCGCCGCAAGCGCAAGGGCGACTTCCGCCGGCTGTGGATCCAGCGCATCAATGCTGCCTCCCGCGCTAACGGGCTCACCTACAACCGTCTGATCCAGGGACTCAAGGCTGCAGGTGTCGAGGTGGACCGTCGCATGCTTGCCGAACTCGCAGTGTCCGACGCCAACGCGTTCGCTGCGCTGGTGCAGATCGCCAAGGACTCCCTGCCGTCCGACACTTCGGCACCCGCAGCACGCGTCTAGTCCACGCCGTCTGACGGACCGTGTGAACCGGCTGACATCCTCATGAACTACTCCGAACGCCCCCAGGCGCCGCTACTGTCCAATCCCCGATCGGATCGGGTCCGTGATGTAGCAAAGCTTGCGGGGCGTTCGGTGCGTCTGCGGCAGGGTCGTTTCCTGGCAGAGGGACCGCAGACCGTTCGTGAGGCGTTGCGGCTCCATCGGGATCGCATCGCTGCAAGGCAACCTGGTGTCGTTGATGAGGTCTATGTCACCGAGGACTGCCTGCAGCGTTACCCCGAACTGGGGGAAACTGCGTTGTCCCGGTTGGTCACACCCGAAGTTCTTGCCGCCATGAGCTCGACGGTCACCCCGCAGGGAGCGATCGCGGTCTGCCATTTCCTGGACGTGCCGCTCGACACAGTACTGGACAGTTCTCCCCGGCTGATTGCGGTATTAGTCGAAGTCCGTGACCCCGGGAACGCCGGCACCATCCTGCGCGCTGCAGATTCCGCCGGGGCGGACGCCGTTATCTTCACCGATGCGAGCGTGGATGTCTATAACCCGAAAACCGTTCGCTCAACGGTTGGCTCCCTTTTTCATCTCCCGGTGGTGATCGGCGCGGATGCCGGTGACTTACTTCCCCGCCTGACAGCCGGGGGGATGGCTATCCTTGCCGCCGACGGCTATGGAGACCGCAGCCTCGATGAGCTTCAGGACAGCAGCGCCCGACGACGGCTCGCACCGTCATCCGGTGAAGCACTGAGTCTTACTGGAGCGTCACCGAAGCTGGAAGCGCCCACCGCGTGGTTGTTCGGAAATGAGGCGCAGGGACTTCCCCAGGACGCGCTCGACGCCGCACACCACCGCGTTGCAGTGCCCGTCTACGGTAAGGCGGAGAGCCTGAACGTAGGCACCGCCGCGACGGTGTGCCTTTACGCCTCAGCGCGGGCACAGCGGGGCTGAATACACCGCTCAAGGAGCTCTACCTGGAGCCGGCAAGCACCGGTTCCGTTGCCCTCGCCGCTCTCCGCTCCATCCTCCCGCTCAGAAGTGCTACACCTAGCCCGAAGGCAGCCAGCACAGCGCCAACCAGTGCTGGAGCGGTGTAACCCCACCCAAGCGCGATAACCGCTCCGCCCAGGAGCGCTCCGAGCGCGTTCGCTGTGTTCAATGCAGCGTGATTCATCGACGATGCCAGCGACGGGGCGTCCGGTGAGACATCCATCAGCCGGACCTGAAGGGATGGGATCAGCGATGAACCGATCGCGCCCACGAGAAAGACGAAGAGCAGGGCAGTCGGGGCCCACTGCACCGCCAGCGCAAACACAAGCAGGCACGCAGAGATGGCGCCCATCACCCAGTAGATTGTGCCCAGTACCGAAATATCGGCCAGTCGGCCCCCGACGATGTTCCCGGCGACCATGCCCAGACCATAGAGCGCAACGACGATGGGCATCAGGTCTTTGGGGACACCCGCTACGTCGGTCATGGTCGGTGTGATGTAGGTGTAGACGGCGAAGAAGCCACCGAAGCCGACGGTCCCGATGAGCAGGGTCATCCATACCTGTCCGCGCTTCAGGGCGCCCAGTTCCCGGCTGATGCTTGCGCCTTCGCGAACGTCCTGGTGGGGTACGAACCGGGCCACCATCAGCAGCGTCAGCACACCGATCACGCCGACCAGGATGAACATGGTCCGCCAGCCGAACTCCTGACCCAGCCAGGTGGCGAATGGCACCCCTATGACGTTAGCGACGCTAAGTCCCATCATCACCATTGCGACCGCCTGCGCCCGGCGGGTAGGTGCCGACAGCGACGCCGCGATGACTGCAGCGACGCCGAAGAACGCGCCGTGGGGGAGACCTGAGATGAAGCGGGATAGCATCAGCCAGCCGTACTCATCGGCGAGGTATGAGGAGAGGTTGCCGACGGTGAACAACGCCATCAGGGCCAGGGCCAAGCGCTTGTGCGGAAGCTTGGCCCCGAGTGTGCTGAAGAGCGGCGCCCCGACAACCACGCCTACCGCGTAAGCGGCGATGATGAGTCCCGCAGCAGAGTTGTCGACGCCGACATCGGCAGCCATGTCCGGCAGCAGGCCCATGATTGCGAATTCGGTGGTGCCGATACCGAAGCCACCGACGGCCAGGGCCAGGATCGCCAGCACGAGCTTACGTGTAGGCAGTTGTGCGAGTGCGGCTGACATTGAACTCATTTCGACGTGGGGCGGCGCCGGATGACGGCGGACAGGAATATGTGAACGCGCCTCGTTGAGCATGTTGGGCGGCGACTCGGCAAGGATCCCAAGAGGTCCACTCGTTGGAAACAACGTGGCGGAGCGGCCGTTTATTCACTCTACGCTCGCTGGTGCGGATTCCTTATTATGAGACGGATGCTCACCGGTGAGCGGTTGCTCACAATCTAGACTGTCCGGATGACGAACAGCCAACGTAAGCAGATTGTCGGTGCGGCCATCATGGATTCGCTGCAGTCGCCGTCCCGCATGCTGGTGGCACGTCGCACGGCCCCGGAGCAGTTTGCCGGCCAGTGGGAATTTCCGGGCGGCAAGGTTGAACCCGGTGAGGACGATGTTGAGGCTCTCCGCCGCGAATTGCGTGAGGAGCTGGGTGTGGACGTGCAGATCGGCGCTGAGCTCGGGGGCCCGGACGAGAATGGCTGGCCGTTGAACGGCACAGCCGTCATGAGGGTATGGCGTGCGGTCATCACCGCGGGAGTTCCTGCGGCGCTGCAGGACCATGATGAACTTCGCTGGGTTGACCTGACAGATCCCGAGGAGCTGACCTCGCTGCCGTGGATCCCGGCGGACCGGCCAATAGTCGATGCCCTGCTCGAAACGCTGGTTTCTGTGGACGAGCTGGGTTAAAAGAGTGTCGGCTCCACTTGCTCGGCCTGTACGGGCGCGCCGCCGGAAGCGGGCGTTGACGTAGTGCCGGGTTCTTCCCGGAAGAAGCGTGCTCCGGCACCAAGACCATGACGACGGCGGTGCATTCGCACGCGGTCGGCGAGCCACCCGCGGTACTCGGCTGAAGCGTAGCTTCCCCCGCGGTACAGTCTGCGATAGCGGCCAACCAGGGTGGGGTGCCTTGTGGCGAGCCACTCCATGTACCACTCCCGTGCTCCCGGGCGCAGGTGCAACGCTCCAGCGCTCACACCAGTGGCTCCGGCGGATGCGAGTGCTCGGAACAACTCGTCCAGTGACTCATCGCTGTCGGTCAGCCAGGGCAGGATGGGCATGGCCATGATCCCGCAGGGAAGCCCGGCGTCCCGTAACCGACTGATCAGGTCCAGGCGTGCCCGCGGCGTAGGGGTGCCGGGCTCTACCGCATGCGCGAGCACGGGATCAATCACCGCGAGGGAGATTCCCATACCGACGCTCACGCTCGCCGCTGCCTCCTTGAGCAGGGGAAGGTCCCTACCCAGCAGGGTGCCCTTGGTGAGGATCGAAAATGGGGTGCCGCTGTCGGTGAGCGTCCTGATGATGCCGGGCATCAGGCGGTAGCGTCCCTCAGCACGCTGGTACGGATCCGTGTTGGTTCCCATCGCAACGTGCTCTCTGCTCCAGGAAGGTTTGGTCACTTCGCGCCGGAGTACCTCGCCGACGTTCGTCTTCACCACGAGTTGGGAATCGAAGTCCAGCCCCGTGTCGAGGTTGAGGTAGCTGTGGGTCTTCCGGGCAAAGCAGTACACACAGGCGTGTGAGCAGCCGCGGTACGGATTCACAGTCCATCCGAAGGGCATGCCCGAGTTCTTCGGCACCCGGTTGAGCGCGGACTTCGCCAGCACCTCATGGAAGGTGATGCCCGCGAACTCGGGAGTACGCACTGATCGCACCAGACCGGAGAGCGGCAAGAGTGCGTCCGCGCCTCCGGGCGCCGCCGTCGTCGTTTTCTGGGTGTCCCAACGCATGTAAAAATTAGAACATATATTCCATCAAAAGTGGAGGACTCCTGCGCGCGGCGTAAGCTTGGCGCATGATTCTCATCACCGGTTTTGAGCCTTTCGGGGGCGAAACGGTAAATCCGTCATGGGAGGCCGCAGAGCATGCCGCAAGCAGGCTCATGGCGCAGGACGTCCCCGCTGTAGCGGTGCAGTTGCCCTGCGTATTCGGGCAGAGCATCGCGGTCCTGCGGGACGCTCTCCGTACTCACAGGCCGGAGCTCGTGTTGTGCGTCGGCCAGGCGGGTGGACGAGCGGAGATCTCCCTCGAGCGGATCGCCATCAATGTGGACGATGCGCGCATCCCGGATAACGCGGGTAACCAGCCGGTTGATGAGCCGGTGCGGAAGGACGGGCCCGCCGCGTACTTCAGTGCGCTGCCGATCAAGCGAAGCCTGCTGGCGCTGCACGGTGCCGGCATCCCGGCGGCCGTGTCACAGACCGCGGGGACCTATGTCTGCAACCATGTCTTCTATGGGCTGATGGACTCGCTTGCGGATGGGATGGCCGGGACTGAACGCGCCCGCGGAGGTTTCATCCATGTGCCGTTCTCGAGTGAGCAGGCTGCCGTCCACGGCACGGCAGGACTCCCGATTGAAGAGATGGCGTCAGCGCTTGCCATTATTGCGCTGGTCAGCGCCGAGGACGCAGTAGACATTCCGCTGCCCGCAGGTGCCGAACATTAAGGCTGCGCCATAGTGCGTTTGCGCCGCAACGCCGGCCTGACGGGCCGCTCCACATATCCCCCGTCGCTGAGCCCGGCGCCGCGCTCAAAAGGGTTCCGCGATGCAGGATCACCGGTCAGCAGAACCGAAATGCCCGCCGCCAGGAAGTAGAGCGGAAGGAACGGCAAGCCCAGGCACAGCGCGTACTGGGTACTGTGCCGGGCCTCATGGGCAACCAGCGCCGGCCGCTTCGCAACGGTTCCCGGTCCGGCCCGAAACAGCACAACGTTACCGAGCGTGAACGCGGAAGCATGGGGAAGCGACAGCGAATAGCGGTGGGCAAAGATCAAGCCGTGGGTACCGGACTGCAGTTCGCAGTGGCCCAGCCGCGCCGCAACCAGGCCCAGGAGGGTCGACCCGTTGAGCCAGTTGAGCGCCGCACGCGCAAGATCGCTGCCCTTCATGCCCCCAGTCTAGGGATACGCCCTGCACAATGACCGGCAACGCATTCGGGGCTGCTGCGTCCGGTCCTCTAGACTGACTAGGCCGCCGGTTCCGGAAATCCGGTAGTCCGTAGCGGCACCCACTGCGCTCACAACCCGAGGTATTGCACTCTCATGTCTGAACCCACCACGCCCGCCCGTCCAGCGGATACCCAGGCGACTGCTTCCGTCGTCGCGCCCGATCCACTGGACGCAGCGGCCATCGGCGAGGCAGTCGACCGCGCTCTGAGCGATATTTCGGCAGCGCAGGACCTCGACGCCCTCAAGTCAGTGCGGCTGGCGCACACGGGGGACAAATCCCCCTTGAGTCTCGCGAACCGTCAGATCGGCGCACTGCCGAAGGATCAGAAAGCGCTCGCCGGGAAGAACATCGGGCCCGCTCGCGGACGGATCAACCAGGCCCTCGCCGGCCGGGCAACGGAGCTTGAAGCCGAGCGGGATGCCCGCATCCTCATCGAGGAGGCGGTGGACGTTACGGCGGCTCCGCGCCGTCGTCGTGCAGGTGCCAGGCACCCGTTATCCATCCTTCAGGAGCGCGTTAGCGACATCTTTGTCGGTATGGGCTGGGAAATCGCCGAAGGCCCGGAGGTGGAGTCCGAGTGGTTCAACTTCGACGCACTGAATTTCAAGCCCGATCATCCGGCGAGGGAAATGCAGGACACGTTCTTCGTCGAACCGCCCGAAGCGCACCTCGTGATGCGTACCCACACCTCGCCCGTGCAGGTGCGGGCCATGCTTGAACGGGACGTGCCGATCTACGTGCTCTGCCCGGGCAAGGTTTTCCGGACCGATGAACTGGACGCCACGCACACCCCGGTTTTTCACCAGTTCGAGGGTCTCGCAATCGACAAGGGCCTGAGCATGGCCGATCTGCGCGGAACCCTGGAACACTTTGCCCGGCTCATGTTCGGCGACGACGCCGGCATCCGCCTTCGCCCCAACTTCTTCCCCTTCACTGAGCCTTCCGCCGAGCTCGATATCTGGCACCCGGGTGCCAAGGGCGGCCCCCAATGGATCGAGTGGGGCGGGTGCGGCATGGTCCACCCCAACGTGTTGCGCGCCGCGGGCATAGACCCTGAGGTCTACTCGGGTTTCGCCTTCGGCATGGGTATCGAGCGCACGCTCATGTTCCGCAATGAGGTCGGGGACATGCGCGACATGATTGAGGGCGACGTACGTTTCAGCGAGCACTTCGGGATGGAGATCTAATCGTGCGAGTACCACTGTCCTGGCTGCGCGAGTACGCGCAGGTACCGGCCGAAGCAACGGCCGAAGACGTATTGGCCGAACTGGTGAAGGTGGGCCTGGAGGAAGAGGCCGTCCACCGTCCCACCGACACCCTCTCGGGGCCGGTTGTGGTGGGCCAGGTGCTCTCCGTCGAGAAGGAGCCACAGAGCAACGGCAAGACCATCAACTGGTGCCAGGTGCGGGTAGTCCCCGACGGCGCCGAACAGACCCTGACCGGCGAGGGCATCGATCCCTCCGGCGTCCAGGGGATTGTCTGCGGCGCCCACAACTTCGTCGAGGGGGACAAGGTCGTCGTCACGCTTCCGGGCTCCGTTCTGCCGGGCGACTTCCGGATCGCCGCGCGGAAGACCTACGGCCACGTCTCTGCTGGCATGATCGCCTCGGTCCGTGAACTCGGCATCGGAGATGACCACGAGGGAATCCTGGTGCTGGACACCCTTGGGCTGGACCCGGAGATCGGTTCGGACGCCATGGAGCTGCTCGGGCTCTATGACCAGGCAGCCGAAGTCAACGTCACCCCGGACCGCAGCTACTGCTTCTCGATCCGCGGGATCGCACGAGAGTACGCCCACGCCACCGGCGGCAAATTCACTGACCCTGCCGGCGCCGTCGTTGTGGATCCCGCCGGCGGCGACGGATATCCGGTTCGACTCGAAGATCAGACGCCCATCTACGGCAGGCCCGGCTGCGACCGGTTTGTGGCGCGGGTGGTGCGCGGCGTCGACGCCGCGCGCCCGACTCCGCAGTGGATGATTTCCAGGCTCCGTCTCGCAGGGATCCGCTCCATCTCCCTGCCCGTGGACATCTCCAATTACGTGATGCTCGAGCTCGGGCAGCCCACCCACTGCTATGACCTCGCCAAGTTGACCGGTGACATCGTTGTGCGCCGGGCCGAAGCCGGTGAAACGATCGTTACCCTCGATGATCGCAAGCGCGAGCTGTATCCCGAAGACCTCCTGATAACCGACGCCTCGGGCGCCATCGGAATCGCCGGCGTCATGGGCGGTGCCGCAACCGAGGTATCCGAGGCCACAGCCGATGTGTTGGTGGAGGCCGCGCACTTCGACGAGGTGTCCATCGCCCGCGCCCGCCGGCGTCACAAATTGCCCTCGGAAGCCTCCAAGCGGTTCGAACGTGGAGTGGACTGGCACATCGCCGACGTCGCCGCGCAGCGGGTCGTGGATCTGCTCGAAAGTCTTGCCGGCGGAACCGCAGACAAGGCCGTCACTGACGTTGGGACCGCACCCGAACCCGTGGTGATCGACCTCCCGGCCACCTACGCCTCCGAGCGGATCGGGATCGACTTCGCCCCGGAGCAGGTAGTCGGCGCCCTCACGGACCTGGGTGCTGAAGTTGAAGAGTACGACGGCGGCTGGCGGGTCACCGCCCCAAGCTGGCGTCAGGACCTTGCCATCAAGGACGACGTCGCCGAAGAGGTTGCACGGCTGGTGGGTTACGACCAGATTCCCTCCCGGCTTCCCGTTGCACCGCCCGGACGCGGTCTTACCCGGTCGCAGCAGCAGCGACGCCGGGTTTTGGGGGCACTCGCTGACGCCGGACTTACCGAGGTGCTGTCCTATCCCTTCGTGTCCCAGGAGGCGAATGACTCCTTCGGGGCAGCTGAGGGAACCGGGCCGTCGGTGAAGCTGGCCAATCCGTTGAGCGCGGAGTTCGGTTTCCTGCGGCGTTCGATCCTGCCCGGACTGATCGAGGTGGCGAAGCGGAACTCTTCGCGTGGCTTCCGTGACCTCGCCCTGTTTGAAGCCGGGTTGGTGTTCCTGCCGCTGGAAAAGCTCGGTACCGCTGACATTCCGCCGCTCGGTGCGTTACCGGATGGCGAAACCCTCGATGCGCTCTACACGGGCCTGCCACAGCAGCCGCTGACCATCGCGGCCGTCTTCCTCGGCAACGATTCACCCGCCGCGGCGGGTCATTCGCCTCGGGCATGGGACTGGGCGGATGCGCTGGACACCGTCCGGCTCATGGCCGACGTCGTCGGCGTGGACCTCGTGGTGGAGCAGGGCGAGCACCAGGCGTTCCACCCTGGGCGTACCGCTCGCGTGAGCCTTCGCAACGGGGACGTACTCGGCTACGCGGGAGAGTTGCACCCCAAGCTCCTCGCGGCGCAGGACCTGCCGCCGCGGACGGTAGCGCTGGAAATCAACGTGGGCTTGCTGTTCGACGCAGCACCGGATGTCATCGTTGCCCGCCACCTGTCCACCTTCCCCGCGACCACGCAGGATGTCGCGCTAGTGGTGGACGGTCTGCTTCCCGCGGACGAAGTCCTTGAAACCCTCCGCGAAGGTGCAGGTGATTTGCTCGAAGAGGTGCACCTCTTCGATGTCTACTCCGGACAGGGGATCTCGGACGGCAAGAAATCGCTGGCCTTCGCGCTGCGATTCCGTGCGACCGACCGGACGCTCACCGCTGATGAAGCGAGTGCCGCCCGCGACCAGGCGGTCCAGCTCGCCGCTGTTCGCCACGGCGCCGTCCAGCGCTGACCGCCATCGATTTTAGCAGCGGCCACGTCGATGATCAGGGGATCAGGAGAACCTTCCCCGTGGTGTTGCGTGCCTGCAGGTCCTGGTGGGCCCGGGCCGCATCCTCGAGCGGATAGCGCTGTCCGATGCGTGCCAACAGGTTCCCGTCCGCCACGGCGGAGAAGATGTCGCCTGAGCGCCAACGCCGCTCATCGGCGGTGCGAAGGTAGAAGCCAAGGCTGGGGCGCGTCACGTACAGCGAGCCGGCGCCGTTGAGCCGCTGCAGGTTGAAGTCCGGTACGGGGCCAGAGGCGGCACCGAAGAGGACAAGCGTTCCGCGTACGCGCAGCGATTCCAGCGAGCCGTCGAAAGTGTCCCTGCCGACGCCGTCGAACACAGCATGCACGCCTTCACCGTCCGTCAGGTCACGTACCCGGCCGGGGAAATCCTCGTACCTGAGTACAACGTCGGCGCCCGCTTCGCGCGCAAGGTTTTCCTTCTCATCGGTGGAGACGGTGGTGATGACCCGTGCTCCCTTGGACTTGAGGAGTTGGGTGAGAAGCAGCCCGGTACCGCCCGCGCCGGCATGCGTGAGCACAGTCTGGCCGGCCTGGACGTGGAAGGTGGAATTGATGAGGTAATGGGCCGTCATGCCCTGGAGAGGGAGGGCCGCCGCGGTTTCAAGGTCCACGCCATTCGGTACCGGCAGGGCTTTCGCCTCGTCGATGAGCGTGAACTCGGCGTAGGTGGCCGAGCCCTCGGCGAAGGCAACGCGGTCTCCTGTGGAGAAGTCCCGGACATCAGGTCCAATCTCCACTACCTCGCCGGCGGCCTCAGCTCCCGGCACGAACGGATAGTCGACGGGATAAACCCCGGACCTCTGGTAGGTCTCGATGAAATTCACGCCGACCGCCGCGACTTTGACCAGAAGCTGCGAACCGGCAGGGCTTGGCTTGTCCACTTCGGCAGGCTCCAGGACATCCGGTCCTCCAGCGCTTCGGGCAACAATGGCTATGGGCATGTCGGGTTTTCCTCTCCTTGGTGGTCTGTTGTGATCAACCCAAGTAAGCGTCGGCTCATTCCTCGCGTGAATATTTATGTGATGGAGTGAATAGATTTACTGTACGATTGACCGCATGAGTATTTCGGTAGCGGTTTCCGGGGCCAGCGGATACGCGGGCGGAGAAGTATTGCGCCTGCTCGGGAATCACCCGGGTGTCACCATCGGAGCGATCACCGCCCACAGCAGTGCAGGCAGCAGGCTCGGCGAGGTCCAGCCGCACTTGCATTCGCTCAGCGACCACATTCTGGAGGAGACCAGCGCGGAAAACCTCGCAGGGCACGACGTCGTCTTCCTCGCCTTGCCGCATGGCGCGAGCGCGGACATCGCCGCGCAACTGCCCGAAAAGACGCTGGTGATCGACGCCGGGGCCGACCACCGGCTCGAAGACCCGGCCGCGTGGGAACGGTTCTACGGACCGGGCCACGCAGGCACCTGGCCCTACGGGCTCCCTGAACTGCCCGGCCGGCGCGAGGCCCTCCGTGGTGCCCGCCGCGTTGCTGTGCCGGGCTGCTACCCGACGAGCGCGCTGCTTGCGCTCACTCCCGGTTTCACGGCTGGTCTGCTGGAGCCGCACGACGTCGTCATCGTCTCTGCCTCGGGCGCGTCCGGCGCCGGCAAGTCACTCAAACCCCACCTCCTCGGTTCGGAGATGATCGGTGGGATGAGCCCCTACGGCGTAGGCGGCGGCCACCGGCACACGCCGGAGATCGAGCAGGGCCTGGGCTGGGCAGCCGGCAACCCGGTCACTGTGTCCTTCACACCGACCCTGGCCCCGATGTCGCGAGGCATCCTCACCACCGCCACTGCCCGGGCGGTTCCGGGAACGTCTGCGTCGCAGTTGCGTGAGGCCTGGGAACACGCTTACGACGACGAACCTTTCGTCACGCTGCTGCCCGAGGGCCAATGGCCGGCAACCAAGTCGGTGGTCGGATCCAACATGGTCCTGCTCCAGCTCGCGTTTGATGAGCACGCGGGCCGGGTGATCGTGAGCTGCGCGATCGATAACCTCACCAAGGGAACAGCCGGCGGCGCCGTGCAGTCCATGAACATTGCCCTCGGACTTGATGAGACCGCGGGCCTGACCGGGGCAGGAGTTGCACCGTGAGCGTCACCGAACCACAGGGTTTCCGTGCGGCAGGAGTAGCGGCGGGACTGAAGTCCACCGGGGCGCGCGATGTCGCCGTCGTCGTCAATGATGGCCCGCTGCATCACGCCGCAGCCGTTTTTACCTCCAACCGTGTGGCCGCGGCACCCGTTCACTGGTCCCGCCAGGTGGTAGCGGACGGCCGGGTTGACGCCGTGGTGCTGAACTCGGGCGGAGCGAATGCGTGCACCGGCCCACAGGGCTTCCAGAACACCCACAAGACTGCCGAAGTCACCGCCGAGACACTGGGGATATCGGCTACGGACGTCTTCGTGTGTTCCACCGGCCTGATCGGGGAGCAACTTCCCATGGATAAGCTGCTCGCCGGCGTGGGAGAAGCGGTACAGCACCTGTCCGACGGCGGGGGACCGGCCGCCGCGGCAGCCATCATGACCACGGACTCGGTGCCGAAGACAGCGTCCTACCCGTCTTCACCGGATGAGCCGAGTGAGGGCTATTCCATCGGCGGCATGGCCAAGGGGGCAGGGATGCTGGCACCCGGACTGGCGACCATGCTCGTGGTGCTCACGACCGACGCCCTGGTGGACTCCGAAACGCTCGACACCGCGCTGCGCGCCGCCACCCGGGTGACCTTCGACCGCACCGATTCCGACGGCTGCATGTCCACCAACGACACCGTTGTGGTCCTCGCCTCAGGCGCCAGCGGCGTGAAGGCGGATCCGGCGCAGTTCGCTGAAGCGCTCACGGGTGTCTGCTCCGAACTGGCCCACCAGCTGATCGAGGACGCCGAAGGCGCCAGCCACACCATCGCCATCCGCACGATCAACGCGGCAACTGAAACTGATGCCGAGACCGTTGGCCGCGCAGTCGCCCGTTCCAATCTCTTCAAGGCCGCAATCTTCGGCAAGGACCCGAACTGGGGACGCGTCCTGGCAGCCGTGGGTACAACAGACGCCGCCTTTGAACCCGACCGCCTCGACGTCGCGATGAACGGGGTCCAGATCTGCCGGGACGGCGGGATCGGGGAACCACGCGAGCTGGTTGACCTCGCCCCGCGGCTCGTCACGGTCGAAATCAACCTCAACGCCGGGTCAGAGTCGGCGACCATCTGGACCAATGACCTTACCCACGACTACGTGCACGAAAACTCGGCCTACTCGAGCTGAGCTTCGAAGGACAACATGAACTCTCTGAACACCGCACAGGACAAGGCGGCAACGCTGATCGAGGCCCTGCCCTGGATCCAGCGCTTCGCGGGCACCACCATGGTCATCAAGTACGGCGGCAACGCCATGGTCAACGACGAGCTGCGCCGCGCTTTCGCCGAAGATGTCGTCTTCCTTCACCATGCGGGCATCCGACCCGTGGTCGTCCACGGCGGTGGCCCCCAGATCAACGGGATGCTGGACCGCCTCGGTATCACCTCGGAGTTCAAGGGCGGTCTCCGTGTGACCACTCCGGAAGCCATGGACGTTGTCCGTATGGTCCTTACAGGGCAGGTAAGCAGGGAACTCGTCGGTCTCATCAACTCCCACGGGCCCTACGCCGTCGGACTCTCGGGCGAGGATGGAGGTCTCCTGCAGGCTGTGCGCACCGGTACGGTCGTTGACGGTGAGGAAATTGACCTCGGGCTCGTGGGCGAAGTGGTTGGAGTGAACCCGTCGGCGATCCTCGACATCCTCGAAGCAGGGCGCATCCCGGTCATTTCGACGGTCGCCCCTGAAATCGATCACGCCGGCAGCGGGACCAATCAGGTGCTCAACGTCAACGCCGATACAGCCGCCGCCGCGCTTGCCGATGCACTGCACGCCTCCAAACTGGTCATTCTCACCGATGTCGAGGGCCTGTATTCGAACTGGCCCGATCAATCAAGCCTGATCTCCTCGCTCACCGCCACCGAGCTGCGCGAGCTGCTGCCGGGCCTTGAATCCGGGATGATCCCGAAGATGTCCGCGTGCCTGAAGGCAGTCGACGGTTCAGTGGAACGCGCGCACATCGTTGACGGGCGCCAGGCACACTCCATGCTGCTGGAGATATTTACGACGGCGGGAATCGGCACCCAGGTGGTACCGGACGAGGACGTGATCGCGTGAGTGAGACCGGCCACTCCGTTCAGGGCGGTTTCCCGCCCAAAGATGCTAAGGGAGGTGGCAGGGGCCCCGATCGGCAGCTTGCTGACGATCGGGGGGGCCACCGAGCGCGAACCCCGGAAACCGCCCTGGACTCCGCGCCCGGCACCGCATCAGCCCTCGTTGAGCCGGCGATGGGTAAGGAGTGGCTTCGGCGGTACTCGAACTCCGTGCTCGGCGTGTTCGGGGCGCCGCAGCGTGTGCTCGTGCGCGGTGCCGGCTGCCTGGTCTGGGACGCTGACGGCAAACAGTACCTGGACCTGCTGGGCGGCATCGCGGTGAACGCGCTCGGCCATGCGCATCCCTTCGTCACGTCGGTGATCTCCTCGCAACTGGCAACGCTGGGACACGTCTCAAACTTCTTCACGAGCCCCACGCAGGTGGCCCTCGCCGAGAGGCTCCTGCAGCTCGCCGGTGCCCCGGACGGCTCAAAGGTGTTCTTCGCGAACTCAGGTACCGAAGCGGTCGAGGCCGCCTTCAAGCTCGCGCGCCGCAACAGTACGCCGAAGCGCAGCCGGATCCTGGCACTTGAAGGCGGATTCCACGGCCGAACCATGGGAGCCCTGGCGCTCACGTCGAAACAGGCTTACCGGGAGTCGTTCGAACCGCTCCCGGGCGGGGTGGAGCACCTTCCCTTCGACGATGTGGAGGCTTTGGAGGCTGCGGTCGATGAGTCTGTTGCCGCCGTCGTCCTCGAGCCCATCCAGGGTGAAGCAGGAGTCCGGCCGCTGCGCGCCTCCTACCTCCAGCGGGCACGCGAACTCACCACGCAAGCGCGCGCGTTGTTGATCCTCGACGAGGTACAGACCGGTGTCGGACGTACCGGACGGTGGTTCGCGCACCAGGGCAGCGGCATCACACCGGATGCCATGACCCTGGCCAAGGGGCTGGGTGGCGGCTTTCCCGTCGGAGCCCTGATCACTTTCGGCCCGGATGTCTCAGGACTGCTGACCGCTGGTCAGCACGGCACCACTTTCGGCGGCAACCCGGTCGCCACGGCTGCGGCGCTTGCAACCCTCCATGCGCTTGAGGCGGGCGCTGTACTGCAGAACGCCAACGACGTCGGCGCGTTCCTGCGAGAGCATCTCGCCGCCGTCGGCGGTGTGGTCGATGTCCGGGGTGACGGACTGCTCATCGGATTCGACCTCGACGGCGAATATGCTGCCGCCGCGGTGCAGGAGGCGCTTACGCAGGGGTTCATCATCAATGCGCCCACGCCGCTCACATTGCGTCTGGCACCGCCGCTGATCCTGACCAGGAGCGAAGCGCAGGGTTTCCTCGACGCGCTGCCCGCCATCCTGACGACCGCCAAGGAGAGACCAGCATGACCCGCCACTTCCTGATTGACACGGACCTTACGCAGTCCGAGCAGACCGAGGTGCTCGACCTCGCCCTTGAGCTGAAGAAGGCGCCCTATTCGAGTGCCGTCTACGCGGGGGAGAATGAAGGGCGCAAGACCGTTGCCGTGATCTTCGACAAGACATCCACACGAACCCGGGTGTCATTCGCTTCAGGCATCGCCCATTTGGGTGGCGTGCCGCTCATCATCGGTGCCGGCGAATCCCAGCTGGGCCACAAGGAGTCCATCTCTGATACGGCGAAGGTCCTCGAGCGGATGGTCGCAACGATCGTCTGGCGCACCTATGCGCAGGCAGGGCTCGAGGAGATGGCCGCAGCCTCGCGCGTGCCCGTCATCAACGCGCTCTCGGACGACTACCACCCCTGTCAGCTGCTTGCGGATCTGCTCACCATCCGTGAGCACAAGGGCACGCTGGCCGGGCTCACTATGACGTACCTGGGAGATGCCGCCAACAACATGGCAAACTCCTACCTGCTGGCGGGTGTGACAGCGGGAATGCACGTCCGGATCGCCGGTCCAGAGGGGTTCCTCCCCGAGCAACGGATCATCGCCGCCGCCAACCAGCGCGCAGCCGAGACCGGCGGCTCAGTTCTCATCACCACGGACGCCGCGAAGGCAGTAGCCGGAGCCGACGTCGTCGCGACTGACACGTGGGTCTCCATGGGCCAGGAAATCGAGGACGACGCCGCGAAGGCCGCCCGGTTCGAGTTGTTCCGGCCCTACGCCGTGGATGAGGCCCTGCTGGAGCAGGCCGATTCCGGCGCCGTCGTACTTCACTGCCTGCCCGCGTACCGGGGCTACGAAATTTCGGCGGGCGTGCTGGACGGGCCGCAGTCAGTCGTTTGGGACGAGGCGGAGAACCGGCTGCACGCACAGAAGGCGCTGATGGTGTGGCTCGTGGAGCGATCATGACCGTCGGGCAACCGAGCGTCCAGCCGACGACGAAGACCGCCCGGCAGGCCAGAATTACGGCGCTGCTGACCGCGGAGTCTGTACGGTCCCAGTCCGAGCTTGCAGACCTCCTCGCCGACGACGGCGTGCAGGTCACCCAGGCCACACTCTCGCGTGACCTGGTGGAACTGGGTGCCGTGCGGGTACGTGGCAAGGAAGGTGCCCTCGTCTATGCAGTGCCGGGTGAGGGTGGCGGCAGGGCTCCGCAGAGCGGAGTGACTCAGGAGATCCTGGACAGCAGACTATCCCGGCTGTGCGGGGAACTGCTCGTGACAGCTGAGGCGTCGGGAAACCTTGTTGTCCTGCGAACCCCTCCGGGAGCAGCGAATTTCCTCGCCCTGGCGATCGACCATTCCGTGATGCCATCTGTGCTCGGTACCATCGCCGGTGACGACACCATCCTGCTGGTTACCCGCGACCCGGCAGGCGGCGCCGACCTGGCCGAGCGATTCCTGCGGTTTGCCCACGAAGCCGCGTCCTGAACACATTCTTTTACAACCTGAACCAACAAGAGGAGCTTTGAAGTGACCGAACGCATTGTCCTTGCCTATTCCGGCGGACTCGACACATCGGTAGCCATCGGATGGATCGCGGAGGCGACCGGCGCGGAAGTCGTTGCTGTCGCCGTCGACGTCGGACAGGGCGGCGAGTCGCTGGAGACCATCCGCCAGCGTGCGCTGGGCTGCGGCGCCGTTGAAGCCTACGTGGCAGATGCCCGCGACGAGTTCGCCAACGAGTACTGCATGCCTACCCTGAAGGCGAACGCCCTCTACATGGACGCCTACCCGCTGGTGTCGGCGATTTCGCGTCCGGTCATCGTCAAGCACCTGGTGGCCGCAGCCCGCGAATTCAACGCCTCGACCGTCGCCCACGGTTGCACCGGCAAGGGCAACGACCAGGTCCGTTTCGAGGTGGGCATCCAGACCCTCGGACCGGATCTGAAGTGCATTGCCCCGGTCCGGGACCTCGCACTCACCCGGGACAAGGCGATCGGCTTCGCCGAGGAAAAGGGCCTGCCGATCGAGACCACCAAGAAGAACCCTTTCTCGATCGACCAGAACGTCTGGGGACGCGCCGTTGAGACCGGCTTCCTCGAAGACATCTGGAACGGCCCTACCAAGGACGTCTACGACTACACGGATTCGCCGGAGTTCTCCCCGGCGTCGGATGAGGTCACGATCACCTTCAAGGAGGGCATTCCCGTTGCGATCGATGGCAGCGCCGTGACACCGCTGCAGGCGATCGAAGAGCTGAACCGCCGGGCCGGTGCCCAGGGCGTTGGCCGGATCGACATCGTCGAGGACCGCCTGGTCGGTATCAAGAGCCGCGAGATCTACGAGGCACCCGGGGCGATGGCGCTCATCGCTGCACACCGCGAACTCGAGAATGTCACCATCGAACGCGAGCAGGCACGGTTCAAGAAGACGGTGGACCAGCGCTGGACCGAACTGGTGTACGACGGCCAGTGGTTCTCGCCGCTGAAGCGCTCACTCGAAACCTTCATCGACGACACGCAGCGCTACGTTTCCGGCGACATCCGGATGGACCTGCACGGCGGCCGCGCCACGGTGACCGGCCGGCGGTCCGACGTCGGCCTGTACGACTTCAACCTGGCCACCTACGACACCGGCGATACGTTCGACCAATCGATGGCCCGCGGCTTCATCGAGATCTTCGGGCTGTCATCGAAGGTGGCCTCGGGCCGCGATCAGAGGGCCGGGAACTAGCACTATGACCGCTACGAACGAAGGTTCGTTGTGGGGCGGCCGGTTCTCCGGCGGACCCGCGGAGGCCCTCGCCGCACTCAGCAAATCGACCCACTTCGACTGGCGGCTTGCCCGCCATGACATAGCGGGCTCCCGGGCGCACGCGCGTGTGCTGCACCGTGCCGGACTGCTCGACGACGGCGAACTCACCGGTATGCTCGCCGCTCTGGACGCGCTCGACGACGACGTCCGCACGGGCGCCTACGTACCGTCAGAGTCGGATGAGGACGTGCACGGATCGCTCGAACGCGGGCTGATTGAACGCGCAGGTCCGGCGTTGGGCGGAAAGCTGCGCGCGGGACGTTCGCGCAACGACCAGGTTGCCACCCTTGGCCGAATGTACCTGCGCGAGCATGCGCGCATCATTGCCGGCGGAGTGCTTGCCACGATCGATGCGCTGATCAACCAGGCGGAAGAGCACCTGGAGGTGCCCATGCCGGGGAGGACACACCTGCAGCATGCGCAGCCGGTGCTGCTGAGTCATCACCTGCTGGCCCATGCGTGGGCGCTGCTGAGGGACGTGCAGCGTCTGAGGGACTGGGACCGCCGTGCGGCTGTGTCCCCGTATGGTTCGGGCGCGCTGGCGGGGTCATCGCTCGGCCTGGACCCGGAAGCTGTTGCCACCGAGCTTGGCTTCGACTCCGCGACGCACAACTCGATCGACGGTACCGCCGGGCGCGACGTCTACGCGGAGTTCGCGTGGGTGGCGTCGATGATCGGCGTCGATCTTTCCCGGATCAGCGAAGAGGTGATCATCTGGGCAACCAAGGAGTTCTCCTTTGTCACCCTGCACGATTCCTTCTCCACCGGCTCCTCGATCATGCCGCAGAAGAAGAACCCCGACGTCGCCGAACTTGCACGCGGCAAGGCGGGAAGGCTCATCGGAAACCTGACCGGTCTGCTCGCAACCCTGAAGGGACTGCCGCTGGCGTACAACCGCGACCTCCAGGAGGACAAGGAACCGGTGTTCGACGCCGTCGACACCCTCGAGGTGTTGCTCCCCGCGGTATCAGGGATGATTGCGACGCTGACCTTCAACACCGAGCGGATGGCGCAGCTCGCACCACTGGGCTTCGCGCTGGCTACCGATGTGGCCGAGTGGCTGGTGCGGCAGGGAGTCCCGTTCCGGGAGGCGCACGAGCTTTCCGGTGCGGCGGTCAAACTCGCGGAGAGCCGCGGCGTCGAGCTGTGGGACCTGAGTGATGAGGATTACGCAGGCATCTCCGGGCATCTGACGCCCGGCGTCCGGGAGGTTCTGACCGTTGAAGGGTCACTGAACAGCCGCGACTCCCAAGGCGGAACAGCCCCTGCTGCCGTGCGTCGTCAATTGGAGGCACTGCGCGGCGAACTCGCCGGGCTGCGGAACGCCCTGGCCGGATAGCGTTCCCTGCTCGTTTCGGGGCTTGGCTGGGGCCAGCGGGTTAACGATAGTGTCGGGGAAACTGCCCGACACGACGCGAGGATGCCCGTGAATACACTCCAGCCGGCCGTACCCGAGAACCTTCCAGAGCGACTGGCGGGTGCCGCACGCGATTTGCTCGCCGCGGCCGCGGGGCTCGACGACGCCGGCCTCGCAGCGCCGTCGGTCCTTCCGGGCTGGAGCCGGGCGTACGTCGTCGCGCATGTGGAGGGCGTAGCCCGCGCAATCAGCCGCCAGGTCGAGTATGCGGCCCGTGGTGAGTTGATCGCGTTCTACGACGACGGTTCCGAAGGACGCATGCGGGACATCGAGATGCGCGCGCAGCGGCCAGTGGATACCCAGCTTGAGTCGCTGACAGACGCGGTCACGCAGGCAGTCCAGGCACTCGCGGGTGTGGCTGGCGAGGAGTGGGAAGCCCGGATCTCCTACCGGGACGGCACTGTGCGGGATGGCGCGCTCGCATTGTGGCGTGAGCTCGTCATCCACGCTTCGGATCTTGGGACCAGCCGCACGTCGCTGGACTGGGACCCTGCATTCTGCCAGTATCTCTTCGGATTCCTGAGCGCGCGGGTCCCGGACGGCCTGGCGCTGTTGCTGCAGCCGCTGGGCGAACAGCCACGGACCCTCTCCAACGGTGCCGGCGCCGTGGCGCGGACCATTGTTGTGACCGGGCTGCTGCAGGACATTGCGGCGTGGCTGGCCGGACGGAAGCCGCTCGGCGGCCTGAATGCCACCGCTGCGGCCGACGCCGTGGACCTCCCGGACCTGCTGCCATGGCCTGCCGCCGTCGCGCCCTCAAGGTAGAAGGAACCCCTGCTGCCCTTATCAGCGCGGTGTCGCTGCGCTAAGTTGGGAAGCAACCAAGCACGAGCAGTACCTAAGGTGGGCGGTCGATGAAGTCCGATGTTGATCCATCCGCAGCACAGACTGTGATGCCCTTGGGCCGGATTGAGCGCCTGCGGGACGGCTATGTGCTGGCTTTCGACCGGCAATTCGACTACCCGCGGTCCTACATCTGGAACCTCCTGACAGATCCCGCGAAGGTTCGCCTGTGGCTTGGGACGTTGGGGTCCAGTTGGGAGCTGGGGAAGGAATACTCACTCGATATGGGTGGGGGTGCGAGCACAGGGACCGTCCTGCAGCTCAATCCGCCAACGAGCCTGCAGATCACGTGGGATGACGAGTTGGGACTGGAATCGATCCTCGAGTGGCGGGTCCTGGAGAGCGACGGCGGTGCCCTGCTTCAGTTGAGGGCACGATCCGAGTCCGCCGATTTCCTCACTGAGGGCGCCGCTGGTTGGCAGCAGATCCTGGCCGCGCTCGAGGAGGTCGCCGCAGGCCGGGAACCCGAGCCGCCGGGTGACTGGGCCTCCCTGCGGGATGCCTACGCGGCGGAGTTCGGCGTGTCGAACACCATGGGATCGCTCGAGACCGACGACGGCGTCATGATGGTGCACTTCGATCGTCGCCTCAACTCCAAGCTGCCGCTCGTCAAGGACGCACTCACTGCCGACCCGGAGCAGCAGCCACGGGTGGAGCAGGCTGAGGTGGACTTCGCTGCTGACGGTGACTCAACAGTCCTGACCGTGCGGCATGTCATCGATGACCACTCGGAGGCAGCGGCGCTGCTGGCCCAGTGGCACGCGCACCTGGACGCCGTTGCTGTCTCGATCAACGGCGACAAGCCGCACTTCAGTGTCCGAAAACTCCACGCACTCGAGGAGTTCTACCGGTCAACCCTGGATACCGGCCAATCACGCGGCTAGCCTGCTGCACGTTCGCGTTCCAGCAGGCTTGTCTTGACTTCCAGGCCCCACCGGAAGCCGCCGAGGCTTCCGTCGGTGCGGATCACGCGATGGCAGGGAACGAAGAGTGCGGCAGCATTCAGTGCACACGCGCCGGCTGCCGCCCGAACTGCAGCCGGCCGTCCAGCCAGGACTGCGTACTCCGAATACGTAACGGGCCGGCCGGGCGCCACCGTCCGGAGCACATCCCAGGCGTGGCTGCGGAAAGGGCCGGAAAGCTGGTGCACGGGGACACCCTCGATCGCCGTGAGTTCGCCGTCGTAGTAGGCGTGGACGGCATCCGTAATCGGCCCCAGGTCATCGACGGGTTCGATGTCCATGGCAAGGAGCGTGGGGTGAATCTGCCCGATGAGTTCCGCCGTGTCGGCTGTCCAGCCGGAGGCAAGAACCGCTCCGTCCCGCTCGATGACCGTGAAGGGTCCGTCGGGTGTCGTGATTGTGGCTGTGCGGGTGGTCATGATGCAAGGGCCTTCCTGGTTGTCTTGCGGGTGGACGCCGTGCCGGAGCCGGCGGAGGTCTTCACAGTGGTTTTCTCAGTGGTTTTCTCAGCGGCGAGCCGCCAGAGATGCATGGTTGCGTAGGAGCGCCACGGGCTGAACTGTTCCATCCAGAACGGTTCCGGACGTAGCTCCGGGGCAGCCTTGGTGAGTTTCGACCAGCCGTTGCGCACAGCGGAGTCGTTGTCGAGTTGGAGATCGGTGGCTCCCAGCACGCGCATTGCGACGTAGCGTACGGTCCATGGACCGATTCCCGGCATGGGCAGAAGCTTTTCGGCCAGCTCGATGGGGCTGTCCTCGACTCCGATCGTCAGGGTTCCCGCGGCGAGTGCTTCCACAGCCCCGAGCAGGCTGGCGGTCCGGCGTCCGGGACCCTTGAGCAGTGGGCGTGCACCCTCGACGAGAGCGGCAGGCGTAGGGAAGAGCCGGTCGAACCCGGGCTGGTTGAGCACCGAGGGCGAACCAAGCAAGCTCAGGGTGTTCAGCATGCCGGCGGCAGCGGCGACGGTGATCTGCTGCCCGATCATCGCCCGAACAAGGATCTCCTGCGGGTCCATCGCGCCGGGGAGTCTGATGCCTGGAGCCACGCGGACTCTTTCGGCCATTTGTTCGTTCCTGCCAAGCACCGAATCGATAGCTTCCGGATCTGCATCGAGGTCGAACAATCTGCGGATCCGGGACAGGAGCACCGGCAGGTCCTTCAGCTTCTCCACCATGACCGAAACGTCCAGCCCGCCAGCGCCGGGACGGGCACTGAACCAGCCCTCTCCGCCTGGTAACCGGACCAGTCGCGCGTAGCTGTCCGCTGTCGCCTGCTCAACCCCGTCGACGGCGCGCGCCCGCAGAAAGGCGAATACGCCGTCGTCGTATGGGGGCCGGAGGGGAAGCGTCAGGCTGAGCGATGTCGGCGCTCCGCTAGCGGTCGATGCATGCGAGGTCCGCCGGCTGCGCTCACGCAGTTGAGTGGGGGAGAGGTCGTACACTTCCTGGATGGTCTCGTTGAACTGCCGGATGCTGTTGAAACCGGAAGCAAAAGCCACGTCGGACAATGCCATATCGGTGGCAGTCAAAAGGGCCCGCGCCGTCTGGGCACGATAGGCCCGTGCCAGGGCGAGCGGACCGGCCCCCAGTTCCTGTGCGAGGATCCGCCCGAGTTGCCGGGTTGAGTACCCCACCCGTCGCGCCAGTCCAGGCACACCGCTGCGGTCGATTTCGCCGTCGGCAATCAGCCGCATCGCCCGGGCCGCGGTGTCGGAGCGCAAATTCCACTCCGGTGTGCCGGGAACGGCTTCCGGGAGGCACCGTTTGCAGGCGCGGTAACCCGCTTCATGGGCTGCCGCCGACGTCGGGTAGAACGTTACGTTCGACGGCTTGGGCGTCCGGGCAGGGCAGGACGGGCGGCAGTAGATGCCCGTCGTTGCGACGGCTGTGACGAACTGCCCATCGAAGCGGGTGTCCCTCGAATCGATCGCCCGGTACCGCTGCCAAAAGTCCATGCCCTCATCCTCGCAGGCTGCGACGGGTCGCTGCTAGCGGAAATCGGACATCGCCGTAAGTAGGTTCTGGACCGGTATTGATACGGTCGATCCGTGGAATCAGCCTCTGAACGCAGCCGGCTGGCGCGTCCGGCCATCGACGTAGCGCCGTTGCTGTTGGGCGCGCTCATCACGCACGAAGACGGCGTCGACCCGGTCACCGTCCGTGTGACCGAAGTAGAGGCTTACATGGGCTCGGAGGACCCCGGTTCCCACGCGTTCCGGGGGCAGACCGCCCGCAACGCCAGCATGTTCGGAGAGGCCGGGCACCTGTACGTCTACTTCACCTACGGAATGCACTACTGTGCCAACGTCGTGTGCGGCGTGCCCGGACAAGCGACCGGTTTGCTGTTGCGCGCGGGCGTCGTCGTCGGCGGCCTGGAGACAGCACGACGACGGCGCGGCCACCCGAAGACAGATCGCGACCTCGCGCGCGGGCCGGCCCGGCTCGCCCAGGCGCTGGGTATCGACCGTGAGCTCAACGGCGCCGACGTGTTCGGCGAACGGCTTCGGCTCGAACTTCCCGTGCAGCCGACCGATGCTTCCGCGATCGCGACCGGGCCGCGGGTCGGCGTCAGCGGTTCCGGCGGTTCCTCCTCCTACCCGTGGCGGTTCTGGCTCGCGGGCGAGCCCAGCGTGTCCGTGTACCGGGCGGCGAAACCACGTGTGCGCCGGACAGTGGGAACTCCATGACCGGGAAGTCGGCCGCGCACCTGGCACTGATCGAACCGCTTGAGGGCCATTTCGCGGGCACGTTCATGGAAATTCAGCGCACCCGGGATAGAATTGACGGTCCGCCTTGGCGAGAGGGAACGCACAATGCCTGAATTGTCTTCAGCCCACAATGAGCTGGAACACGAGCGCACCTATGTGGCCGGCCTGTACCGGCGGCTCGATGAACTGCGCGCCGAAAAACAACGTCAACTGGACCAGGTCCGGCGGACGATTGCCGCGGGCTCACACCAGAACCGATCCGAGCGTGACGCGTTCGCCACCATGTACGAGGACCGCCTTGCGCAGTTGAACGCGGTTGACGACCGCCTGGTCTTCGGCCGCCTGGACCTCGATTCCGGTGAGGAACGTTACATCGGGCGGATCGGCCTCTCCACCGAAGACCTCCAGCAGCTCATGGTCGACTGGCGGGCGCCTGAAGCCGGCACGTTCTACCAGGCGACGGCTTTCGAACGGATGGGAGTACGACGACGCCGGCACCTCATCCTCTCCAGCCGGGACGTAGCTGCCATCGAGGACGACGTCCTGGATGCCTCCATGCTGACCGACTCGGGCTCCCTGCAGGGGGAAGGGGCGCTGCTGGCCGCGCTGAACTCGCGACGCACCGGCCAGATGTCGGACATCGTTGGCACCATCCAGGCCGAACAGGACCGGATCATCCGCGCCCCGCTGCCCGGCGTCGTCGTCGTCCAGGGTGGACCCGGCACGGGCAAGACGGCCGTCGCCCTGCACCGCGCGGCCTATCTTCTCTACACACACCGGGAACGGTTGAAGTCTGCCGGTGTCCTGTTGGTGGGGCCAACTGACGCGTTCATGAAGTACATCGAGCGGGTGCTTCCATCCCTCGGCGAAACCGGCGTCGTGATGGCGAGCGTCGGCAGCCTGATGCCCGGCATCCATGCCGAACCGGAGGCTGACGAGGCGGTTGCGGAACTCAAGGGCAGGCTTGAGATGGCCGCGGTGATCAAGCGCGCTGTCGCGAACCGTCAACGCATTCCCGCGGAGAACCGGAAGCTCAACGTCGAAGGAAGCATCCTCACGCTGACCCCGCGCCAGGTACGGCGCGCACGCGACCGGGCACGGGCCACAGGTAAGCCGCACAACGAAGCGCGGGCCACCTTCGTGAAGATCATGCTGCGCGAACTGACCGAGCAACTGACGGAGCAGCTGGAGGAATCGTCAGGGGCGGGCAACACAGCGGACCGCTCATATCTGGCTGAGGACGTGCGCACCTCCAGGGATGTAAGAATTGCGCTCAACCTTGCCTGGATGCCGATGACGCCGGAGAAGCTCCTTCGCGACCTCTTCAGCAAGCCGGCTCAACTCGAAGCCGCGGCGCCCCACCTGACGGACGCCGAGCGGTTTCTCATGCAGCGCCCGGAGGACGCCACGTGGACGGAGGCCGATGTCCCGCTGCTGGATGAGGCGGCTGAACTGCTTGGCGAGCTGGATGCCTCGGCCGGGCGAAACGCCGCGGAAAAGGAACAGGAACGACGCCGTGACCTCGCCAATGCGGAACGCGCGCTTGAAAACGTGAGTGCTTCACTTGCTGACGCCGGCGTCGACGGTGTGCTGACCGCGGAGGCGCTTGCCGAACACAACGTGGTTGCTGACGCACGCCTCACGGCTGCGGAGCGTGCATCCAGTGACAGGACGTGGGCGTACGGTCACGTTGTCGTGGATGAGGCGCAGGAACTCTCGCCCATGCACTGGCGCCTGCTGATGCGCAAGTGCCCCGTCAAATCGTTCACCGTCGTCGGCGATATCGCGCAGACCAGCTCCACCGCCGGATCGCACTCGTGGCAGCAGGCACTCGAACCATTCGTGGGGGACCGCTGGCAGCTGGAGGAGCTGACGGTCAACTACCGCACGCCGGCCCAGATCGCCGAGGCCGCGGTACGGATGGCCAACGCGGCGGGGCTCGTCGTGTCGGCGCCGAAGGCAGTCCGGGACGGTCGCTGGGATCCGGTGGTCAACCGGGCTTCCGAGCTTGTGCCCGCTTTGCTCGACGCGCTGCCTAAGGAGCTGGAAGTTGCTGCGGACGGGTTGCTTGCAGTGATCGCGCCCGTGCGGTTGATCGGGGAGGTGCGCGCCGCGGTGAGGAAAGTCTACGGCGACCGCGTGGGTCTCGGTGCCGGAGGGCTGGGCCAGGACATCGTGGTCATCACTCCCCGTGAGGCCAAGGGACTCGAGTTTGACGTCGTGATTGTGCTGGAGCCCGCCGAGATGCTGAAACCGGATTCGGTCAGGATCGGCGATTTGTATGTCGCAATGACCCGTCCAACGCAGCGGTTGCGCCTCATCGCGACCGGCGAAGTTCCAGAGGGCATTGAGGGCTGATATTTTGATCCTGTGCGTCAACCAACAGAAATTTCGGGCTCAGCCATGACCGGTCAACAGAATGACAGCTCCTTCGAGACCCTCTGGCAGGAGTTGAAGTGGCGGGGCCTGGTTCACGTCTCCACTGATGAGGTGGAGCTCGAGAAGCTTCTGGCCGGTGAGCCGATCACCTACTACTGTGGATTCGACCCGACCGCGCCGAGCCTGCACCTGGGAAATCTAGTGCAGCTCCTGACCATGCGTCGGCTGCAGTTGGCGGGCCACGCACCGCTTGGCCTGGTTGGAGGTTCCACCGGTCTTGTGGGGGATCCGAAGCCCTCCGCGGAGCGGACCATGAACACCAAGGAAACCGTCGCTGAGTGGGTGGGGTACCTACAGGGCCAGGTGCAGCGGTTCCTCAGTTTTGAGGGGACCAACGCCGCGCGAATGGTCAACAATCTTGACTGGACGGCGCCCATGAGCGCTATCGACTTCCTGCGGGACATCGGCAAGTACTTCCGTGTGGGCACGATGCTCAAGAAGGATGTTGTCGCCTCGCGGTTGAACTCGGATGAAGGCATCAGTTACGCGGAATTCAGCTACCAGGTACTTCAGGGCATGGACTACCTTCACCTCTACCGTGACTACAACTGCGTCCTGCAGACCGGCGGTTCCGATCAGTGGGGCAACCTAACCAGTGGGACCGAGCTGATCCGGAAGGTAGAAGGCAAATCAGTCCATGCGATCGGCACGCCCCTGATCACCAATTCAGATGGCACCAAGTTCGGCAAGAGCGAGGGAAACGCCATCTGGCTGGATCCGGCGATGACAACGCCTTACGCCATGTACCAGTTCTGGCTCAACGCTTCCGACGCCGACGTGATTGCTCGGCTCAAGATCTTCACCTTCCGTAGTCGGGCGGAGATCGAGGAACTTGCCGAGGAAGTGGTGAACCGGCCGCATCTACGAACTGCCCAGCGGACGCTTGCCTACGATGTGACTTCGCTGGTCCACGGAGTTGAGGCGACAGAGAAGGCCATTGCGGCTTCGGCGGCGTTATTCGGTCAGGGCGATCTTCGGGAACTGGATGAGAGCACCCTCCGGGCAGCGACCGCCGAACTCCCGAGTGCAACAGTGAGCCGAGATGCCCTCGGCATCATCGAGTTGCTTGTTGCGAGCGGCCTGGCCGCGAGCAACTCGGCTGCGCGACGAACTGTTACGGAGGGCGGGGCCTACGTGAACAACGAGAAGGTGTCCGAATCCGAGACGGCAATCACTCCGGACAGGCTGCTGCACGGGCGGTTTTTGCTGCTTCGACGCGGAAAAAGGAACCTTGCAACTGTTGAGGTCCGGCCCTAGCCAGAGGGATTTGCACGGACCTGACTGTCCGTGTAAAGTTTTCTGAGTTGCCGCCGGTGAGTGGCAACAACCCCCTCCTAAAACCAAACGGTTCGGGCGTGCGCTGAGCGCAAAAGCCCAAAGTTCCGGTCTTTTTTGGTGGGTGGATTCGAATTTGTTTCATCGAATTTCGGCCTAGAGGCCGATTTGACAGAAAGAATTCGGATGAATTAGATTTAGTAACAACGCAGCACGGAAATGTAAATAAGAATTACAGATTATGTGAATTGCTTCTGTTGTTTGAGAACTCAATAGTGTGCCATGTTTGTTGATACCGATTGTTTTTTGATTGGTTGATTTGCTGGTCGCCTCACCTCTGTGGGGTGGCTGGTTTTTTGGCTGGTTTCAGATTTTGTGCAGCGTGGATCCTTCTTTTTCCGGGGGGTTTGTGTTGTGTTCGTATTTTTTTACGGAGAGTTTGATCCTGGCTCAGGATGAACGCTGGCGGCGTGCTTAACACATGCAAGTCGAACGATGATCCGGTGCTTGCATCGGGGATTAGTGGCGAACGGGTGAGTAACACGTGAGTAACCTGCCCTTGACTCTGGGATAAGCCTGGGAAACTGGGTCTAATACTGGATATGACTGATCATCGCATGGTGGTTGGTGGAAAGCTTTTGTGGTTTTGGATGGACTCGCGGCCTATCAGCTTGTTGGTGGGGTAATGGCCTACCAAGGCGACGACGGGTAGCCGGCCTGAGAGGGTGGACGGCCACACTGGGACTGAGACACGGCCCAGACTCCTACGGGAGGCAGCAGTGGGGAATATTGCACAATGGGCGCAAGCCTGATGCAGCGACGCCGCGTGAGGGATGAAGGCCTTCGGGTTGTAAACCTCTTTCAGTAGGGAAGAAGCGAAAGTGACGGTACCTGCAGAAGAAGCGCCGGCTAACTACGTGCCAGCAGCCGCGGTAATACGTAGGGCGCAAGCGTTATCCGGAATTATTGGGCGTAAAGAGCTCGTAGGCGGTTTGTCGCGTCTGCCGTGAAAGTCCGGGGCTTAACTCCGGATCTGCGGTGGGTACGGGCAGACTTGAGTGATGTAGGGGAGACTGGAATTCCTGGTGTAGCGGTGAAATGCGCAGATATCAGGAGGAACACCGATGGCGAAGGCAGGTCTCTGGGCATTAACTGACGCTGAGGAGCGAAAGCATGGGGAGCGAACAGGATTAGATACCCTGGTAGTCCATGCCGTAAACGTTGGGCACTAGGTGTGGGGGACATTCCACGTTTTCCGCGCCGTAGCTAACGCATTAAGTGCCCCGCCTGGGGAGTACGGCCGCAAGGCTAAAACTCAAAGGAATTGACGGGGGCCCGCACAAGCGGCGGAGCATGCGGATTAATTCGATGCAACGCGAAGAACCTTACCAAGGCTTGACATGAACCGGAACGGCGCAGAGATGTGTCGGCCACTTGTGGCCGGTTTACAGGTGGTGCATGGTTGTCGTCAGCTCGTGTCGTGAGATGTTGGGTTAAGTCCCGCAACGAGCGCAACCCTCGTTCCATGTTGCCAGCGGGTTATGCCGGGGACTCATGGGAGACTGCCGGGGTCAACTCGGAGGAAGGTGGGGACGACGTCAAATCATCATGCCCCTTATGTCTTGGGCTTCACGCATGCTACAATGGCCGGTACAAAGGGTTGCGATGCTGTGAGGTGGAGCTAATCCCAAAAAGCCGGTCTCAGTTCGGATTGAGGTCTGCAACTCGACCTCATGAAGTCGGAGTCGCTAGTAATCGCAGATCAGCAACGCTGCGGTGAATACGTTCCCGGGCCTTGTACACACCGCCCGTCAAGTCACGAAAGTTGGTAACACCCGAAGCCGGTGGCCTAACCCCTTGTGGGAGGGAGCTGTCGAAGGTGGGACCGGCGATTGGGACTAAGTCGTAACAAGGTAGCCGTACCGGAAGGTGCGGCTGGATCACCTCCTTTCTAAGGAGCGCCTAACAGCTTTTTCTGCTGCCTCGTTGTGGGGTGGTGGGGGTTGTCAGGAGTTAGCCCATTGCGCAGGCGTTTGTTCTGCGGTGGGTGCTCATGGGTGGAATATCAACGAATTGTGGTGGCTGCTGGTGCTGGCTGGGTTGAGTACGGATCTGTGTTTTCCTTTCCCTTTTGGGGTTGGGGTGCGTGGGTTGTGGAAAGGCGTGGTTGGTGGTGGTGGTTTCATCGTTTGGCACACTGTTGGGTCCTGAGGCAACAGGAGCCTGACCCCCTTTGGATCTCGCACGTTGTGTGGGTGTGGGGGTTTGGTTTGTGGGGTTTCTGGTTTTCCTGGGCATGACTTGCCTGCACTTGTTTGGCTTCCTTTTTTGGGGGTTGGGTGTGGGTGGTGTGTTTACTGGGGTTGTTGTTTGAGAACTGCATAGTGGACGCGAGCATCTTATTTTTTGTGTATGCACGCAATCGTCGTGGATGGTGATTCGTTGTTTCTGCCTGTGTGGTGGGGGTGGCGTGTTGTCTTCTGGTGTTGGTTGTGTGTGTTCGTCAAGTTTTTAAGGGCACACGGTGGATGCCTTGGCATCAGGAGCCGAAGAAGGACGTGGGAATCTGCGATAAGCCTGGGGGAGTTGATAACCGAACTTTGATCCCAGGATGTCCGAATGGGGAAACCCTGCTGCGCGTACTTGGTGCGACGTGGTGACCCGTATCTGAACACATAGGGTACGTGGGGGGAACGTGGGGAAGTGAAACATCTCAGTACCCACAGGAAGAGAAAACAATAGTGATTCCGTTAGTAGTGGCGAGCGAACGCGGATGAGGCTAAACCAGTGGTGTGTGATAGCCGGCGGGCGTTGCATCTCTGGGGTTGCGGGACTTTCCGTATCAGTTCTGCCGGGCTGGTGAAGTGAGTGCAGGCGTATAGGTGAACGGGTTTGAAGGCCCGACCGGAGTGGGTGAGAGTCCCGTAGCTGTAATGCGTGCTGCCGCTTGGAGAGTATCCCAAGTAGTACGGGGCCCGAGAAATCCCGTGCGAATCTGCCAGGACCACCTGGTAAGCCTAAATACTCCCTGATGACCGATAGCGGACCAGTACCGTGAGGGAAAGGTGAAAAGTACCCCGGGAGGGGAGTGAAATAGTACCTGAAACCGTGTGCCTACAATCCGTCAGAGCTTCCATCCATTTATGGGTGTTGGGGTGATGGCGTGCCTTTTGAAGAATGAGCCTGCGAGTTAGTGTTACGTCGCGAGGTTAACCCGTGTGGGGTAGCCGTAGCGAAAGCGAGTCTGAATAGGGCGATTCAGTGGCGTGATCTAGACCCGAAGCGAAGTGATCTACCCATGGCCAGGTTGAAGCGACGGTAAGACGTCGTGGAGGACCGAACCCACTTCAGTTGAAAATGGAGGGGATGAGCTGTGGGTAGGGGTGAAAGGCCAATCAAACTTCGTGATAGCTGGTTCTCCCCGAAATGCATTTAGGTGCAGCGTTGCGTGTTTCTTGCCGGAGGTAGAGCTACTGGATGGCCGATGGGCCCTACAAGGTTACTGACGTCAGCCAAACTCCGAATGCCGGTAAGTGAGAGCGCAGCAGTGAGACTGTGGGGGATAAGCTTCATAGTCGAGAGGGAAACAGCCCAGACCACCAACTAAGGCCCCTAAGCGTGTGCTAAGTGGGAAAGGATGTGGAGTTGCTTAGACAACCAGGAGGTTGGCTTAGAAGCAGCCATCCTTGAAAGAGTGCGTAATAGCTCACTGGTCAAGTGATTCCGCGCCGACAATGTAGCGGGGCTCAAGTACACCGCCGAAGTTGTGGATTTCAAACAATAATCTAGCTACCCCTTTTTGGGGGTTGTTCAGGTGTTTGGAGTGGTAGGGGAGCGTCGTGTGGGCAGTGAAGTCGCGGTGTAAACCAGCGGTGGAGCCTACACGAGTGAGAATGCAGGCATGAGTAGCGAAAGACGGGTGAGAAACCCGTCCGCCGAATGATCAAGGGTTCCAGGGTCAAGCTAATCTGCCCTGGGTAAGTCGGGACCTAAGGCGAGGCCGACAGGCGTAGTCGATGGACAACGGGTTGATATTCCCGTACCGGTGAAGAACCGCCCATACTGAACAAGGGATACTAACCACCCTAACCATCTCCCCGTGGTCTTCGGACCCAGTGTTGGTGGGGCGCGTGGGACCTGATCTTGGGAGGTAAGCGTATTAACAGGTGTGACGCAGGAAGGTAGTCGGGCCGGGCGATGGTTGTCCCGGTCTAAGGATGTAGGAGGGGTCATAGGTAAATCCGTGGTCCTGGTTTTGATACCGTCTCTGAGACCCGATGGGCCCCACTTTTGGTGGGGATCCGATGATCCTATGCTGCCTAGAAAAGCATCGGCGTGAGGTTCTAACTGCCCGTACCCCAAACCGACACAGGTGATCAGGTAGAGAATACTAAGGCGATCGAGAGAATTATGGTTAAGGAACTCGGCAAAATGCCCCCGTAACTTCGGGAGAAGGGGGGCCCCAACCGTGAACCACACGTGCTGTGGGGAGGCGGATCGGGGCCGCAGAGACCAGGGGGAAGCGACTGTTTACTAAAAACACAGGTCCGTGCGAAGTCGCAAGACGATGTATACGGACTGACTCCTGCCCGGTGCTGGAAGGTTAAGAGGACCGGTTAGCACCCTCGTGGTGCGAAGCTGGGAATTTAAGCCCCAGTAAACGGCGGTGGTAACTATAACCATCCTAAGGTAGCGAAATTCCTTGTCGGGTAAGTTCCGACCTGCACGAATGGAGTAACGACTTCCCCGCTGTCTCAACCATAAACTCGGCGAAATTGCACTACGAGTAAAGATGCTCGTTACGCGCAGCAGGACGGAAAGACCCCGAGACCTTCACTATAGTTTGGTATTGGTGTTCGGTGTGGCTTGTGTAGGATAGGTGGGAGACTGTGAGACCCGGACGCTAGTTCGGGTGGAGTCATCGTTGAAATACCACTCTGGTCACTCTGGATATCTAACTTCGGCCCGTAATCCGGGTCAGGGACAGTGCCTGATGGGTAGTTTAACTGGGGCGGTTGCCTCCCAAAAAGTAACGGAGGCGCCCAAAGGTTCCCTCAGCCTGGTTGGCAATCAGGTGTCGAGTGTAAGTGCACAAGGGAGCTTGACTGTGAGAGAGACATCTCAAGCAGGGACGAAAGTCGGGACTAGTGATCCGGCGGCACATTGTGGAATGGCCGTCGCTCAACGGATAAAAGGTACCTCGGGGATAACAGGCTGATCTTGCCCAAGAGTCCATATCGACGGCATGGTTTGGCACCTCGATGTCGGCTCGTCGCATCCTGGGGCTGGAGTAGGTCCCAAGGGTTGGGCTGTTCGCCCATTAAAGCGGTACGCGAGCTGGGTTTAGAACGTCGTGAGACAGTTCGGTCCCTATCCGCTGCGCGCGTAGGAAATTTGAGAAGGGCTGTCCTTAGTACGAGAGGACCGGGACGGACGAACCTCTGGTGTGTCAGTTGTACTGCCAAGTGCACCGCTGATTAGCTACGTTCGGATGGGATAACCGCTGAAAGCATCTAAGCGGGAAGCCTGCTTCAAGATGAGATTTCCATACACATAACGTGTGAGAGGCCCCCAGCCAGACCACTGGGTTGATAGGCCGGATGTGGAAGCGAGGACTAACGACTCGTGAAGCTGACCGGTACTAATACGCCGATAACTTGACACCACACAAAACACATAATGCTACGCGTCCACTATGCGGTTCCCAACCAACAACCCCACCCCCCCCCAACCCAACCCACCACACGGCGGGCAAAGGCGGGGCCGGTACCCAGGGAAACAACCAACAACACAACTACATACACACAAGTTGTAACCACAAACTTCCCACCCCCACAACCACCCACACAGGTGAACAACGGGGGACGGGTAAAAAGGTTACGGCGGTCATAGCGTGGGGGAAACGCCCGGTCCCATTCCGAACCCGGAAGCTAAGACCCACAGCGCCGATGGTACTGCACCCGAGAGAGTGTGGGAGAGTAGGACACCGCCGGACAACCATTAGCGCTAAGGCTCCGACACAGCAGTCGGGGCCTCAGCCATTTAACGCCCTGCGCATCACCGGCAGGGTCTCCCTACAATGGGAGGGTAGAGAGGTAATCCCTCTACATCCCACATATATCAACAGCGAGAGCGTCCGGCACCTAAGTCAGGTCAGCTCATGACGAGAGGAATTGTGCTGCCATGGCTGATCAGGACCGTAATTCCGGAAAGAACGACGGACGTCGTGAAGGATGGCGTAAAGAGACCCCTGGCTCGCGCGATTCCAACAGTGCGGGTGGCGAACGTCGGGGCTTCAACCGTCGCGAACCGGGCTCGCCCGACGGACCCCGCAAAGACTCGGAAGGTACCGCCCGCCGCGGTTCGGGCGGTTATTCCCGCGATAGTGGTGAGCGCCGTGGGCAGGATGCACGCCCGGAACGTGGCCAACGCAATGACTCCGGTTCTACCGAGCGCCGGTCCCAGGCGGGGAACCGCGGCGGTTCCTGGCAGGATCGTCCCTCACGAACGGGTGAGGGGGGACCACAGCGCAATGACGATCGTTCCCAGGGCCGCGGGTACCGCAGCGGAGGTGGTTCCGAACGCAGCGGTGGACGTCGGGACTCCAATGACTTCAGCAGGGGGAGCGGTGGTGCCGCAGGGCAACGCCGGGAACCCGGTGTAGGCGAGCGTCGGAAACCCCGTGAAGGCGGCGACCGCTGGGACCACTCCAGCGACAGGGGCAGGGACAGGGATAGCCGACCACAGTCAACGGGTGATGAGCGCCGCCCGTATCGCGGTAACGACGCAGGCGGATCGGCGCGCCCTGAGAGAAGCGGGCAGCGGCATGATGGTCCTGCTCGGGGCGGTTCGTCTTACGGGCGGGACACCGGGGCGCGGAAATTCGGTGACGAGTTCCGAGGTGGCGAGCGCCGCACCAGCGACCGCTCCCGCAGGCCAGAGCGCTCGTCCTCAGAGAATGGCCCCGCGGATGCACCGTTCAGCCGACCACATAATGCACGGGACCTTCGCAGCGCGAATCGGCCCGACCGCGAACGCTCCCCGGAGATCGACGAAGACGTCACCGGAAGCGAACTGGACAAGGTGACGCGGGCGCAAATCCGCAATCTCGAGGAACGCAGTGCGCTGTGGGTTGGAAAGCACCTCGTGATGGCGGGCCGCCTGATCGAGGATGATCCCGAGCTCGCCTTCCAACATGCGCTGGCTGCAAGCAGACGAGGTGGCAGGCTCGCCGTCGTCCGCGAAGCCGTAGGGCTTACGGCATACGCAGCGGGCCACTATGGTGAGGCTCTACGCGAGTTCCGTACCTACCGGCGTATCAGCGGTTCCAATGACCACCTGCCCGTCATGGCCGACTGTGAGAGGGGCCTCGGGCGTCCGGACCGGGCGCTGGATCTGGCCCGTTCCGAGGACGCCACAACGCTCGACGCCGCTGGAAAGGTAGAGCTTGCCATCGTCGTTTCGGGGGCCCGGACCGACCTCGGACAGCTGGAAGCAGCAGTGGCTGCCTTGGAGATTCCGCAGCTGACCAAAAACCGCGCCTTCAGTTACAGCCCCCGGCTCTTCCGCGCCTACGCGGATGCCCTGGAAGCAGCGGGAAGGGCGGAGGACGCTGCGTCCTGGCGACGTCAGGCAGAGATTGCCGAGAACGCCCTGGGAGTCGGAGCGTTTGCTGATCCGGACATCATTGACCTCACCGGTGACGACGAAGAGGCGGAGCTTGACCACAGGGCCGCCGCGGGCACAGTCCAGAGCATCGCTGCCGGGACACCCGACGACGGCGTCACCCCGCCTGTCGCTGAGGGCTCACCCGCAACAGAGGAACAGGTATCAGGGGAGCAGGCAACAGAGACGCCCGAAGAAGAGACGCCGGGCATGCTCAACGGCGCAGATGAACCGGAGCAGCGTGACAGTGAATAGTAGCGGTGCAGCCACTCTCGTCCAGGGGTTCGGAGCGTTGCTCGCAGACCTCGACGGCGTGGTGTACGCCGGTCCTGCCGCTATTCCCGGTGCCATCGACGCTCTGGAGGGACTCGCTGGCGCGGGTGTTGCGTTGGCTTACATCACGAACAACGCCTCGCGGTCCTCTGCGGAGGTCGCCGCCCACCTACGCGAGCTGGGTGCTCCGGCTGAGGCCCGGCAGGTTTACGGTTCAGCTTTGGCCGGTGCGGAGCTGTTGGCCGGAATCGTGCCCCGGGGCGCTTCGGTGCTGGTGACGGGCAGCGCTATCCTCGCGCAACACGTGGCGGAGCAGGGCCTTGTACCGGTGTCCACAGCCGACCCGTTGCCGGATGCCGTAATTCAGGGGTTCGAGCCCACCCTCGGGTGGAAGGACCTCGCAGAAGCGGCCTTCGCTGTCGCTGGGGGAGCCGTCTGGGTGGCCACCAACACGGATATGTCCATCCCGCAGGCCCGCGGTATCGCACCCGGCAACGGCACGCTGGTTGCCGCCGTGAGCGCCGCAACCGGCAAACAACCGCTTGTCGCAGGCAAGCCCGAAGCGCAGTTGTTCAGAACGGCGGCGAGCCACCTCGGCGTAAACATGGCTCTCGTTGTCGGGGACAGGCTTGATACCGACATACTCGGCGGTAACCGGGCCGGTCTGGCCACCGCCCTGGTGCTCACGGGAGTGGACACCGTGGAGAGCGCACTCGCGGCGGTATCCGACCAGCGGCCCACCTATCTGCTTGGCAATCTCGGTGAACTGCACAAGCCGTACCCGGTGATTCACGAGGAACTCGGAATCTTCACGTGCGGTGAGTCGAGCGCGCAGGTCCGGGACGGCGTCGTCATAATGGACGGTGAACGGGACAGCGTGGATACCTGGCGTGCAGCGTGTGCCGCCTGGTGGACGTCCAAACCACACCAGGACCGAGCATTATTCCCACCCCTGGAGTTCGTCCGCGAACCGTCGAAGACCTATTGAGCGATTGGAAGTGAGGACCGGAGATGGGGCCAGCTGATCCGTTCCCTTCTGAGCAGGGTTCGCTGCTGGAAGGCACACTGCCGACATACCCCACGTCCGTGCAGGCCACCAATGATGCTGCGGTGACCGAGCTCATGACCGGGCTGGCAGACATCGCGGATCTTGATGAGACGGCGCAACCCGCAGCTTATGAGCGTCTTCACGACGATCTGCTCGCCGAACTCAATGCCGACCAGGACTGAACGTGGCACGCCTGGATCAGGCCCTCGTCGTCCGGGGACTCGCACGCTCACGGTCGCACGCAGCGCAGCTGATTGCGGACGGGCGCGTACGGCGTGACGGAGCCACGCTACACAAGGCCTCCCAGTCCGTCACGGAAACTGACAAACTACTGGTGACGGACAGTGAAAGCCCCGACTTCCTGAGCCGTGCAGGGCACAAGCTCGACGGTGCGCTGTCCGCCTTCCCTGAAGTTCAGGTGCGGGACCGGAGATGCCTCGACGCGGGCGCATCCACGGGCGGATTCACGGACGTGCTCCTGCGGCGCGGCGCACGTGAAGTTGTGGCGGTGGATGTTGGGCACGGCCAACTGGTGGAGCAGCTGCGCACCCACCCACGAGTCCGCGTGCACGAGGGACTCAACGTCCGCTTCCTCGAACCGGCTGCGATCGGCGGGCAGGTGGACCTGACTGTCGCGGACCTCTCCTTCATTTCACTGACCCTGGTGATGGAACCGCTCGCGCGGGCCACCCGGCACGGCGGGGCACTGGTACTGATGGTGAAACCGCAGTTCGAAGTCGGAAGGACCGCGCTCAGCCGGACCGGTGTGGTGACGGACGAAGCTCGGCGGCGCAGCGCCGTCGTCGTGGTGGTTCGTTCGGCCATCCAGTTGGGCCTGGAGGTGGAGTCCATCGCGCGGAGTCCGCTTCCCGGCCAGAACGGAAATGTGGAGTTCTTCGTGTGGATAAAGGTGCCGGAGCGCGGAATCGTGCCTAGGATCGAGAAGGACGGGGCGACCCTTGCCCACGACATCGTGGGAGGAAGCGCTGCGTTCGCGCCCGTCGGCAATGCGTGACGCCGTCCCCACCTGATACAACGGAACGTGATGACTAGACGCATACTGGTACTCGCCCATACAGGCCGCCACGACGCCATGGCCGCCGCCCAGGAGGCCTGTACCCGCCTGCACGCAGCGGGGCTGTCGCCGGTGATGCGGGCGGAGGAACTGCGCGACATCCAAGCCGAATATGGCATGCTCGCCGCTCCCACAGAGGCGCTGGGGGCCGATGTCGAGCTGAGCGATATTGAGCTTGGCATGGTCCTCGGCGGTGACGGGACCATACTGCGAGCCGCTGAACTGGTTCGCGGTACCGATGTCCCACTGCTTGGGGTCAACCTTGGCCATGTCGGCTTCCTCGCCGAAAGCGAGCGGGCTGATCTCGCGGAGGCCGTCCGGTGGGTCGTCGATAAGGACTACACCGTGGAGGAGCGGATGGCCATCGACGTCAAGGTGTGGCGCGGAGACCAGCTTGCCGCACAGACCTGGGCACTCAACGAGGCAGCCATCGAGAAGGCAAACCGCGAGCGCATGATCGAAGTGGTCCTTGAGGTGGACGGACGGCCCGTGAGTTCCTTCGGGTGCGACGGCGTTGTCCTGGCAACACCGACCGGCTCCACTGCCTACGCCTTTTCCTCGGGCGGACCGGTCGTGTGGCCCGAAGTGGAAGCGCTCCTCGTCGCACCGATCAGCGCGCATGCACTCTTCGCCAAACCTCTGGTGGTGGCGCCGTCGTCGTTGCTTGCAGTCGAAATCCTGACGCGCACCGACGCCTCCGGCGTGCTCTGGTGCGATGGCCGCCGAACCGTGGATCTGCCACCGGGAGCGCGGGTGGAGGCAACCCGATCCGAGATTCCCGTCCGGCTGGCGCGGACCCATCAGACGCCGTTCTCGGAGCGCCTGGTACGCAAATTCGAACTTCCAACCCAGGGGTGGCGCGGACCCATAAGCCATGAGGCGGAAGTAACGCGATGATCGAGGAAATCCGAATCCGCGACCTCGGCGTAATTGCCGATGCCACCCTGTCCCTCGGGGCCGGGTTCACCGTTGTCACCGGGGAGACCGGCGCCGGGAAGACGATGGTGCTCTCAGCACTCGGCCTGCTGATGGGTGCGCGGTCCGATGCCGGCGCGGTACGTCTCGGAGCCAAGGGCGCCTCCGCGGAGGCAGTGCTCAGGGTCGATGTCGAGAGCGTCGCGGCCAAGCGCGCGCTTGAGGCCGGAGCGGAGCTAGAGGAGTACGACGACGGCGCCGGGCTCATTCTCGCACGCACCGTAAACAGCGACGGACGCAGCCGCGCCTACGTCGGCGGCAGGTCCGCGCCAGCGGGCGTGCTCGCGGAGGTGGGGGAGAAGCTCGTTGTAGTTCACGGGCAATCGGATCAGCTCCGCCTGCGAGGTGCTGCCGCCCAACGCGAGGCGCTCGATAAATTCGGTGGCCCCGAGCTCGGTCAGGCGTTGAGGAACTATCAGGCAACGTATCGGCGCTGGCGGGATGTAACCGCAACCCTGGAGACGCTGCGCAGCGCGGAGCGGGACCGGCTACGTGAAGCGGAGTCGCTGCAGGCTGCATTGGAAGAGATCGACGCCGTCGACCCGCAGCCGGATGAGGATGAAGCCCTGAAGGCTGAGGCCATGAAGCTCGGCAACGTCGAGGAGCTTCGGACCGCAGCGGCGGCAGCGCACCAGGCACTGGTGTCCGGAGAATTCCCCGAGACAGGCGATGCCACCACCCTGGTGGATGCCGCCAAGCGGCAGCTTGTTGCGGTCGGTGCTCACGATGCCGAGCTGGCAGCCCTGTCCGAGCGGTTGGCCGAGGTCGGCTACGTCCTGGCCGATATCTCCACGGAATTGGCGGGCTATGCTTCCTCCCTGGACTCCGACGGTCCTGGCCGGCTCGCGGAGGTTGAGGCGCGTCGCGCGGATCTCAACGTCCTGATCCGCAAGTATGCGCCAACCATTCGCGAGGTGCTCGACTGGGCAGCCACCAGCCGCGAGCGGCTTGACGAAATCGGTGGGGACTCCGACCGGATCGAACAGCTCCAGCAGGAAGCCGCCGAGCTTGAAGCCCAGGTGCTGGATCAGGCCGGGGTGCTCAGCGCCCTGCGCCGGGCCGCTGCAGAAGTTCTCGCCGCACGGGTCAGCGAGGAGTTGAGCGCACTCGCGATGCCGGATGCTGAACTCATCATCGGGCTCACCCCAACAGGCACGCCGGGCGTCCTGGGGGCCGACGACGTCGGGTTCTCCCTCCGTCCGCACGCCGGCTCAGCGCCGCGGCCGCTCGGCAAGGGCGCCTCCGGGGGCGAACTATCCAGGGTGATGCTCGCGATCGAGGTGGTCCTCGCCGCCGTCGACCCCGTACCGACCTTCGTTTTCGATGAGGTGGATGCAGGTGTCGGAGGCAAGGCCGCCGTCGAAATCGGCCGCAGACTCGCGATGCTCGCGCGGCACGTGCAGGTGGTGGTGGTGACCCACCTTCCACAGGTCGCGGCCTTCGCCTCACACCACATCCGCGTCACCAAGAGCAAGGCAGCCGACGGCGGGTTCACGGCAAGTGACGTCGAGGTGCTGCCGGAGTCGGAACGGGTTCGCGAACTGGCGAGGATGTTGGCAGGCCAGGAGGAGTCAGCGAGCGCGCAGGCACACGCCGAGGAACTTCTCCTGGATGCAGCGCGGACAGCTGCCAGGTGATAGGCTCGAACTCCGTGGTGCAGCAAACAATCTCCCGGTTCTCAAAGTCCTCCAAGACTACAAAGCACATCTTCGTCACCGGTGGTGTGGCGTCCTCACTGGGCAAGGGACTGACGGCTTCGAGCCTCGGACACCTGCTGAGGGCCCGCGGACTCACCGTGACCATGCAGAAGCTGGATCCGTATCTCAACGTTGATCCCGGCACTATGAACCCGTTCCAGCACGGCGAGGTCTTCGTGACCGACGACGGCGCGGAGACGGACCTCGACATCGGCCACTATGAGCGTTTCCTCGACGAGAGCCTCGACGGCTCCGCAAACGTGACCACTGGCCAGATTTACTCGACCGTCATCGCCAAGGAACGCCGCGGAGAATATCTCGGCGACACTGTGCAGGTCATCCCGCATATTACCGACGAAATCAAGCGCCGCATGAGGCTGCCCGCGGAACCCACCGGATCCCGCAAGGCTCCCGACGTCATCATCACCGAAATCGGGGGGACGGTCGGCGACATCGAGTCACAGCCCTTCCTCGAATCCGCACGCCAGGTCCGCCAGGACGTTGGCCGGAACAACGTCTTCTTCCTGCATGTCTCCCTGGTGCCCTACATCGGCCCGTCACAGGAGCTGAAGACCAAGCCGACGCAGCACTCGGTCGCGATGCTGCGCTCCATCGGTATTCAGCCGGACGCGATCGTCATCCGGTCAGACCGTGAGGTTCCCGACGCGATGCGGGCCAAGATCGGCCGCATGTGCGACGTCGATATCGACGCCGTCGTCAACGCGGCAGACGCGCCGAGCATCTACGACATCCCCAAGACCCTGCACGCGCAGGGGCTGGACGCGTACATTGTCCAGGCGCTCGACCTGAAGTTCAAGGACGTGAACTGGACCAAGTGGAACAAGCTGCTGGATGCGGTCCATTACCCCAAGCACCATGTCGAAATCGCGCTGGTGGGTAAGTACATCGACCTTCCGGACGCCTATCTCTCAGTCACCGAGGCCCTGCGTGCGGGCGGATTCGCCAACAAGGCGAAGGTACAGATCCGCTGGGTCCCGTCCGACGAATGCGCCACGCAGGAGGGCGCCACCAAGGCTCTTGAGGGTGCAGACGCTATCTGTGTTCCCGGCGGATTCGGAATCCGTGGACTCGAGGGTAAGCTCGGCGCGCTGCGGTATGCCAGGGAGAACGGAGTACCTACCCTGGGCCTGTGCCTCGGCCTTCAGTGCATGGTCATCGAGTTTGCCCGCAACGTCGTTGGACTCAAGGGGGCCTCGTCCACTGAGTTCGAACCTGACACCGACTTCCCGGTGATCGCCACCATGGCGGAGCAACTCGACATTGTGGCAGGAGAAGGGGACATGGGTGGAACTATGCGCCTGGGCCTCTGGGATGCCAAGCTGCGGGAGGGTTCATTGATTGCCAAGACGTACGGCCGGACGGACGTCAGCGAGCGCCATCGCCATCGGTACGAGGTCAACAATGAGTACCGCGAAAAGCTTGAAGCGGCCGGGCTAGTGGTCTCGGGGACCACAACTGACGGCAAACTGGTCGAATTCGTGGAGTTGCCAACTCAGACGCACCCGTACTACGTTTCCACGCAGGCACATCCGGAACTCAGTTCCCGCCCCACCCGCCCGCACCCGCTCTTCGCCGGACTGGTGAAGGCGGCGCTGACACGGCGCGGCGTCAAGGCCTAGGAGCCATGGAAGAGGAGCCGCGGACCACGGCGGTAGCTGACCGGCAAAGCCCCCGCAGGCTGCTGGAGACATCCACCGTTTTCGAGGGCAAGGTCTGGGATGTCCTTCGCGAGACTTTCACCTTGAATGACAACGGCGAGTCGATCACCCGCGAGTTCATCCAGCATCCCGGCGCCGTTGCGATCCTGGCGATGGACGAGAAGGAGCGCGTCCTGTTGATTCGCCAGTACCGGCACCCGGTCCGGATGGATCTCTGGGAGATCCCGACGGGGCTGCTGGACATGGACGGCGAAGACTTCGTTGACGCTGCAGCCCGCGAACTCGCCGAGGAAGCGGACGTCACTGCGGACACCTGGCACGTCCTGGCGGATCTGTTCCTTTCACCGGGATCATCCAGTGAGGCGCTGCGAATCTATCTGGCGCAGGGCGTCACCGAAGTGCCCCACGAGGAGCGGCACACCCGCACGCATGAGGAAGCGGAGATCGAACTTGCGTGGGTTCCGCTGCAGGACGCGGTGGACGCGGTGCTCGGCGGCCGGATCCACAGCCCTTCTGCCGCGGCTGCGGTACTCGCGGCGGCCGCCGCAAAGCTCGCCGGCTACAGTTCGCTCCGTCCGGCCGATTCACCATGGCCGGAGCACCCGAGCCAGCACGGCACGTGGCCCTCGGGCCCTGTATTGCGGGCATGACCACGGCCGAGGGCGTGCAAGCGCCCGTCCAGGACGAGCTGCAGACCACTGCTCCCGGCAGGCTGATGGGCGAGTACCTGCAGCACATGCTGGTGGAACGGGGCCTCTCGGCCAACACGCTCGCCGCCTATCGGCGGGATCTGCTTCGGTATCAGCGCTTCCTTGCCGCGCAGGACGCACATCTGATCGAAGGGGTGACCCGTCAGTTGGTTTCCGCCTTCGCGCAGGGCCTGGCAACCGGGGCAGATGGTCAGGCGCCCCTGAGTCCCCGTTCCGCTGCCCGCACGGTGGTTGCCGTCCGCGGCTTCCATCGATTCCTGGCGCTTGAGGGAACCACTGCAACCGATCCCGCAGAGGATGTACACCCTCCTGTGGCGGGCCAACGGCTGCCGAAGGCGATCTCCGTGGATGAGGTGACCCGCATTTTGGAGGCCGTGGATACCTCCACGCCGGCCGGGCTCCGCGACCGGGCACTGCTTGAATTCCTCTACTCCACCGGTGCCCGTATCAGCGAGGCGGTGGGACTCGACGTCGACGACGTTTCTGTTGATGAGGTGTTGGAGGGGCCCGCAGTCGTACGGCTCTTCGGCAAGGGGTCCAAGGAACGGCTCGTGCCGCTCGGCTCCTATGCTGCCCGCGCCATGGATGCCTATCTGGTGCGTTCACGGCCCTCGCTCGCCGCCACCGCGACAGCAAAGAACAGCACTCCGGCCCTGTTTCTCAACCTCCGCGGTGGCAGGCTGAGCAGGCAGAGCGCCTGGAGCATCCTGAAAACCGCGGCCGAGCGCGCCCACGTCAGCGGCGAGGTTTCCCCACACACGCTGCGCCATTCCTTCGCGACCCACCTGCTGCAGGGCGGCGCGGACGTCCGCGTTGTCCAGGAGCTGCTTGGGCATGCCTCCGTGACCACTACGCAGGTTTACACGCTGGTTACCGCTGACACGCTCCGCGAAGTCTACGCTGCGGCACACCCCCGCGCCCTCTGATTCCACCGTCCTGTAACCTCTCCCGGCTGAGCGGAAACAAGAGGAGTATGGACAGGATACGAGCATCAGGGGTGACAGTGTTGCAGCGATACGACGATGTGTTCGCGGCGATGCACCGGGAACATCGCGAGCGTGTATTCCGCTTCATTCATCGCCGGATTAGCAGCCGTGAAGCATCCGAGGAACTGACCAACGATGTCTTTCGCATCGCCTGGCAGAAGAACCCGGACGCGGCCTCAGTGACGCCGGCATGGCTCCTGAGAGTTGCCCGCAACGTGATCGGCAACGAATACCGTCGCCGGGAACGGGCGGAGCAGCTGATGGAGCGGGTTCGTGAATCGGTGGTGATTGCCGCCCGTGCCGGGCACGGCGCGCAGCAGCAGGCTGTCGCCGACGCCCTGCTCCGGTTACGCGATAAGGAGCGCGAGATTCTCCTGCTGGCCTATTGGGACGATCTGTCCATAGCCGGCATGGGCGAGGTGCTCGGATGCAGCGCCTCAGCCGCCAAAGTCCGCCTGCACCGAGCGCGAGCCGCGTTCGCACAGATGATGCCCGCCAGCCTGCTGGCAGAGGAAGAAGCCTGAAATGGACCGCATAGAGAACCTCATCCGCAACCTTGATCCGATGCGCGCCGAGAAGGAATCAGCGGGCTCACCAACCGAGAACATTCCTCCACTGCTTGCCGGAGATGAAACCCCGGAATCAGAACTCGATAGTGATGCCTTCAGCGATGACGCACCGGTTGTGGTTCCGCTGCGGCGCCGCCGTACGCTTGCGGTGTCGCTCGCGGGTGCAGCTGCCGCCGCTGTGGTGGTGGGCGCCGTCGTCGTCAGCGGATCGCTGGGCGCGAAGTCACCGCTACCGGCTGGAACCACCGACCCCGTCCCCTCCGTTGAGCCCAGCCCATCCGCAGAACCGACACCATCAACCGCGCCTTCCGAGACAGCGCAGCCGACGACGACGGCGGAACCCACCGGCGTTCCCACAGGCCCTCCAGTGGACGTCGGATGCCGGGCTCAGGACGTCGACAGGGTGATGGAACAGGGGAGCGACTTCATGAGCCTGACCCCCTTGACGTCCAACCCGGAGCATTACCCGGTCATCGGGTGCACGGATGACTGGATGGCCATGGAGCTGACCGACGAGGGCTACCTGGCCGAAGCGAAGGACGGCGGCAACGCATGGTTCTTCATCGCCAAGCGTGTAGACGGGCAGTGGCTCGTGGACATCGACACCTATGGAGCCGTCCTGAAATGGGACACGCACGCTCACCCGGAGGGGCTCACGCCTAAGGAAGTCATGGACCAGCGCTTCATTGCCGCGGGCATTCCTGTCGAACTGCGGCCGGCGCTCGTCGGTGTTGGCCCGTCGCTGTCTGATCTGCGCCGGACCCACCAGTTCCCGGAGCTAGGGGTGGTCTTCGAAACCCGGGCCGATTGGGAAGTTGTACCTGCTTCACAGGGCGTGGACCTCGTCAACGCCGCGGGGCAGAAGGTGGCAAACCTGCAGCACTCAAGTGCCAGTGGCCTCGGTGGTGCATGCGCGCAGGATCCGGTGCCGTGGGAGGAGGTTGGCGCGATCCCAGTTTCGGTGACGGGTTCAGGAGGGGCTGAGGTTGACGCCCGGTTCGTGCTTCGCGTCTTCGAGGGAGATCCGGTGCTGGCCGCGCCGTCCCTGATCGGTGCCGATCAGCCGTCCTCGGGAGAGTCGTGCATGCTCTACAACGCAATCAGCGGACCTGAAATGGGCCTGCTGTCACTGAGCACCTCATTCATGTTTTCGCCGTACGAGCAGGGAAACGCACTGGAGTTTGATTCGGTGGCCGAAGCGGAAGCGTATGCACAGTCCGAGGAGTTCGCTCAATTGGCTGCTATCGCGGATAGCATCACCGTTACTGATTGATTCGGCGGTTCGCTGCGGGCGGCAGACGCATCTCGCTTGTTGAACTGCAAGCGAGGTGCGTTTGTCAGGTTCCGTTGCGGTACGGATACCTGTGATCCTTCGCATACGACTGAAAGATCTCCTCTGTGGATCCGCCATCGTTCTTGAACTCGTCGCTGAGGAAGGCGGCGAGAGAATCCAGTGCATCGTGAAGGAGCGCGGCCGCCATTTTCACCGCGGGCCGCGAGGACTGGCCCGCTTGGTCAGCAAGATCGACAGCGTAGGACAATGAAGCAGGCAAAGACAGATCTTTGTTGGCTTCCCAGAAGTAGTAGGACTCCGAGGTTTGAGTGAGGTCGACCCTGATCTCCACCAGGTCTGCGACGATTGCTTCCAGCGTATTGGTTACGGCAGCAGCATCCAGTTGGTCCAGCTTTGAGGCGTAGCCGGAGTTCTGGAGCAGCGACAGCCGGATCGCGAGCGCACGACGGCGGGCAAGTGCTGGATAAATCTGCATGGACCATGAGACTGCGGCCGTTAGCAGGGCGAAGCCGGTCAATGCTTCCAACGGCGACAACAACCGGATGACGGGGTCCACCGCGACTACATCACCGTAGCCCAAGGTCGTCAAGGTGACTGCGGATATGTAGAGAGCCTCAGCAGAGTCGTTGTATCGGGAAGGATCAACGCCGGGGGAGTAGCTGAAGCCCTGCGGAATGTGAGGATAGATCAGCAGCGCCCAGCCGACCGCCTGTAGCGCTGCCCAGAAGAAAATGACAGACACCATTGCCAACGGTCCGGCCATCGAGGCGCCCTTGTCGCCCAGACGGCGGACCGTCCGCCAGACTCCCACGACGCACAATCGACTCAGCCTGCCACGGCCACTGGGATGAAGGAGGGTGTGGAAAACCTCTACAAGCCCGAGCAGGACGACAAGGACGCCAAGGATGGACAGCAACCACAACACGTTCGTTCTCCTTACTGCACGGCGATCTGGTCGTTGGGGCAGTCTAACGAGTCATCCGGCGGCCTGCCGACGGCGACCGCTAGCGGTGCAGATCGCACTACACTCAGGAAGCATGGCCCCTCGCCGCGTTGCGCTCTGTTTCCTGTTCCGTGAATCGACGACAGGACGCGAAGTGCTGCTCGGCCTCAAACGCTCGGGCTTTGGCACCGGACGGATTGTGGCGCTGGGTGGCGGCATCGAATCCGGTGAAACGCCCGCCGAAGCAGCGGTGCGTGAAGCAGCGGAGGAGGCCGGGGTCGTCGTTGGTGTAGCTGATGTGAAAGAGCTCGGGCGCGTGCGTTGGAGATTTCCTGCGGCGCCGCTGCTGGACATGGACGCGGTCATCTTCACCGCTGATCGATTCTCCGGGGAAGCAGTGCCCAGCGAGGAAATCGACCCCGCGTGGTATCCGGTGGGGGCTGTTCCCTGGGAGGGAATGTGGGAGGACGCCCAGCGCTGGCTGGGTCACGTACTGCGCGATGAACCGTTGGACGTCACCGTTACCCTCAACTCCGACAACGCGACGGTACGCACGGCAGTCTTCGGAGAGCACACCGCCTAGGTTTATCCGTTTCGTTCCACCGCCGTCAGGATCGCAGCTCCCAGTTCGGCGGGTTTGGTGAACTGGGGCCAGTGCCCCGTGGGAAGGTCCACGTACTCGACGTCCCTGATGCGCCCGAGTTCAGCCACGTAGGGGTGGTCCTGAGCGATCCATTCCACCAGCATTGCCGAGGGAAATTCGCATGCGATGACAGTAGCGGGAACATCGTAGCGGCGTTCGTTGCGGAGTGTCTGCTGATCGCAGGCAACTCGGCGCGGCTGGGGAATGGCCCGCTGTCGGAAGTCCTTCCGCAGCGCGTCGTCAAGATCAGTCAGGTCTGCATCATCGAACACGTCCCACGGCGGCAGCGGTATCTCTTCGCCGTCAGCGGGAAGTTCGTCGTTGATGACGCCGCCTTCGCCAAGCGGACCGCTGTCCACGTAAACGGCCCGGACCACGCGGTCCGGACGTGCATCCACAACTCCGTGGATGATCGCGCCACCGCCTGAATGCCCCACGAGCACTACCTGACCGTCGATGCCGTCCACAACGGAGACCACCGCATCGATATGTGTTCGCAGCCCGATGCCTGCGCGCGGGGCGTCCTGCCCCTCAAGGCCAGGTAATGTCAACGGATGCACGGCGTGCCCTGCCTCAATGAGCGGCGGCGTGACCTCCGACCACGATGAAGCGTCCAACCAGAACCCGGGAACCAGAATGATATTCATGTCGGGAACCCTACCTTTCAAAGCAAAGCGCAGAAGGGATTGGACCGTTCATTGAGGACAGGTTCGGTCCTGGTTATGAGAGGTGGCGCTCGTCCTGTCCTTCATAGGCGCTCAACGGACGAATCAATGAGTTCGAAGCCCGCTGTTCCATGATGTGGGCGGTCCACCCGGTGATCCTGGCGGCGATGAAGAGCGGAGTGAACATTTCGGTATCGAATCCCATGAGGTGGTAGGTGGGACCGGCGGGATAGTCAAGGTTCGGCTTGATGCCTTTCGCCTCCTGCATCGCTGTCTCAAGGCCCTCGTAGAGTCCGAGAATCTCCGGGCGGCCATAGTGCTTGATCATGTCGTCCAGTGCAGCCTTCATGGTCGGCACCCTGGAGTCACCGCTCTTGTACACGCGGTGGCCGAAGCCCATGACCTTCTTCTTCTGCGCCAGCGCATCGTCCATCCAGGCCTTGGCACGTGCAGCGGCTTCCTGGGTGGACTCGTCCTCGCGGATGCCGATCTCCTCGAACGTATGCATCACGGCCTCGTTCGCCCCACCGTGCAGGGGCCCTTTCAAGGCCCCGATCGCTCCGGTGACGGCCGAGTGCAGGTCCGCAAGTGTGGAGGTGATGACCCTTGCCGTGAAGGTGGAGGCATTGAATGAGTGCTCGGCATACAGAATCATGGACGTGTTGAACGCGTCCACGACCTCCGGAGCAGCCTCCTCGCCAAACGTCATCCAGAGGAAATTCGCGGCGTAGCCCAGATCCTCACGCGGGCCCACCGCGTCGAGGCCGCGCCGGCGGCGCTGGTCATAGGCGACGACGGCGGGGAACGCGGCAAACAGCTCAGTCGCCTTCTCCAATTCCGCCTCGGGGGAGGAGTCCTCCGCCTTGGGATGGTTGGCGCCCAGCACGGACACGGCGGTTCGGCCGACGTCCATCGGATGGCAGGTCAGGGGCAGCAGGTCAATGGCCGCTTTGACGTTGTCTGCAAGCGCGCGGTGGGAGCGTTCAAAGGTCCGGAAGCTTTTCGCTTCCGTCTCAGTGGGCAATTCGCCGTGCCACAGAAGCCAGGCGACGTTCTCGAAGCTGACTTCGGCGGCCAGCTCCTGCACCGGATAACCCCGGTAGAGAAGGGAGTTCGACTCCGGATTGACCTTGGACACCGACGTGGTGTCCACGGTGACGCCCGCGAGGCCCTTGTGGATTTGGGTTTCTGTCATGCCTGGGTCTCCTTGGTCTGTGCAGATGAGGTATGGGAGGTGCGTGGGTCAGTGCCCGCCAGGCACCTTGAAGTTGAACACCGAGGCATCGAACCGGTTGTACGCCTCGTAATCGACCAGCTCATAGAGCCGGGCGCGGGTCTGCATCGAGCCGACCGCGGCCTTTTGGGTGCCGTCGGCCTTGATCGTCTCCAGCGTACGCTCCGCCGCCCCCATCGCACTACGCAGGAGGGTAACGGGGTAAATCACCATGTTCACCCCGGCTGATTCCAGGTCAGTCAGGGTGAACAGCTCGCTCTTGCCGAACTCGGTCATGTTCGCCAGGATCGGCACGTCGACGGCGCTGCGGATGGCCTCGAATTCTGACAGGTCGCGCATGGCTTCGGGGAAAATGGCGTCTGCTCCCGCATCAACAAGAGCCTTGGCACGGTCCTGGGCGGCCGCGAGCGTATCCGTACCGCGGATGTCCGTTCTAGCCATGATCAGGAAGTTGGCGTCCCGCCGTGCATCCGCGGCGGCACGTATGCGCTTTGCGGCGGTATCGACGTCGACCACGTTCTTCCCATCGAGGTGCCCGCAACGCTTCGGGTTGAACTGATCTTCGATGTGGCAGCCGGCGAGACCGGCGTTCTCGAGCTCCTGCACGGACCGCGCTACGTTCATGGGCTCGCCGAAGCCTGTGTCAGCGTCGACGAGGGCGGGTAGATCGGTCATCCGGGCGATCTGCCCGGCCCGCGTTGCCACCTCAGTGAGAGTGGTCAATCCGATATCGGGCAGGCCGAGGTCGTTGGCGAGCACTGCACCGGAGATGTAGACGCCGTCGAAGCCCTTGTCTTCGATCAGGCGCGCCGATAACGGGTTGAACGCGCCGGGGAACTGCTGGATCCGGCCGCTGCGGAGCCCGGCACGCAGGACCTCCCGCTTCTGCCCGGGCGTAACCGAGGAATACAGCATCTAGAACAGCCCCTTCGGCGCCTCGGCCGTGAGGACTCCGGCGGCCGCCGTCAGGTTCAGCTGGTCGAGCTCACCGGGAGCGAGTTGTGGGAGGCGCTGGACTACGTCGAGGAAGCGTTCCACCTCGGCATCGTCGACGACTCCGGCGGCGAGCGTCCTCAGCTTGGCAATGTACTGTTCGCGGGCGAACGGGCGGGCTCCCAGCGGGTGGGCGTCAGCGACCGCGATCTCGTCCGTGACCACAGTGCCGTCGTTCAGCGTGATTTCCACGCGACCCCCGAACGCCTTTTCGCTGATGTCGAGTGAATGGTAGCGCCGGGTCCATTCGGCGTCCTCCACTGTAGTGACCTTCCGCCATAGCTCGACGGTGTCGGGCCGGCCCGCGCGTTCCGGCGTGTAGGAGTCCACATGGTGCCAAGCGCCGTCCTGGAGAGCGACGGTGAAGATGTACGGGATGGAGTGGTCGAGCGTTTCCCGGGATGCGGTCGGATCATACTTCTGCGGGTCGTTGGCACCGGATCCAATGACGTAATGGGTGTGGTGCGAGGTGTGGATCCGGATGCTGCTGACCTGTTCCGGATCCGTGACCTCCGGGTGGGAGCCGTGGAGGCGCCGGGCAAGGTCGATCCAGGCTTGCGCCTGGTACTCCGCGGAATGTTCCTTGGTGTAGGTGTCCAGGATGGCGCGCTTCGCTTCGCCGGCCGCAGGCAGCGGCACTTCGTACCGGGCGTCCGGACCGTCCAGCATCCAGGCGATGACTCCGTCTTCACCCTCGTAGATCGGGGTGGGGGAGGTCTGGCCGCGCATCGCCCGGTCTACGGCTTCAATGGCCATCTTGCCGGCGAAGGCGGGGGCGTGCGCCTTCCACGTGGAAATCTCGCTCTTGCGCGACTGCCGGGTTGCCGTCGTCGTATGCAGGGCCTGGCCAACCGCCTGGAAGATGGTTTCGACGTCGAGGCCAAGCAGTGTACCAATGCCGGCCGCCGCTGATGGGCCCAGGTGGGCGACGTGGTCGATCTTATGCTTGTGCAGGCAGATCGCCTTGACGAGGTCCACCTGGATCTCATACCCGGTGGCGATGCCGCGCAGCAGGTCTGCACCGGAGGTCCCGGTGTGCTGGGCCACCGCGAGGATGGCGGGGATGTTGTCACCGGGGTGTGAATAGTCGGCGGCGAGGAAGGTGTCGTGGTAGTCCAGTTCCCGGACGGCTACGCCATTGGCCCAGGCGGCCCACTCAGGGCTTGACTTCTCATCGATCCCGAAGACGGCGGCGCCGCGTCCGTTGGCCGAAACCGGATGGCTTCCCGCCTGCGCGCGGGCAGCGATGATCGGCGCGCGGTTCAGCGACGCAACTGCCACGGAAGCATTGTCGATGATCCGGTTGATCACCATGTCGGTGACATCTTCGTCGACGCCAACGGGGTCGGCCGCTACCTCAGCGATCTTCCAGGCGAGCTGGCCGGTACGGGGCAGGTTCTCGTCGCTGCGGTAGACACGGACTTGGTGGTGCTCAACCATGGGCGGTTTCCTTTCGGGTTGTGGATCCTGGGTCGATCCGGGCAGCCAGCAGGTACTGGAGGCTGTTATGGAGATGTACTTTGGTGGACGCTGAGGCGAGATCGGCGTTCCCCTGGGCGATGGAGCGGGCGATCTGCGCATGTTCGGCCGCTGAGGCGAGCAGTCGGGCGGCGTCGTCCCTGGCGAGCCGGCGCACACGCGACAGATGTGTGCGAAGTTGCTTCTGGGCCTGCAGCAGGTAGGGATTCGCGGCTGCTGCGTCGATGGCTGAGTCAAGTTCGGCAACCAGCCTGTAGTACTCGTGTTGTTCGCCGGACGAGCTGCTGATCAGCGTGGATGCGGTCTCGAACCTAATTGTCAGCGTGTTGAAAATGTCCTGGTCGCTCCGCTCTGCGGCGAGGGTAGCTGCCGTGCAGTCAAGTGAGATTCGAACGGCGAACAGTTCAGAAATCTTCTCCAAAGAAATGTCACTTACGACGACGCCGCGACCCCGGTGAGCGGCGGTCAAGCCTTCCGCGGTCAACCGGGAGAGGGCTTCACGCAGGGGGGTTCGGGATACGCCGAGCCTTGCGGACTGCTCGAGTTCTCCGAGGACAGTGCCGGGACTCAGACGCCACTCGATGATGTCCGACCGAAGGGTTTCGTAGGCGCGGTCACTCGCTCGCACTGATCCTGCTCTGGACTCCTGCACTCCCCTAATGTATACAAAGCGGTCCGTTGGCGCAATTGGTGTAGCGAAAGAAGGCTGAAAATTAGCTCTACTGTATACATTCATCTGCGCCACGATCCGGACATGACGACGACGGCACTCGGGTGAGTGCCGCCGTCGTGGTTGGTGCGTGCCTGTAATCAGGCTTCCTGCGGGTACTTCTCCTGCACAGCCGCCCAGTCCCCGGTCTGCGCGATCGGATCCATCCAGAGGATCTCCCAGGAGTGGCCGTCCGGGTCCGCGAAGGTGCGGGAGCGCATGAAGCCGTAGTCCTGCGGCTTGCCCTCGGTGCCGCCGGCCGCCAATGCCTTCTCCACGAGCTCGTCAATTTCCTCGGGGGAGTCGACGCTGATCGCGTTCAGCACCGCCGACGTCGTTGTGGTGTCGGCGATCTCCTTGTCGGTGAACTGCCTGAAGTGATCGTGGGTCAGGATCATGATGTAGATGTTCTCGCTCACAACGATGGATCCGGCGTTGTCGTCGCTGAACGCCGGGTTCAGCGACCAACCGAAGCTGGTGTAGAAGTCCTTCGACTTCTGCAGGTCCTTCACGGGGAGGTTGATGAATACGCTGGTCACTGTGCTCTCCTTCTAACGGGTTTCCGGCGGCGTGGATGCTCGCTTACCCAGTAGACGGCGCCTTTCGCGAAAAATCATCGGTTCAGTCGCAAAATTCCTGCGAACTTTCCATGAAGTGCCACTACGCTCGGACCTATGCACTCCACGATGGACCCGGAGCGGGTGGAAGAGCCGGTCGGATCGGTCGAGCAGGACCTTGAAACCTACCGGCGGGAACTGACCGGTTACTGCTACCGCATGCTGGGCTCCGGATCGGAAGCGGAAGACGCGGTCCAGGAGACCATGATCAAGGCGTGGAACGGCCGGGACTCATTCGGCGGACGCTCTTCCACCCGGACGTGGCTCTACAGGGTCGCCCACAACGTATGCATCGACATGTTGCGCAGCCCGCAGCGGCGCGCGCGCCCGATGGAGCTCGGACCGTCGACACCCACGTCCGAAGCCGTGCTGGGCGCGCCATTGCCGGAGGGCGTCTTCGTGCAGCCCATCGCGGACGGGAAGGTTATCGACCTGACAGCCGATCCGGCCGACGTCGCGCTCGCAAGGGAATCGATCCGGCTCGCTTTCATTGCGGCGCTGCAGCACCTGCCGCCCCTGCAACGCTCGGTCCTGATCCTGTGCGAGGTTCTGGCATGGAAAGCAAGTGAGGCTGCGGCCCTCCTGGAACAGACCGTGGCGGCTGTGAACAGCGCGCTGCAGCGCGCACGGAAGACGCTGGCAGCCCGGCGCGGGCCGTCGTTGATGTCCACTATGGACAGTCGGCACTCGGTTCTGCTCGAACAGTACGTCGAGGCCTTCGAGACCTACGACATTGACCGGCTGGTGTCGCTACTGCGCGATGACGCCGTCCTGTCCATGCCTCCGTTCAACCTGTGGCTCAGCGGGCCGGAGGACTGCGCGGCCTGGTTCCTGGGCAAGGGAATCGTCTGCAAGGACAGCAGGCTCCTGCCCGTTATGGTGAACGGCACCGCGGGGTTTGGTGCCTACCATTTTGTCGAGCCCGGCCTCTGGGAGCCCTTCGCCGTCCAGGTCATCGAAACGCGCGAGGGAAAGATAGTCGGCCACCACAACTTCCTCTACCCGGAACTGTTTCCGGCGTTCGGACTACCGGAGAAAGTGGACGAGCGCTAGGTAAGCTTTAGCGGCTCCAGGTGTATTCAAGCTCGGGCCGGCCCCTGGTTCCATAGCGCGGCATGCGCCGTGCGGACCCGCTGTCGGCGAGGTACTCAAGGTACCGGCGCGCCGTGACGCGGGACAGCTCCAGCGAGGAGGCGACCTCCACCGCCGACACCGGTTCTTTCGCTGAGGAGAGGAAGGACACGACGGCGCGCAGGGTCTCGTCGGAAAGCCCCTTCGGAAGGCTGCCCTGCGAGGGCGGGCGCAGTGCCGCAAGGGCGTTGTCGACTTCGGACTGGGTGGTCGACGACGCCTGCGCGTGGAGACTGTCCCGGAACTGCCGGTAGTTACCCAGTTTCTCGCTGAACGCCGAATAGGTGAACGGCTTGATCAGGTACTGCACAATGCCCGAGGAGATCGCCGACCGGACCACGGCCAGGTCCCGCACTGCGGTGATCGCAATGACGTCGACGGCACTGCCCGAGCCCCGAATTCTGCGAATGATGTCCAGCCCATGCAGGTCGGGCAGGTTCATGTCGAGCAGCACCAAATCAATACCGCCGACGACGCCGGCGCCCGGCTCGCGCCCCCTGCGCAGCATAGCCAGCGCCTCCGAACCGGTACCTGCCGTGCCGGCAAGCTCGAATCCGTTGAGGCGCTGCACGTACAGCGCATGGGCCTCGGCAGCGATCGGATCGTCTTCGACCACGAGCACCCGGATGGGGAGTTCCCCCGCATTCTCAACCATGGGCGTCAGCCTTCCGCCCCTCTGATCCTGCGGTGGGCAGGCTCACCGTGAAGTGGGCGCCGTCGTCGTTGGCTACCCTGACGGTGCCGCCCAGCCTGTTCACCGCCTGGCGGACCAACGCCAGCCCCAGCCCGCGAGCGCCTGCAGCGCCCTTGGAACTGAAGCCGAGGGTGAAGATCTCTTCCTGCTCGGCATCGGTCAGGCCTGCCCCGCTGTCGGCTACGTCGATGATGATTGTTCCCGGGTCCGCCTGCGCGGTCCCGATGGACAGCGTGACCGCGCGGTTCTGCGAGGAGGCTGCGGCGTCGAACGCGTTGTCCAGCAGGTTCCCGATGATGGTGACCAGGTCCCTGGGATCCATGCCCTGGGTCTCCAGCCTTCCGGCAACGTCGATGGCCAGGCGAAGGCCACGCTCATTCGCCTGGGCCGCTTTGCCGACGAGCAGCGCGGTAATGAACGGCTCATCGATCGCAGCGACCACCTCGTCGGTGAGCTGCTGAGACTGCTCCAGGTCCTTGGTCGCGAACTCGAGGGCTTCCGCACGGCGGTCCAACTCGATCAGGGAGACGATTGTGTGAAGCCGGTTCGCATGCTCATGCGTCTGGGCGCGCAGGGCACCCGTCAGGGTGCGCATGGTCTGCACCTCATCGGACAGCGCCTCAAGTTCGGTGTGATCACGGATGGTGGTCACCGTACCCAGCGGTTTGGCGGCGGCGTCGGGGACAGCGGGCTCCTGGTTGACCACCAGCACGCGGTCGTCCGTAACGTGGAACTCCCCGCTCGCACGGCGCCCGCTCGTGAGCAGGTCGCTGATGGACGGCGGCAGCCCGACGTCGGCGGCGTGCCTGGGGTGGCCGGGAACGGCAGGCGGGAGATTGAGCAGGGCTGCGGCCTGATCGTTGTACAGCACCAGTTCACCCCGCGGGTTCGTCAGAACCAGCCCGTCCCGGACGGAGTGGAGCACAGAGTCGTAGAACACGAACATGCGCGAAAGCTGTTCTGTCCCGAGGCCTAGCGTTGCCCGGCGCAGGTGACGGCTGAGCAGCAGTGACACGATCGTGCCCGCCGTCAACGCGCCAAGGGCAATCAGCCAGACCAGGGGAAGCTGGGCATTACGGGCAATGGACACCGTGTCCACGGTCACGCCGGCCGAGACGAGGGCAGTGACGTCGTCGTCGTTCGTTAGGACGGGAACGATGGCCCGGACCGACGGGCCCAACGTCCCCGTGAAGACTTCCACATGCGAGTCGCCGGCGAGCGCCTGATCGACCGAGCCGATGTACTCTCCGCCGATCTCACTTTCGTTGCGGTGCGTGTAGCGGGTGCGGTCGGTATCCATAATCGTCACGAAGTCCACGCCCAGTTCATCCATGACCTGGGCCGCGTAGGGCTGCAGTACCGTGCTCGGATTGGGGCTCTGCACGGCGTTCAGGACGAACGGATCATTGGCGAAGGTCGTCGCTACCGCGAGCATCCGCTGCGAGGCCGCGTCGAACGTGTTCTCCTCTGCGTCCAGATAGAGGACCCAGGAGATTGTCGAGGTCAACGCGAGCACGAAGACGAGTTGCCCCACAAAGAACTGGCGGGCAAGGCTCCACCTCTTCATCCTCACACTCCTTTTCGCCTCCGTCGATGCCCCGGATTTCCAGCCCCGGCGAACAGTATGAACGCAATGGTGACCCACATCACTGTAACGCCGCACGATAGGTAGCGACCCGGCCAAAGGGCCGCATACCAGCATAAGGAGTTGCACATGGCGAAGACGCCAGCACAGGCTGCCTCAGCAGCAGCCAAGCCACGGAAAAGGATCGACAAGACCCACACGCTCTATATCGCTGTCATTGCGGCAGTCATCCTCGGTGCAGTCCTCGGGCTGGTCGCGCCGGAAGTCGCAGTCGCGATGAAGCCGATTGGCACAGCGTTCATCGGGCTCATCAAGATGATGATCGCGCCGATCATCTTCTGCACCATCGTGCTCGGCATCGGGTCGATCGCCAAGGCGGCGACAGTCGGCAAAGTCGGCGGCCTCGCACTTGGATATTTCATGCTCATGTCGACCTTCGCGCTCGGCATCGGTCTCGTCGTCGGAAACATTGTGCAGCCCGGGTCCGGACTCGATATCTCCAACGCCTCCTATGACGAATCCGCGCTCGCCGAGTCCGAGGGCACCGTTGACTTCCTGCTCGGGATCATCCCGGACACGCTGCTCTCATCACTGACGGGCACCAGCATCCTGCAGACCCTCTTCGTTGCGCTGCTGGTCGGTTTCGCGCTGCAGAAGATGGGATCTGCCGGTAAGCCGATCCTCCGCGGTATCGGGCACATCCAAGCCCTGGTCTTCCGGATCCTCATCATGGTCATGTGGCTGGCGCCCATCGGAGCGTTCGGTGCGATTGCCGCCGTCGTCGGGGAAACCGGGGTCCAGGCGATCGTGAGCATGTTCACTCTGATGGCCGCCTTCTACGTAACGTGCATCATCTTCATTGTTGTGATCCTGGGCGGACTGCTGAAGCTCGTCACCGGCGTCAACATCTTCAAGCTGATGAAGTACCTCGGTAGGGAATACCTGCTGATCTTCTCGACCTCGTCTTCCGAGGCGGCGCTGCCCCGCCTGATCGCGAAGATGGAGCACCTGGGTGTCTCGAAGCCGGTTGTCGGCGTCACGGTTCCCACCGGCTACTCCTTCAACCTGGACGGCACCGCGATCTACCTGACGATGGCCTCACTGTTCGTTGCATCAGCCCTCGGCACGCCGCTTGCCCTCGGCGAGCAGATCTCGCTGCTGATCTTCATGATCATCGCTTCCAAGGGCGCAGCCGGCGTCACCGGTGCAGGCCTGGCCACTCTGGCAGGCGGACTGCAGTCGCACCGGCCGAACCTGGTGGACGGTGTTGGTCTGATTGTCGGCATTGACCGCTTCATGTCCGAAGCACGCGCACTGACCAACTTCACCGGCAACGCCGTCGCCACCCTGCTGATCGGCACCTGGACCAAGGAGATTGAGCGCGGCCAGGTGGACGAGGTGCTGGCAGGAAACCTCCCATTCGACGAATCGACCATGAGCGCCGGCCACTTCGAGGACGCCCATGCGGACACAGCCGAAGACGGCGCCGAGACGAAGACCGACATCGCCGAAGCGCACCTCGACGGGCGCGAAGGGGAGCGCGTAGGCGCGACCCGCTAGAACGCATCGACTGGGCAGGACACGCCGCTTCAGATTCGCCTGAAGCGGCGTGTCCTGCCCGTTCGTTGGGGTGAAAGTTCCAGTCGATTGCGAAAGCTTGAACCTCAGCTTGAGACTCAAGGCTCGCGCACCGTGAGTCCGGTATTTCCACGGCTCAGTGTGGCAGCGGTTGTAACGTGGTGAAGCAAGCGAGCAGTAACTTGTTGCTGGACAAGCACTAGACGGAAGCGTGGATAGATACGTGAGTAGCGAACAGGGTTCCACAACTCTGAAGGACGCAACCGACTCAGAGATTGGCCCCACCGGACGTCCGGTCACCGAATTTCCCGAGCCGCCGGTCCTGGCCTCGCACGGACCCGCGCGTGTTATCGCGATGGTGAACCAGAAGGGTGGCGTCGGTAAGACCACCTCCACCATCAACCTCGGAGCTGCGCTCGCCGAAGCCGGCCGCCGCGTCCTCCTGGTCGACTTCGATCCGCAGGGCGCGCTCTCCGCAGGGCTCGGCACCAACCCGCATGAGCTGGACGTCACCGTCTACAACGTCCTCATGGACCGCAAAGTCAATATCGAGGACGCCATCCAGCGAACCGGCGTCGAGAATATCGATTTACTGCCGGCCAACATCGATCTCTCCGCAGCTGAAGTGCAGCTGGTCAACGAGGTAGCCCGCGAGCAGGTCCTGGACCGCGCACTGCGCAAGGTCGAGGACAACTACGACGTCATCCTGATCGATTGCCAGCCGTCCCTCGGCCTGCTGACTGTCAACGCACTCACTGCGGCGCACGGCGTTATCATCCCGCTGATCTGCGAGTTCTTCGCGCTCCGTGCCGTAGCCCTTCTGGTCGAGACGATCGAAAAGGTCCAGGACCGCCTCAACCCGCGCCTCCATGTGGATGGCGTGCTGGCCACGATGTATGACGCGCGGACCCTTCACAGCCGCGAGGTCATCGCCCGCCTGGTTGAGGCTTTCGGCGACAAGGTGTTCCAGACGGTCATCAAGCGCACCATCAAGTTCGCTGACGCCACGGTCGCCGCGGAACCGATCACCTCCTATGCGGGCAACCATGCGGGGGCCGACGCATACCGGAACCTCGCGCGTGAACTCATCTCGCGCGGCGGCGCTCCCTAGCGGGGCCACCCTGCCAATGGTGCAGGAAGCCAACGACGACGACGGCGCCGCCTCCCTCCCACCCGAGGCCGCCGGAACCGTCCGCTTCGAAGTCCGGCTCGATAACTTCAGTGGGCCCTTCGACCTGCTGCTGAGCCTGATCTCGAAGCATGAACTGGATATCACCGAGATCGCCCTCGCCAGGGTCACGGACGAATTCATCGGGTACATACGGGCGCTCAGTGCAGCCGGGGATGATTTTTCACTTGATGAAGCGAGTGAATTCCTCGTCATCGCCGCCACCCTGCTGGATCTGAAGGCCGCGCGCCTATTGCCGTCCGGAGAGGTAGAGGACGAAGAGGACATCGCGCTCCTTGAGGCACGCGACCTGCTGTTCGCCAGGCTGCTGCAGTACAAGGCATTCAAGGAAATCGCGCGCTTCCTGGGGGAGCGGCTCGTCGAGGAAAGCAGGCGTTTCCCTCGCGATGTGGCGCTGGAACCAGGGTATGCGGCAATGATGCCGGAACTCTCCTGGCGAATGTCGCCGCCGGACTTTGCTGCGCTCGCTGCCAAGGCGCTTGAACCGCGTGAGCCTGCCCCTACGGAAGTGGGCATCGGGCACCTGCACGCCCCGGCGGTGAGCGTACGTGAGCAGGCGGACATCCTCGGGCACCGGCTGCAGGAGCATGGAACGCTGTCTTTTCGCCAGCTGACTGCAGACGCGGACTCCCTGTTGGTAGTGGTTGCCCGGTTCCTGGCACTCCTGGAGATGTTCCGCGATACGGTCATCACGCTGGATCAGGCAGCGCCGCTGGGGGAGCTGACCGTGCGCTGGTCCGCCGGTGAGCGGGAATGGGACGCGTTGAGCATCAGCGAGGAATATGACGTGGATGTGTCTACGTAGGACAAATTGCCGGTTGCCGCGAATCTAGAGGAAGGAGAAGCAAGTGAGTGAGCAGACGGAGGAAGCAGCCTCTGGCACCGGCGCTGTGGATGTCGGCTCCCTGCCCGGCGGGGTCCCGGCAGCGGTGGAAGCCGTCCTCCTCGTCGTCGAGGAGCCGGTGACCGAAATCCAGCTGGCCGCGGCTCTGGAGGTGCCGGTCGCTGAGGTCCGGGAGGCCCTCGAAGCGCTACGGGCGGAGTATGACGGCTATACTAATCAGGGTCCAGATGCCGGATCACCACGACGCCGGGGTATTGAGCTTCGAAATGTCGCAGGCGGATGGCGGTTTTTCACGCGCGGCGACTTCGCCGCCGTCGTCGGACGCTTTGTCCTGGAAGGCCAGAGTGCGCGTCTTTCGCAGGCAGCCCTCGAGACCCTCGCGGTGATTGCATACCGGCAGCCGGTATCGCGTTCGCGGGTGTCAGCTATCCGTGGAGTGAACGTGGACGGCGTGGTGCGGACACTCGTTCAGCGGGGGCTGATCGTTGATGTCGCCAATGATCCGGAGACCGGCGCCGTGCTCTACGGAACCACTCCGCTTTTTCTGGAAAGATTGGGTATCGGCACCGTGGCCGATCTGCCGAAACTTTCACCGCATTTGCCCGGTCTTGAGAACCTGCAGGACTTCGACGAGACCACGTACTAACCACAGCTAAGGACTTTCAATGACACAGGCGCCCCGCTCCGGATCCGGAAGGAACCGCGCCGGCCGTAACAGTGCCCAGGACCCATCGGGGAAGACCGGACAAAACCGGGATGACGCGAAGACTGGGCGTGCCGGCAAAGGAACGGCCAGCGGGAAAGGCGCGCCGAAGGCTGCCGGCAAGGGGCAGAAGGGCACGGCTGGAACCGGTCAGAAGGGCTCGGCTCCATTCGCGAAGGAACGGTTCGGCCGCAGCCTTGGCCCCGTGCACCGTCCCCGCCGTCCCAAGGCGCCTCCCGTTGACCGGCTGGATGTCCACGATCCGGATGGTATCCGCCTTCAGAAGGTCATGGCCTCCGCCGGCGTCGCATCCCGCCGCGTATGCGAGGACATGATCCGCGAGGGCCGCGTCGAGGTGGACGGAAGCATTGTCACCGACCTCGGAGTCCGCGTGGACCCTGAGAAAGCGGCAATCCATGTGGACGGCATCCGTCTCCAGCTCAACGAGACAATGGTCTACTACGCATTCAACAAGCCCAAGGGCGTGGTTTCCACGATGGAAGACCCCGACGGCCGCCCGTGCATCACTGATTTCCTGAAGAACCGCAAGGGCGAGCGCCTCTTCCATGTTGGCCGGCTCGACGTCGCAACCGAGGGCCTGCTGCTGCTGACCAACGACGGCGAACTGACCAACCGCCTCACCCACCCTTCCTTCGAGGTGCCGAAGACCTACCTCGTGCAGGTCCGCGGTCCCATGGCGCACGGACTCGGCGCCCAGATGAAGGAAGGCATCGAGCTTGAGGACGGCATTGCGAAAGTCGACTCCTTCCGGCTTGTGGACTCAACGCCTGGTCACGTCCTGGTGGAGGTAGTGCTGCACTCGGGGCGCAACCGCGTAGTCCGCAGGTTATTCGACGCCATCGGGCACCCCGTGGAGCGGCTCGTCCGCACTCAGTTCGGCCCCATCCGCGTCGGCGATCAGCGTCAGGGCAGCATCCGCGTACTTGGCCGTCAGGAAGTTGGGCACCTCCTGGCCGCTGTGGAGCTGTAGGCGATGACCGTAGTCAACAACGGCGGCACCCATCTGTCCGGGCCGGTGCTGGTCATCGGGACGGGTCTGTTGGGCACAAGTATCGGACTGGGTCTGCGCCGTCGGGGTATCGACGTCGTACTCTCCGACATTTCGCCGTCCACCCAGGCCGTTGCCCAGGACATCGGCGCCGGACGTGCGATCGCTGAGGCCGGGCCCGATTTCGCCCCTGAACTGGTTGTCGTTGCCGCACCTCCGGACGTGACCGGCACGCTGGTCCTGGACGCCCTCGCAACCTACCCGGCCGCCGTCGTCGTCGATATCGCCAGCGTCAAGGACGCGGTGCTTGCCGAAGTGCGCAAGCAGTCCGACGACGCCGCCCTCTCGCGTTATGTGGGCACGCACCCGATGGCAGGACGGGAGAAGTCCGGGCCGGTGGCTGCGCGGGCTGAACTGTTTACCTCCATGCCGTGGGTGATTTGCGCGGCTGCAGAAAGCGCGCCCCAGTCAGTCCGTATCGCCGAGGCGCTGGCCATTGACCTCGGGGCCGTCGTAGCGCGTATGTCGCCCGAGGAGCACGATCAATCGGTGGCGGTGATCTCGCATTTGCCGCAGGTGCTCTCCTCGCTGCTCGCCAGCAGGTTGCAGGACACACCGGCTCACGCGCTGTCGCTGGCCGGTAACGGGCTGCGCGACGTGACGCGGATCGCGGCGAGCGATCCCCGGCTGTGGGTGCAGATCCTGTCCGCCAACGCCGGACGCCTGGTGGAGATTCTGTACGGCGTCCGTGAGGACCTGAACCGGCTGATCGGCACGCTGGAGAATCCGCTGGGCGAAGGCGCGCGGCTGGATATGGCGCAACTGATGTCCGAGGGGAACATCGGTCAGGCGCGGATCCCCGGGAAGCACGGCACCCCGCCTGAGGCATTCGCGAAGCTCACCGTTCTGGTGGATGACGTGCCCGGGCAGATCGCGCGGTTGCTGACTGAAATCGGCGACACCGGCATCAACCTTGAGGACCTTCGGCTTGAGCACTCGCCCGAACGGCAAGTAGGGATGGCAGAGGTTTCGGTGCTGCCCGGCAAGCGCCATGAGCTCACCGATTTCCTGACGAGCCGTGGATGGAAGGTGGTCCAGTGACTGGAACTCTTGAGTACTTTCGACTGGGCAAATCGCTGGTCGTGGCCATCGACGGGCCTTCGGGCTCCGGCAAGTCCAGTGTCAGCCGCGAAACCGCACGCCGCTTGCATGCCGCATACCTCGATACCGGCGCGATGTACCGCGCGGTCACTCTGCACTGCCTGGAGAAGGGCATCGATTTCGCCGACGCCGGTGCGGTGGAGCGGGCAGCCCGCGAACTGGACCTTGTGATCAGCACGCGGCCGGACACCGAATCGGTGCTGGTCAGCGGCATCGATGTCACGGACGCGATCCGGGAGCCGCACGTATCGAAGGCGGTAAGCGCCGTGGCCACCACGCTCGGTGCGCGCAGTGAGCTGATCCGCAGGCAGCGCCAGATCATCGCCGACTCGCACCACCGGATTGTCGTTGAGGGCCGCGACATCACCACCGTCGTCGCCCCCGAAGCAGAGGTGCGGATACTGCTGACGGCTTCCGAGGAAGCACGGCTGCGACGCCGTGGGGTCCAGTTGGGTGGAACACAGACTGCCGCACAGTTGAAGCAGCAGGTGCTGGTGCGCGATGCGAAGGACTCATCCGTGGTGAACTTTCAGCAGGCAGCCGATGGCGTGGTAACCGTTGACTCATCGGACCTGGATTTTGAGCAGACAGTGACGGCGGTGCTGGAGGTTGTCAGCACCGTTGCACACCAATAAGGACGAAGGATCGCGATCATGAGCGAGAACCAGACCGGGCTTGACGAAGAGTACGAGCCGACAGGCGACGACTCCGTTGCCGAGCACACCCACGCCCTGGATGAGGCGGAGGCCGAGCGCCGCGCCGAGTCGCTGCGCGCCGGGCTGGCCGAGTACGAGCTCGACGACGAAGATGCGGCCCTCCTCGCGCAGGAGCTGGGAGATTACGACGACGAAGCCTCCGTGCGGCTCGATCCCGTGCTCGCAATTGTCGGCCGTCCGAACGTTGGTAAGTCGACCCTCGTGAACCGTATCCTCGGCCGCCGCGAAGCAGTTGTCGAGGACACCCCGGGCGTCACGCGCGACCGGGTCATGTACTCGGCGACGTGGAACGGCTCCAACTTCACGCTGGTGGATACGGGTGGTTGGGAACACGACGCCCGCGGAATCCACGCCCGCGTGGCCGATCAGGCGGAGGCCGCCGTCGACCTCGCCGATGCCGTGTTGTTGGTGGTCGATGCGACCGTGGGCGCCACGGCGACTGACGAAGCCGTAGTCCGGATGCTGCGCCGCAAGAAGAAGCCCGTCATCCTCGTGGCCAACAAGGTCGATGACATTCAGAACGAGGCCGACGCTGCGGCCCTCTGGTCCCTCGGTTTGGGGGAGCCGATGCCGGTTTCGGCGCTGCACGGCCGTGGAACGGCAGACATGCTGGACAAGGCAGTCGAGGTGATGCCGGAGTTCTCCGAGCACGGGGGATTGGAGCGGTCCGGTGGTCCGCGCCGCGTGGCGTTGATCGGACGTCCGAATGTCGGTAAGTCTTCACTGCTGAACAAGCTGGCCGGTACCGAACGGGTTGTTGTGGACCCTCTTGCCGGCACCACGCGCGATCCGGTGGACGAGATGATCGAGCTCGGCGGCCGGGTGTGGCGCTTCGTTGACACGGCGGGTATCCGGCGCCGCGTGCACATGCAGCAGGGTGCTGACTTCTACGCTTCGCTGCGTACGCAATCGGCCCTCGAGAAGGCCGAGGTTGCCGTAGTGCTGCTGGCGGTCGATGAGGTGCTGAGCGAGCAGGACGTCCGCATCCTGAATCTGGCTATCGAGTCCGGTCGCGCTTTGGTTCTCGCTTTCAATAAGTGGGACCTGCTCGACGATGAACGCCGCCGGTACCTGGAACGCGAGATCGAACAGGACCTGGCGCACGTGGAGTGGGCTCCGCGGGTGAACATTTCCGCGAAGACCGGGTGGCACAGGGACCGTCTGGTTCCGGCGCTGGACCGGGCGCTCGAGTCCTGGGACAAGCGCATCCCGACGGGCAAGCTTAACGCTTTCCTCGGAGAACTGGTCGCGGCTTATCCTCACCCGGTACGCGGAGGCAAGCAGCCCCGGATCCTGTTCGGGACGCAGGCGTCTTCGCGGCCACCGCGTTTTGTGCTGTTCACCACGGGGTTCCTGGATCCCGGGTACCGCCGCTTCATCACGCGCCGGCTGCGTGAGACATTCGGCTTCGAAGGGACTCCGATCGAGGTTTCGATGAGGGTCCGCGAGAAGCGTGGCCGCAAGAAGTAGGCTTCCTGAGGAGCAATCCGGTTCGTGCCTCAGGGCGGGGATAGGATAGGATTCTTCAGGTGGTTCGGACGGAAATGTCCGGGCCGATCGGGATGTGGCGCAGCTTGGTAGCGCACTTGACTGGGGGTCAAGGGGTCGCAGGTTCAAATCCTGTCATCCCGACAGAGAAGCCCAGGTGAGAGCAGATTTCTCACTTGGGCTTCGTGATGTTGTCGGACGGCTTTATGTACGCTTCACCCGACCTCGGGGCCGAGGTCGGGCGACCCAGTTGCATCAATAATGATGAGGAGCCGGGCCCAAACCGGGACCAGACGTCCCGCGCGGCTCACACCGGCCGGGTGTCGCGCGCCTGGTGACCGCTGAGCGCGAGTCTCGCTGTCAACTTCGACCCGCAGAGACGCGCACGCGTGAGTGCTCGCTCCGCGGCCTGGGTGATATCGACTGCCGAGCATCCAGTATGCCCAGCAATCTTCCCGATCTTTTGTACCTTCTCGACCTGATCGCTATCAATTGCCGCAGTTCTGCCACAGCAGCTGCTGGGGAATTCTTTGTTGCTCAATCCTGCGAATGTCCACGGATCCGTCGGTACCGAATAGGGAGCGGCAATCCGCTTCGCCGGAGGTGAGGTGAGCGAGTCACGCTCGGGACGGCTGCAGAAGCTTGCTGTTTCGGTCGCGGTGACTCCAGAATGCTGGTATTTTTACTAGGCCGCGCCGTCCATGCTGAGCGCTTCGACGGGTACTTCCTCTGTGCTCTAGTCGTCTGCGGAGGAGGTTAGCATTCCGAATCCGCCAGCGTCGAGATTGCCCAATATATGATTCGCTCTAGCGATCCACTCGATGTTTGCAAGCGACGCTGCAGCCTTGCCTTCTATTCGACGATGATCCTGTGCTTGAACTCGGGGAACCAAAGTCGGCAGTCGCAGTTCTCGACGATGAGGATATACCGCGGCATCTCAGGCGAGTTCCTGAATGTCACCGGTCGTCCATGCATCGTGATGGCTCGATCTGAGGATCGGTGGGTCGGATCAGCGTAGGTGAGATGTTGAGCAACACTGGTGGGTGATTCGTCTCGTTGTTGGTGTCACGACCGAGGAGCCGCCACACGAGGTTCTCATGTCTAGTGAGTCATTTGATGTAAATTCCCATCGCTGCTCCGTTACATTCCGTAAAACGACTCGGTCTGGCGTGCGCGTTATGGGCGAAATCGTCGTACTGGCGGCGGCCCGAATGACGTCACGCGTCTAGTCAGCTGATACGACTGAGTCCAGTTGTAGAACGCTTTCCCAAACTGCGAGATCGTCCAGATAGTGGCTCCCGCCATGCGCTCCAATTCAAGCAGCCTGAACGAGTGCAGTTCAGAGAGCGCCACTTCCTGACCGTCGTAGATCTTCTCAAGCCTGTGCCCCTTAGCCGACGTCCGAGGGATCAATATGTAAACGGCATTGAGTCGCATGCTTCCATCCATGGAGTCAGTTCGGTTTTCCATGGTAATGCGCTTAGTAAGAACTAAAGCGACTTATGCGTGCCAATCAAAATGGCAATTTGAAATCTGTTGCCATGGCTCGATTGACTGCAGTACGTCGAAGCAAATCATAACAACAGCCGGTTGACCTGCGAAAATGTGATGGTGGCATGCAGGCCATCAAGGTACGTCAAAAAATTATGGCGTCTATATGGAATGGCCATGTTGATTCTGTCGCAACTGCCCGCTAGTCTCAGGAGAGACGAGAGGCGGAAAATGAGCAAGATCAGCGATATTCTCAAGAAGGCACATGCGGCCGTGCGGGAATCTGGCGTGCCAGACCCTTTGCATGAGGTTGCTTTTCGAGAGGCGGTGCGGCTGATAGCCCCGTCATCCGGCACGGGCCGACGGTCCACTACCGGGACCGAAGGTGTGCCTTCCAGTATCGGCGCGGCTGGGCCTGCAGAGGCGAGGGGGAGCGCCTTCGACGTGTCGGAGGATGCGATGTACGACCGCGTCGTGGCACAAACTGACGTGAATCGAGACAAATTGCAGTTGCTGGTGCATCTCGACGAGGAAGGGCCGCGGATCGATATCGCCGGGCTCAAGCTGGGCAGGAACAACGCTGACCGCACCCGCGCTGTTGCTCAGATCCTCACGATCGTTCGAGGTTTCGGCCTGGATGAAGATGCGACCGAGTTAGAGGTCATTCGCTCGGAGTGCGTGCGACTCAAGGTGTACGACTCGGCCAACTTCTCGGCGCAAGTGCAGAAACTCACCGGCTTCGTGTTGAGCGGCACCGGCACATCGCGCAGGATCCGAGCACGAGGCCCAGGTATTCAGGCCTTCCCAGGGCTCGTAGACAACCTGGTTAACAACTAAAACGCAAGACCCCGCTAGAAGAGCGGCTGCTGTACCGGGGACTGACGTTGTCCTGGCAGACTACCCAGACTGTAACCGAGGCTCGGGAAAGTAACAATCCGAGCCTCGGTGATACAGGGCCGCATTTCCTCGGGGAAACCAACCCGATAGGAAACGAGGCACCACATGTCCAGCAACGAGTACCACGAGCCGTCCGAGGATTCGACCTTCGCTGAGGTGTCGGTGAACGGCCCCGGCATCGACATCACCCAGTCGGTCGACGAGCGCACCATGCGCGGCATCATCGCTGTGCTGTTCGGTGGAAACGCGCCGACCCAGCTCCCTGGGCTTGGAAGCGGCGGCGGTTCGGGATCTCGCGACGAGTCCGGCCAGTACGACGATCTAACTCTCAGCGAGTTCATCATCGAAATGGGCGCTAAGACATTCCCGCACAAGATCTGTGCCGCCAGCTACTACCTGACGACGATCAAGGGCGCGGGATCTTTCACGAGCGCGGAGGTCAGGTCTGCTCTGGCCGACGCGCATGAGGACATGCCGAGAAACTTCTCCCGCGACTTCGGCAACGCGGCATCAGAGAACTACGTCGCTCGAAAGGAGGGCGGCGAGGCAGGTCAGTTCATCGTCCCGCGCACAGGTCGCACGGCGGTGGAGTCGAAGTTCACCGAGCTGCCCAAACGACGTGCTCGCAGGAGCACCAAAAAGGCCTCTGCCTCCAACGGCGGCGGCGAGTGACCGACGAATCCATCGGCGTTCGCGTACAGCGGATGCCGGTGGCCGACCAGACCCTCGTGCTGGCCTCCGTGGCATCTGCGCGCTCGAAGGATGGCGTCTTTACGGGCCGCGCAGTCACGGACCTCTTCTTCAACACGTCTCTGCCAGCGCCCGAAAAGGTTGCCAACGTCTTCTCCACCCTGAAGAAGACCGGTCGGGTGACTTCCGCGAAGGAGCGCGGCAACTGGAACCTCACCCCTCTGGGGCGTCAGCGAGTGGCAGAACTCATCGGCAACGATGCTGCTGCTTTGATCGCGGAGTCCCTTCCTGGTGGTGCCGATCTCGGTCACCTGCGGCACCCGCTCATCCCGTCTTCGCTGGCTCCGCCCCAACTCGTCAGTGCCGTGGCCAACTTCACCAAGGGCTCACCCTCAGCCGGGCACGTGTTCGGGATGACCCGGTTCCCGGACGATCAGAAGGAGCCCCACGGCCCCGACCCTGTCGCCGAGGCGCTGGAAATCACGGATGGTGTGCTCGACGGGCATGGCCTGCGCTTCTTGCTCGCGTCGCAGCGGGCTCTTGTAGACGACCTCTGGGGAAACGTCCAGGCGCACATGTGGTCAAGCAATTACGGCATCGCGTTCTTCGAGGACCGCCGAGGTCGAGGAATGAACTACAACTTGGTCATCGAAGTCGGAGCGATGCTCATGGCCGGTCGGCGGTGTCTCCTGCTGAAGGATTCCTCGATCAAAATGATGCCCACCGACCTCGTAGGCCACATCTACAAGCCCGTCGACCTGGACGCTCCTGCCACCATTGCGGGTGCAGTGCACGAATGGGCAAGGGAGGACCTCGCACTCGGCAAGTGCTCGGACTGTTGAACGAATAATTTCGAACGAAGCCCTTCTTAGACACCCCTGGGCGCCACCCGACACGACGGTGCTGTGGCACGCGGACGCTCGCGTCGAAGAGCGCCGCATCCGGGAGATAGCGCGTCCCAAGCGTCACCGGGCCGCTGAGCGAGTGCATGCATGCATGCTGGAGATTCGGGAGCCGGCCGCCAGCATCGCATTGACGAGCAGATGGAGAAGTCCAGCCCGCGGCTCGTCGGCGACACCCGTCCGCTCGACCAGCTCACCCACCTACTGGCTCAACAGGATCAGCGACGTAAGCTCGTGCCGGCCGCTGCGCACACCGTGATGCGCATCGGGCCTGCGTCTACGTGGGCGGATCGACGCACCCGTCCATGTCAGCTAGCCATCCTGGGATGACACGCCCCGCTGGGAGCTCACACTCTCCTTTGCAACTTTGGCGGGCGAGCTGCGCCCCGCCCGTTTCAGGCGGGGAAGATGCATCCTTGGCGACGGCTTGACGTGTTGCCGTGTGTCATGAGCCCCATCGTCTACCCACCGAAATCAACCCGTAACAACCCGAGGGGATCGGGTACGCTCAGACCGAGCGATTCGCCCGGTTCCCCATACACGCAAGGGAATTCGCGAGTTCCCGAGATAATCCTGAAGCTTCAGATCTATCTGAACTTTCAAGGGGGGCGCAGGTTTAAATCTTGTCATCCTGACAGTAGATGGCCGCGCGAGCATTGGGAAGTAGCCCGATGCGGCGCGGTTTTCCCAGTGCCGATTACCCGAATCCGGGGTGCGCTCACGTGGTAATCGCTTGTTCGATTTCCTTCGACGAGAGACGGCGCTCTCCAACGTAGTACAGCACCGAACCCGCTGGAAGTTCGGTCTCCCAACCGGGGTTGATGACCAATCCTTCGTGCTGAACAGCCAGCACCGTGGTGGTGAAAGTTCGACCCATGGCTTCCTGGACGTCTCCGAAACGGATATTCGAGGGTGATTCCGGCAACCGCGTGCTGTAGGTGTTCCGTCCGCCGTGGCTCATGAGGTCTGCATAGACAATCGCAATGCCCGGGTCCTGCAACTCTTCGGTGGCTAAACGGGGGGAGTGCCACTGGACGCAGCGGACGTCGTCGTCGACGTAGGAGAAGTTGCGGGCACGGCTCATATCGCGGAGGGTCACGACGGTGTGCGCGTTTTGGTTCACGTGGGTCACCGCCACGGTGAGCGCCAAGGCTTCATTGTCGTCCCGGGCATCAATGAGTACTCGTGCGGCGCGGTGCACACCTGCGCGTCGCAACACGCTTTCCTCCGACAAGTCACCGCGGACGAAGCCCAGATCCGGCTGCTCGGGCATCGGATCATCCTGCACGTCCTCCCACACGCACAGCGCAACCGGATGCGATCCATCGGCAGTTATTTCCCGGACCAGGCGTTCGGTACGTCCGGCGGTATAACCGACGATCACCAAGTGGTCCGAGAGATCCAGATCCAGCTGACCCTTCATGCGTTGTCCTTTCGCATTGTCGATCGCCGCGGCGATCCTGGTGAAGAGGGTCGTCAATGTGACGATGCCTCCGATGATGACGTAGACGCCGACAAGGTGCCCACCCACGGTGGTTGGAAAGAAGTCGCCGTACCCGACCGTCGACGCCGTGACCAGGAACCACCACCAATAGTTCTCGACCGCCGTGATGGTGTTGGAGGAGGGCTCTGCCCAGATCATCAATGGCCAACTCGTGAAAAAGACTGTGACGATGATGAGCGCGGGCAATCCCCAGGTATGGGCGCGACCAAGTCGGCGGATCAGGCGGGACAGTACAAACGGCACCGTGGATCGTCCTTCCTTGTGGTCGGGCACACCGTTTGACCCTACGCTGAATCCCGCGGCCGGGTCACCTGAATTCCGCTTGAGGGGCCTCGACATGAGAAATTTGGAATATGGATAACGCTCAGCCCCGGCCGGCTCGTCCTCAGCACGTCTTCGAAGTGGTACGGCGTGCTTGGGTGACCCCGCATCTTGCGCGTATTACATTGGGCGGCGCCGGATTCGACACCTTCGAACCCAAAGAGGCGACTGATAGCTACGTGAAGCTGCTATTTGCCACGCCCGAGCTCGCTCTCGAACCTCCCTACGATCTCGCGGCCCTTCGCGCACAACTTCCGCCTGAGGATGTACCGGTCACCCGCACCTACACCGTGAGGCGAATCAACCGTACTGAACGCACTCTGGACATCGACTTCGTTGTTCATGGTGATGAGGGTCTTGCCGGTCCGTGGGCTGCGCGGGTTCAGCCGGGAGAGCGCATCGCGCTAATGGGGCCCGGGGGTGCCTACTCACCGGATACGACGGCGGATTGGCATCTGTTTGCCGGCGATGAATCAGCGCTCCCTGCGATCGCGGCCGCGCTGGAGGCGTTGCCCGCGGAAGCTGTCGGGGTCGCGTTCCTCGAGGCTGGTGGCCGCGACGACGTCGTCGATCTCTCGAAGCCGTCCGGCGTAGATGTGGTGTGGGTTGAGCGAGGATTGCGGGACGATTCGACGAAGGCTCTGCTCGCATCCGCGGTTAATTCGTATGAGTGGCCGGCCGGGCGGGTGCAGGTCTTTGCGCATGGCGAGCGGGAGTCGATGAAGGCGTTGCGTGATGTCTTCCTGAAGGAGCGCGGGCTCGGAAAGGGCCAGCTGTCGCTCTCAGGCTACTGGGCCGCAGGCCGGACGGAGGATCGTTTCCAGGCAGAGAAGCGTGAGCCGATCGGCGTCATCCTGCCGGGCTGACGGCGCGTCGTCGTACCAGTCCTGAGCTGGGTGGACGATGGTGCGGAGTATGTTGGACGCATGGCATCCGAGGCAACAGTTCTATCCGTAGATGGGCCGAACGGCACCCGCGAGGTACGCATTTCCAGTCCGAGCAGGGTCATGTGGCCGGAGTTGGGGCTGACGAAGCTCGATCTCGCCAAGTATCTGGCCGACGTCGGGGACGCATTCATCGCGGCCAATGGTGACAGGCCGCTCGCCTTGCAACGCTTCGGCGACAGCATCGACGGGGAGCAGTTCTTCTCGAAGAACCCTCCGAAAGGTGCCCCTGACTACATCCGCTCGGTCAAAGTGGTTTATCCGAGCGCGCGCTCGCACCCGCAGCTGGTTATCGATGAGCCGGCCGCCGCTGTATGGGCAGCGCAGATGAATACCGTTGTTTTCCATCCGTGGCCGTCGCGCGCCGAGAATTCAGACAACCCGGACCAGCTGCGGATCGACTTGGACCCGCAGCCGGGAACAGATTTCGACGACGCCGTCCCCGCCGCCATCGAGCTACGGAAAGTCTTGGCGGAGGTGGGCCTCAACGCATTCCTCAAGACCTCCGGCAACCGGGGGATTCATGTGTATGCGCCGATCGAGCCGGTCAAGGAGTTCCTTGATGTCCGGCATGCCGTCATCGCTGCGGCGCGTGAGCTGGAACGGCGCATGCCAGACAAGGTCACCACATCGTGGTGGAAGGAAGAACGCGGCGAGAAAGTCTTCGTGGACTTCAACCAGGCGAATCGCGATCGGACTATCGCCGGTGCCTACAGTCCACGGGCACTGGCTCATGCTCCGGTCTCGTGTCCAATAACGTGGGATGAGTTGGAGAAAGTGAACCCGAGCGATTTCACGATTCTGACCGTTCCGGACCGGCTGAAGTCGGTCGGCGACCCATGGGCCACATTCCACGAGGAGCCAGGGACGATCGATACTCTGCTCGAGTGGTGGCAGCGTGACCTTGATTCCGGCTTGGGGGAACTGCCCTTCCCGCCCGACTACCCGAAGATGCCGGGCGAGCCGCCCCGAGTTCAACCGAGCCGGGCGAAGAAGGACAAGTAACGACTACTGGCAGCCCCAGGGTGATGCTGAAGCTGCGCCGCTATCGGACGAACCTTCTCGACTGGGCAGCTGAGCGCTCAGTCGTTGCTGATGGGAATCGGTCCGTAATCGACAGTCGTCCAAGTGCCATTCACAAAGGTGGCGCGAAATAGGTTGGCTTCTTCATCAACGTGTTCTGGGAGCTCATTGATGAGTTCTCCGGCTTCGTTGTAGACGTCGACTGGAGCCTGCTTGATGGACACGTATGCGTCGACCGAACCATGAATGTTCACTCGGAATTTGGTGTAGTAACCGTCGAGGCTCACTTCTCCGCCAGTCATCCATCCACCCTCGGCATATACCTCGGTGATCGACTCTTGGATGTTCTGGCAGGTTCTGCATCCAGGATTTGTTACCGCCCACAGAGGCTGCAAATCATCGGTCGCATAGGCGTAGTTCAGCAACTCGAACCACCACTCAGTGAACGCTTTCAGTCCTTCAATCGAGTTCTCATCCGCCAGTAAGGGCTTTTCAGGCACAGCAATATTTACGGCCGGCCGGGCTTCAGACACAGGAGACGGCGTAGATGAAGGAGCAGTCGACGGTGACACCGATGCAGAGGCCGTAGCGGACGCCGACTTAGAAGGAGTCTGGGCGGCACCCTGATCACCGTCTTGACACCCCGCAAGTACGAGAACAGAAAGAGAGGCACCCACAAGAGCGCCAATCACACGAGACTGAAGCATGTTTCTCAATTTCCTAAAGACGTAGGCACCCACCTTCACACCGGGTGTTCCGTTGAGCGAGAGGGCAAGCTGAACGGAGCCTGCACAGTTCCGAGTAATTTCGTATCTTCAACCGAACTGGGGACAACTAAGGGTTACTGGCAGCCCCAGGCTGAGGGATCTTCTTCGCAGGTTCCGTCTACGAGGCGGTTGTCGGAACGCCAGATGCTGATCAGGTGTGGCTCCGAGTTAACGGTTGCTTGTCCTGCGATGGGGATCCATGGTCCACCGTTGACGGAGTAGTCGCCGTTGAATCGTGTCGTGAGGACGAGGTTGTAGTCCCCGGTTTCCTCGTAGACGTGGCTGGTTGGTGTTTCGACCATGAGCCAGTCCTCTTCTGGGACCGAGTTCCCTGCCGTCATGGTGGATCTGGTGGTGCCGTCGCCGTAGTTCCAGTCGTACTCGACCGGCCATGCGCGGATTCGGACCTCGTCTCCGAGCGTCTCGAAGGTGAATTCCTGCTCTTCGACGTTCGCCCAGACATTGTTGTGTCCGCCGAGCAAGCCGAAGTTATTGGGCTCGGAGACGACTTCGGCCGCAATGATCGGCTGGCTCTGGAAATCCTCGAGCGTTATCACGACTGGAGGGTCTACGGGCTCTCCGCCGTTCGGCGGTTCCGGTGCAGGCGAGCCTGGGTACATGCAGGACCGGTCTCCCGTCACAGACTCACTCGGTGGGGAAGTGCTGGAGTCCACAGATAACCACATCACGAGAATGCCGTTCTCCTCCGCGTTACACGCGGCGTTGATCCGCTGACAGACCTCACGATCGAGATTGTTTGCCGCCCCTTGAAGACAGACCCGCTCGTACCTGTAGGAGATTGTAGAGTTGATGGCCGGTATGTCGGCTTGCGGGACGCCAGTATCTCCGCTCGCACCTCCTCCCGTCCTCGTCTCCTTCTTGACCTTCGATATCGCCTCATCCGAGTTATCATTCCAGCCAACGCTCGGAGATGGTTCTTCCACCGCAGTTGCAGGCGCGGACATGAATGCCAATAAGAGAACGGCTACCGTGGTTGTCTGCCCAATTTTTCGGAGAGCTGTCGAAGTGATCATTCGGAGGATCCGGTGTTCACACTGCCCACGTCTAGAAGGAGCCAACGGCCGTCCTCGAATAGAGTGATCGCCTCGTTGATCTGTGGTTCCGAAAAACCTGCCGTTTCATTTATCAGCTCGCCAGCGGAGTCAAAATAACGAGCATCCGATTGAGTGATTGTGATGAAGGAGGAAAGAGATCCTTCACTGTTTAGTTGGAACGCAGTGTCAAACGAACGTAGTCCGATCTCACCGCCGACCAGCCAGCCACCGTCTTTGTAAACACCCTGAATCGAATCCTTGAAGTTCTGGCAAGTTTTACAACCTTCATCGGTTACTGACCACAGCGGCTCCATGTCGCCAGTAGCGTAGGCGTGGTTCAACAGCTCGAACCACCACCCCGTGAACGCTTCAAGCCCCTCGATCGAGTTCTCATCCGCCAGCGCAGGCTTCTCGGGCACCGGAATGTTCACTGCAGGCCCGGCCTCGGACGCGGGAGACGGCGTGGGCGAAGCAGGAGCAGAAGGCGACTCGGATGAAGAAGCAGAGGCGGAAGCGGACGCCGAATCAGAAGAAGAAGTGGCATCAGGAACACCACCCTGACACCCCGCAAGTACAAGAACAGAAAGTGCCGCACCCGCAAAAGTGCTGACCACGCGAGACTGAATCATGAATTCCCCGACCATTGGATTACCTTGACCGCAACCCATCCTAGCCAACCAGGGACCGCCGATTCAGTTATCCACAGGAGAAGTCAGGCGAGGACCTTACTGAGGTCGTACGCGGCAGGTATCTCCAGCTGCTCGAACGTACAGGAGCGCGCTTCCCGGTCCGGCCGCCACCGTTCAAATTGGGCGGTATGCCGGAACCGGTCGCCCTCCATCTGGTCGTACCGGACTTCCACCACCCGCCGTGGATGCAGCCGTACGTATGACACGTCCTTGGCAGAAGCGAATCGGCTGCGGTCCGTTTCACCGCGCACAATCTCACCGGAATCGTCCCGCATGACATCCGGTTCCAGCTCATCGACCAACTCGAGCCGCCGCTTGTCCGAGAACGCGGAAGCGCCGCCCACGTTGCGCAACTCGCCGCCGTCGTCGTACAGGCCAAGCAACAGCGAACCGACACCCTGGCCGCTCTTATGCACCCGGTAGCCGACCACCACAGCGTCAGCACTCCGATGATGCTTCACCTTGAGCATGCGCCGCTTATTCGGCTCGTACGCCGCAGCCAGCGGTTTGGCTACAACACCGTCCAACCCGGCTCCCTCGAACTCGACGAGCCAGCGGCGGGCAAGTTCGACGTCGTCCGTCACCTGCGACAGATGGACGGGCGCCGCGAAAGACTCCCCGATGCCCTCCAACGCTTTCCGCCGCTGGGCGAAGGGCACCTCCAACAGGTTGTTGTCGTCGATTCCCAACAGATCAAAGGCAATGAACGACGACGGCGTCTGCTCCGCCAGCAGGCGCACGCGGCTCTCCGCGGGGTGAATCCGCTGGGAGAGTGCCTCCCAGTCGAGCCGCTCCGCCCCCGGCTCACCTCGCCGGACCACTATCTCGCCGTCGACTACGCACCGCTCAGGCAGGATCGCAAGGAGGGCTTCCACCAGCTCGGGGAAGTACCGCGTGAGGGTCTTCGATCCGCGGCTTCCGATCTCGCACTTACCGTCAGCGATGTGGACGATCGCTCGGAAGCCATCCCACTTCGGTTCGTAACTGAGCCCGCCTGGAACGCTGCTAGGCTCCGGAACTGCGTCCATTGCCTTGGCGAGCATGGGCTGAATCGGGAAAGGCACGTCAGTCATGCTTTGATCCTGTCCTATCGCCGCTGAATTCGCTATGCAGGCACGCGCGCTACGAAGATCAACTCCAACGACGATGGCGTGACGGGGGAGCGGTCCCAGTCGCCGTAGGTTCTTCCAACCTCGAATCCGGCCGACTTCAGCGCGCCGCGAACCGTCTCATGCGCTGGGAAACGCAGCGTGCTGGGTGTGATGATCTCCTCGCCGCTATCGAGGAACCGGTGCGTCATCTCGAAGGTGACATGCTCTCCGTCCACCTGCAGCGTCGAAGCAGTCCACTCGACCTCGCCGATGCCCTCTACCAGTGCCCGTCGGCGCGAGAGCTGCGGCGTCCACCGCTCCCATGCACGGGCGAGCGGATTACGGGTCTCGAAAGCCAGCCGGCCGCCGGGGCGCAGGTGATCGAATGCCCGTCTCAGGAACGCGTGCATGGAGTCATCGTCGAGGAAGACCTGGAAGGCGTGCCCGGTCATGGTGATGAGATCGAACCGCTCAGCGAGGTCCATCTCGCGTGCATCGGCGCAGACCCACTGGACCTGACCCCGCGTATCGTCCCGCCGTGCCGCTTCGAGCATGGGCGCCGCCGGATCGAGGCCCACCACACAGTGCCCGGCTTCGGCCATCGCCAGCGCGAGTGCGCCCGTGCCGCAGCCGGCGTCGAGGACATCGAGTGGTCCGGCACCGGTCAGCTCCACGTAGAAGCGCACGTCTTCGCGTTCGCCGTTGATCGGGTCGTAAAGGGCGACCAGGCGTTCGTCGATGTAGTGCTCATCAAGCTCGGTGTTATGCCGAGTGCCGTCCATCCATTCACCGTACGGGATCCGCGGCGGTGGGCAGCGACGCACGGCACGGGGCATGTGCCTATACTCGTTCGTAAGGCCCCCGATCGTAAGAGAAGGGGCCACTCTTTAAGTCCCAATCACAGCCCGGCGCCCCATGAAAGGCCGATCATGAGCAACGTTCCCGAAGACCTTTACTACACCGCTGAACACGAGTGGGTGACGGCGCCCGACAACAACGGAGTTGTACGTGTTGGCATCACCGACTTCGCGCAGGACGCGCTCGGCGACGTGGTGTACGTCCAGATGCCCGAGGGCGGCTCGAAGGTGTCCGCCTCTGACGTCGTCGGCGAGGTGGAATCGACCAAGAGCGTCAGCGACATCTACGCCCCCGTGGCCGGGGAGGTTGTCAACCGCAATGAAGCGCTCGACGGCGATCCCGCGCTCATCAACTCGGATCCCTACGGTGATGGCTGGCTGATGGAGATCAAGGTCGAGGACGGCTCGGTCGTGGAAGAACTTCTCAGTTCTTCCGAATACGCTCAGCAGGTAGGCTAGACTCACCGGCTTAGGCAATAGAAAAGTGGCCAGCCGGGGAACCGGTTGGCCACGCATTTTGGGGAAGGAAATTTCAATGGTTGGCGAGAACAATGCAGCCGCTAAGGACGCTTCGGGATCGCACGTGCCGTCACCGGAAACCACTACCATCGGGCTGCCTCCACAAACTGCTTCTACAGCCGTGGAACCGCGGCTGACCGGCGAAGAGCTTGCCGCTGTTGCTGCACTGCCTGCGGGATCAGCCCTGCTGATCGCCCACACAGGCCCGAACGCCGGCGCACGCTTCCTGCTGGATGAGGACGTCACCACAGCCGGACGCCACCCCAATGCAGACATCTTTTTGGACGACGTAACGGTGTCCCGTAAGCACGCCGAGTTCCGGCGCGGTCCCGAGGGCTTCCGGGTGGAGGACGCCCGGAGCCTGAATGGCACCTACGTGAACAACGATCGCGTGGACAATGTTGTCCTGCGCAACGGCCATGAAGTGCAGATCGGCAAGTTCCGGCTCACTTTTTACGCCGCAGGTAGCTTCTCGCAGCCGCAGGGCCAGGCCTAGGGGAGTACATGCCCTCCTCCCAGCCGTCCCGGCGACCCGTAGGCATCGCTCCAGAGCGTGTCAGCGGGAATGTCCTGAACATTGGGGAAGTCCTCACCGAACTGGCTGGGGACTTTCCCCAGATCAGCGCATCCAAGATCCGCTTTCTCGAGGAGAAAGGGCTCATCACCCCGCAGCGGACCAGGGCGGGTTACCGCAAGTACACGCCGGTCGACGTCGAACGGTTGCGTTTCGTCCTTGCCCTGCAGCGCGACCAGTACCTGCCGTTGAAGGTGATCAAGGATTACGTTGATGCCATTGACCGCGGAGAGCGTCCGGAGAGCCTCCCCGGCGGCCTCAGCCTTGCACCCCGCATGGTTTCGGACCAGCTCGCGCGTGAACTCGAATCGCATGCCCGGCGCCTCACCCGCGAAACGCTAACCGCCGAGGCCGGAGCCCGCCCCGAACTGATCCGCGATCTGATCTCGTTCGGGCTCATCGCCGAAGTCGACGGCCGTTTCGATGAGCACGCACTCAAGATCACCCGCGCATGCGTCCAGCTGGAAGCGCACGGCATCGAACCCCGTCACCTTCGTCCCTTCCGTGCTGCCGCAGACCGCGAACTCGGCCTGGTGGAGCGGGTGGTTGCTCCCGTAGCCTCCCGCCGCGACGTTGCCTCCAAGGCACGCGCCGCTGAAACGGCCCGCGAGATCAGCGAATTGTGCCTCAACCTCCATAGCGCCCTCGTCCAGGGACAGATTGCACGGATGGAAAATTAGGAGGCGGACATGCTCGAAGTGGAAGTGGTCGGCGTGCGAATCGAATTGCCGTCCAACCAACCGCTGGTCCTCCTGAAAGAGTCAGCCGGCACCCGTCACATTCCAATCTGGATCGGCGCGCCCGAAGCAAGTGCGATCGCTTTCGTGCAGCAGGGGATCGTACCGCCCCGCCCCATGACCCACGACCTCCTGGTCAGCGTCATCTCCGCCCTCAAGCACAGCGTCACGGAGGTCCGTCTGGTGCGCGTGGAGGACACCGTTTTTCACGCTGAAGTGGTGTTCGACGACGGCACCACCGTGAACTCCCGTGCCTCCGATGCCATCGCCGTAGCCCTGCGGGTGCCCTGCCCCATCTACTGCGCGCCCCAGGTCATGGAAGACACAGGGGTTGAGATTACGGAAGCGGAGGACGGCGACGGCGAATCCACCTCCGAAGAGGGCCAGGCCAACGCTGAGCGCGAGTTGAAGCAGTTCCGCGAGTTCCTGGCAGACGTCGAACCGGAAGATTTTGAACGGTGAGCAGGGCGACACGCTCACATTGTTATGAGCGGCATCTTTGACCTCGGGTTCCCGGGGATCTAACGTCGAAGCAGACAGTTCCCATTGCACTCACCGGAAACTCAGGGCACACTTACATCAAACCCTGTGGACCTCGGCTTGTGCCACTTCCCCCCGGGAACCAGAACGAGGAGGCAACACGTGAGTCCGAAAGGCGATGCCGGTACGGGTTCCAACGCGGCCGCTGCAGGTGCAGCCATACCGGTGAGTGCGCAGGGCCTGCTCTTCACCGAAGACCTCCCCGTTCTGGATGAGGACGCCGGCTACCGCGGCCCCACGGCCTGCAAGGCGGCAGGTATCACTTATCGTCAGCTCGATTACTGGGCCCGGACCGGCCTGGTGGAACCAGCCGTACGCGGTGCGTCAGGTTCAGGATCCCAACGCCTCTATGGTTTCCGGGACATCCTGGTCCTGAAAGTCGTCAAGCGCCTGCTGGATACCGGTGTCTCACTTCAGCAGATCAGAAGTGCGGTTGAGCATCTACGTGAGCGGGGGGTCGAGGACCTGGCGCAGATCACGCTGATGAGTGACGGTGCTTCCGTCTATGAGTGCACCTCGGCCGACGAAGTCATCGACCTCGTCCAGGGTGGACAGGGCGTGTTCGGAATCGCCGTCGGTCGCGTCTGGCGGGAGGTCGAGGGGAGCCTCGCTGCACTGCCAAGCGAGCACGCCGCAGACCAGGATTTCCCCGATGATGAGCTGAGCAAGCGGCGCGCGGCCCGAAAGATCGGCTGACGCCCCAGTCATATGCCCCGCCTTAGTGCGGGGCATTTTGCGTGCAACCCGCAATCAGTCCACTGATCGAGTCAGTAACAATCGCTAAAGTACCCGCGAAAGGTAGTCATTTCTGCTGGGTCGATGCGGGCCGGGGTTCAGACGGCAACTATCGGCGGGCCACCCGGCTGCGCATGCGTCCGGAGTCCAGAAGCGCACGAAGCAGATCGTCGAAGTAGCCCGCTGCCTGCTTCGCCGATTCGCCCGGCCAGTGATGGACCGCGTGAGCGGCGCCTTGAATCTGCTGCCAGTTGGCCTGCTCCGAAATGGTGGGGCTGAGCAGAAGGTCGCCGAACATCTGCTTCATCTCATTCAGCCGGAACGTGTGTTCGTTGGACCCTGTCCGGACCCGGTTGGCGACAATCCCCGCCGGTGTGAGGTTGGGGGCAAATTCGTTTTTGAATAGTTCGATGGCGCGCATGGTTCGTTCAGTCCCGGCGACGGAGAACAAACCAGGCTCAGCAACCAGCAGTACCCGGTTGCTCGCCGTCCATGCCATGCGGGTCAGACCATTCAGTGAGGGAGGGCAGTCCACCAGCACCAGCCGGTACCCCTCGACGCGTTCCAGCAGGGTGGCCAGACGCTTCAGGTCCCGCTTCCCGAGGTCCGGGCGGTCATAGATTCCGGAGTAGGAGGAGCCCATTGCGACGTCGAGCACGGGGGCAGCCTTATTGGAACTGCGTTTCTGCGCCGTGCCTACCCAACCGCTGGGGACGACATTCGAGGCGAGGTCGCCGCGGCGTGCATTCTTGAGCAGGCGCCCGATGTCCACCTGGCCGTCTGCCTGTACACCGAGTCCCGTAGTTGCGTCCGCGTGTGGGTCCAGATCGACTACAAGCGTGGGAATCCCGGCAGACAGTGCCGCGGACGCCAGTCCCAGGGTGACCGAGGTCTTGCCGACCCCACCTTTGAGGCTGCTGATGCTCACTACTTGCACTTGATGAACCAATACCTAACGTTTTGAGGTGCCATGTACCGCAGGGTCCAGTCTTCCGGATCGAAGTCGCCCGCCCACCTTCTCATCATAGGTGGACCCGTACGGCAGACGAACACGGCTCGGCGCCCACACCGAACACAGCGATGCTTAATTTCAGGAGCCAACCGTTACCAGCATGCGGACACGAATTACTGTGCGCCGATCGACAATATGTAGGCTGGGGACGCTAAGTTGTCGTTCCGTTGAACCCGCAAGGATGCAGGAGAGCAATGTTCTCGAAGATTCTGGTAGCTAACCGTGGCGAAATCGCCATTCGTGCGTTTAGGGCGGGCTACGAAACAGGCGCCAAGACAGTTGCGGTCTTCCCCTACGAGGACCGGAATTCCATCCACCGCCAGAAGGCGGATGAGGCCTACCTCATTGGGGAAAAGGGCCATCCGGTGCGTGCCTACCTGGATGTGGACGAAATCGTCCGTGTCGCCAAGGAAGCCGGGTGCGACGCGATCTACCCCGGTTACGGTTTCCTTTCCGAGAACCCGGGTCTGGCCCGCGCAGCAGCCGACGCCGGTATCACCTTCGTGGGTCCGCCGGCAGACGTGCTTGAGCTGGCCGGCCACAAGGTACGCGCGCTGGAAGCTGCGCGGAAAGCCGGCATTCCGGTACTGAAGTCCTCGAAGCCCAGCGCCGACCTTGAAGAACTCATCGCTGCTGCGGATGAAATCGGCTTTCCCATTTTCGCCAAGGCGGTTGCAGGCGGCGGCGGTCGCGGCATGCGCCGGGTGGACACCCGTGACGCGCTCCGGGAGGCACTGGAATCCGCGATGCGTGAGGCCGATTCGGCTTTCGGCGATCCAACGATGTTCCTCGAGCAGGCAGTACTGCGTCCACGGCACATCGAGGTTCAGATCCTGGCCGACGCCGAGGGCAACGTCATGCACCTGTTCGAGCGGGATTGCTCGCTGCAGCGCCGTCACCAGAAGGTCATCGAGATTGCCCCCGCGCCAAACCTTGACGAGGGCATCCGGCAGGCGCTCTACCGTGATGCCGTCGCGTTCGCGAAGGAACTCAAGTACGTGAACGCCGGAACGGTGGAGTTCCTGGTGGACACCGTCGGAGAGCGTGCTGGCCAGCATGTTTTCATCGAGATGAACCCGCGTATCCAGGTGGAGCACACGGTGACCGAGGAAGTCACCGACGTCGACCTCGTGCAGTCGCAGCTGCGGATCGCGGCCGGCGAGACTCTAGCGGACCTCGGCCTGTCACAGGAGACCGTCCACCTCAAGGGTGCCGCGCTCCAGAGCCGTATCACCACCGAAGATCCCGCCAACGGGTTCCGCCCCGATGTCGGAAAGATCACCGCTTACCGTTCGGCCGGCGGCGCCGGTGTGCGCCTCGACGGCGGAACTGTGTACGCGGGTGCGGAGATCAGTCCGCACTTCGACTCAATGCTGGTGAAGCTCACGTGTCGCGGACGCGACTACGAATCCGCTGTCCGCCGTGCCCGGCGCGCGCTCGCGGAATTCCGGGTCCGCGGTGTGTCCACGAACATCTCTTTCCTGCAGTCCGTGCTGGATGACCCTGCGTTCATCGCCGGTGATGTGGCGACGTCCTTCATCGACGAGCGTCCCGAACTATTGACCGCGCGCGTCCCGGCGGACCGGGGAACCAAGCTGCTGAACTGGCTGGCTGAGGTCACGGTGAACAAGCCGCATGGTGAGCTGACCGTGGAGTTGGACCCGGCGGAGAAGCTGCCGGTAATAGCTGACGAGGATTACCAGCCGGGCTCGCGGCAGCGGCTGCAGGAGCTCGGACCTGAGCGGTTCGCGGCCGAACTTCGGGCACAGACCGCACTGGCAGTCACTGACACAACGTTCCGCGATGCCCATCAGTCACTCCTGGCCACCCGTGTGCGCACCAGGGACCTGGTTGCTGCCGGCCGGGCAGTTTCCAGCCGTCTGCCCCAACTGCTTTCGGTTGAGGCGTGGGGCGGTGCCACCTACGACGTCGCGCTCCGGTTCCTCGGTGAGGATCCGTGGGAGCGCCTCGCCGCACTGCGGGCGGAAATGCCGAATGTCTGCCTGCAGATGCTGCTGCGCGGCCGCAACACGGTCGGGTACACCCCCTACCCCGAGGCCGTAGCCTCGGCCTTCGTGAAGGAGGCCGCTGCCACCGGTATTGACATCTTCCGCATCTTCGATGCGCTCAACGATGTCTCCCAGATGGAGCCGGCCATCCGCGCGGTCCGTGAGACCGGCACCGCGGTGGCGGAGGTGGCGCTCTGCTATACCTCCGACATGCTGGACCCCGAGGAGAAGCTTTACACCCTCGAGTACTACCTGGAGCTCGCGCAGCGGATTGTCGACGCCGGCGCGCACATCCTGGCGATCAAGGACATGGCCGGGCTGCTCCGTCCGGCCGCCGCAGCCAAGCTCGTGACGGCGCTGCGCGAACGGTTCGACCTGCCGGTGCACCTGCACACACATGACACCGCGGGCGGCCAGATGGCCACCCTGCTGGCCGCGTCGCACGCAGGGGTCGACGCCGTGGATGTCGCCAGTGCGTCACTGGCCGGCACCACCAGCCAGCCCTCGGCTTCGGCGCTGGTGGCCGCGCTGGCTCACACCGAACGTGACACCGGCATGTCCCTGGAAAACGTAAGCTCCCTGGAGCCGTACTGGGAAGCCGTTCGCCGCGTCTACGCACCCTTCGAGTCCGGACTTCCCGGACCCACAGGCCGTGTCTACCGGCACGAGATTCCCGGCGGGCAGCTCTCGAACTTGCGCCAGCAGGCCATTGCACTGGGCCTCGGTGAACGGTTCGAAGCCGTCGAGGACATGTACACGGCCGCTGACCGCATGCTTGGCCGCCTGGTTAAGGTCACGCCGTCGTCAAAGGTTGTCGGCGACCTCGCGCTCCAACTGGTCGGATCCAATGTCGACCCTGCAGCGTTCGAGGAGAACCCGCAGAACTTTGACATCCCGGATTCCGTGATCGGTTTCCTCAGCGGGGAGCTCGGAGACCCGCCGGGCGGCTGGCCGGAACCGTTCCGGACCAAAGCCCTCCAAGGCCGCACAGTGAAGGTCCGTGACGCGGAACTCAGCGACGAGGATCAGCAGGGTCTGGACGGGGACTCCGCAACCCGTCGAGCAACGCTGAACAGGCTGCTGTTCGCCGGACCCACTAAGGATTTCGAGACCACCCGGAACACCTACGGGGACGTCTCCGTGCTGGACACCCGCGATTACCTGTACGGCATGCAGCAGGGCAGCGAGCATGTCATCCCGCTGGAGAAGGGCGTCCGGCTGATCGCAACGCTTGAAGCTGTTTCCGACCCGGATGAGAAGGGCATGCGCACCGTGATGTGCACGCTCAACGGGCAGATGCGCCCCGTTGTTGTCCGCGACCGCAGCGTTCATACCGATGTGAAGGCCGCTGAGAAGGCCGACCCCGCTCAGCCAGGGCATGTCGCGGCCCCGTTTGCCGGCGCCGTGACCCTCGGGATTGCTGAGGGCGACACAGTCCAGGCTGGCGACACGGTTGCGACCATCGAGGCGATGAAGATGGAGGCGGGCATCACCACCACAGTCGGGGGCACAGTCAAACGGCTGGCCATCGGAGCGGTGGAACAGGTGCAGGGCGGAGACCTCCTGCTGGTCATCGACCCGGCCTGATCCCGCATGCACGCAGTGTGAAAGCCTGCGCTATCGTGATGCATAAGCTCAGCGTCAAGGCCCCGGAGCGAAGTCCTGGGCCGCTGGGCGCCAGTGCAGGCTGCGCATCCGCAGCGCGTCACCCGACCGTGAGGAACCATGGCCAACGAGAAGAAGTCGGCTACACCGTCCGCTGAGGACCAATCCCAGCAAGGACCAGACGAAGCTGTAGCCGGCGGGGATCAATCCGTTCCAGAGGCGTCGGAGTCGTCCAGGAACGCGGATGACTTCGGTGACGAGGCAGGTGCGCCGGAAGCGGAAGGTGCACAGGAAGCGGCGGGCGCGCCCAATGCAGAAGACGCTCCGGAAGCGACAGACGGCGAGCCCGCCGATGACGCTGAGCCCACCCTCAGTTCGGAAGGAAGCGAGCCGTACGTCGGCAATGCCTCCGAGGCGCAGGCAAACGGCCACTTCGTTGTCCAGGCGCCCCAGCCTGAGCGGTTGCCGCACATCGGCATAACCGCTGCAGCGGACGGACAGGTGCCGGGACAGCACCCCACTGAGGCGGCGGACCTGACCGTTGCCGACAGCGACATTCGGCTATCCGAGGATGACGAAGGTTCGGGCTGGATGCCGTCGCCCGGCCGCCGGCCGGAGACCGGTAGGTCTTCCGCAGGCATGGGCGGTGCTCCGGACCGTAGCGCACGGCGCGAGAAGGAAGAAGGCCCGGAGCCGGCGTCGTCGCTCACTGCCGACCGCCTGCTGGCTTCCCAGCAGCGCCCTCCGGTGGGCGGTTGGAGATTATGGCTGTATAAGGCCTCCTTCGGGTACCTCAATCTCGGAGACTCCGACGCCATCCGCATCCGGCGCGCCCTCGAGCACCGGATCAGCGTGCGGCTGGGGGAGCGGACCCGCTACGTTCCGGTCCTCTCGCGCAAGGGCGGAGTCGGTAAGACCACGGTCACCACGCTGCTGGGCATGGCGCTTGCCGATATCCGCGAGGACCGCATCATCGCGATGGACGCCAACCCTGACCGCGGCACGCTCTCGGACCGTTCGCCGGGCAGGGCTGAGTACACCGCCCGCCAGCTGGTGCAGAACCGCTTCATGGTGGATTCCTTCGCTCAGCTTTCCAGCTATGTAGCGCGGGACGGTTCGCGGCTGCACGTGCTCGCCTCGGATACGGATCCCACGGTTGCACAGGCTTTCGACGACGCCGACTACCGGGCGGTGACGGACATCCTCGGGCGGTACTACTCGATCGTGCTCACCGACTCCGGAACCGGAATGGTCCATTCGGTGATGAAGGGCACACTGGAGAAGGCCGACGCCGTGGTGCTTGTGTCCGGTGGAAGCGTCGACGAGGCCCGCCTGGCTTCCGAGACCCTCTCGTGGCTTGAGGCGCATGGTCGCCACGACCTCGTTGCGAAGGCGATCGTGGTCATCAACATGTCCTCGGGCAGCCGCACCGAGGTCAACGTCAACGAGATCGAAGAGCACTTCCGCTCCCGCGTCGGTACGGTGATCCGCATCCCGTATGACCGGCATCTGGCCGAGGGATCACGGGTTGACCTGGCTAAACTGCAACCGCGCACGCGGGACGCCGTAACGGAACTTGCAGCCCTCGTCGTCGACCAGCTGCACTGATCCGCATGACGCACTATGATCTGGCCATCATTGGCTCAGGCTCAGGCAACACGCTGATCACGCCGGAATGGGACGGCAAGAAAATCGCCATCATCGAAGGCGGCACATTCGGTGGTACCTGCCTCAACGTCGGCTGCATTCCCACCAAGATGTTCGTCTACCCGGCGGAGTTGGCGCGCGCCGCGACCGACGCCGGCAGGCTTGGCGTGGACGTTCAACTCACCGGAGTGCGCTGGGAGGCCCTACGGGACCGTATCTTCACCCGGATCGACAGCATCTCGGAGGCGGGGCGTACTTACCGAGGTGCTGAACTGGAGGACGTGGACCTCTATGAGGAGGAGGTGCGGTTCACCGGCGACCGAACGCTGAAGACTGCGTCAGGAGAAGTAATCTCCGCCGACCAGGTGGTGATAGCGGCCGGTTCACGCGCCGTCGTTCCGGACATTCCCGGGCTTGACCTGCCGCAGGTACACACCTCGGACACAGTCATGCGCCTGACGGAGCAGCCCCGCCGGATGCTGATCATCGGCGGGGGATACATTGCCGCTGAGTTCGCGCACATCTTCTCCTCGTTGGGAACCGATGTCACGCTCGCCGTCCGGTCGGAATTCATGCTGCGCAGCCTCGATGACACCGTGTCGGAGCAGTTCACCGAGAGTGCGCGTGCCCAGTGGAAGCTGCTCACCGGGCACCAGGTGTCCCGGGTTAGCAGCAACGGCGACGGATCCGTTACGGCGGATCTTGCCGGGCCGGATGGCACCGCGCTGCAGGTTGAGGCCGACGTCGTTCTGGTCGCGACCGGTCGAAAGCCGAACAGCGACAGGACCGGGGCAGCGGAGGTCGGTTTCGACCTGGCTGAGGACGGCAGGGTGGAAGTCGACGTGTTCCAAAGGGTTCTCCGGCGCGGCCAGCCTGTCGAAGGAGTGTGGGCGCTCGGCGATGTCTCGAGTCCGTTCCAGCTCAAGCATGTAGCCAACCACGAGGCTCGTGTGGTGACGCACAACCTGCTGCATCCCGACGCCCTGCATGCGAGCGACCACCGGTACGTGCCGGCGGCTGTCTTCACACGCCCCCAAATCGCCACCGTCGGCCTCACCGAGGAGCAGGCACTCGAACGGGCGGAGAGAACCGGGTCGAAGGCCCTTGTGGCGGTGCAGCAGTACGGTTCGACGGCGTATGGCTGGGCTATGGAAGACACCACCGGATTTGTGAAGCTCATCGCAGAGGAAGACACCGGGACTATTCTCGGTGCGCACATCATGGGTCAGGATGCATCGAACCTGATCCAGCCGGTCATCCAGGCAATGCACTTCGGGCTGGACGCTTTCACCATGGCGCGCGGACAATACTGGATTCACCCGGCGCTCACCGAGGTGGTGGAGAACGCCCTGCTTTCGCTGAAGACGCCCTCCACCGGGGGTTAGCCGACCCGCGGAGCCTTCGGCTGGACGTAGATTTCCTCAACGAGCGCCGAATAGTCCTTGAGGACCTGCGCCCGCTTGATCTTCATCGAAGGCGTGAGATGGCCGCTGGCCTCGGTGAAGTCCCGTTCGACAATCCGGAACACCTTGACGGCCTCGGCCTGCGACACGGATTCATTGGCGTGGTCCACCAGCGCCTGAATTTCGGCCTGTACCGCCGAATGCCGGGCTGCTTCGGCCACAGTGGTCCCTGCCGGTAGGTGGTGCCGCTCCAGCCAGCCCGGCAGCGCTTCTTCATCCAGGGTGATCAGTGCCGAAATGTACGGCCGCTGATCCCCCAGGACCACGCACTGCGACACAAGCGCATTGGCGCGGATCGTGTCTTCGAGCTGGGCAGGGATGACGTTCTTTCCACCGGCGGTGACGATGATTTCCTTCTTGCGCCCCGTGATCCGGAGGAACCCGTCGTCATCCAGTTGGCCGATGTCACCCGTGTGGAACCAGCCGTCCGTGAACGCCTCCTCGGTCAGATCAGGCCGCTTGAAATAGCCCTTCAGCACGCAGACGCCCTTGGTGAGGATCTCGCCGTCGTCGGCTATCTTGACGGCGTTGCCTGGCAGAGGAGCGCCGACGGTGCCGATCTTGATCTTCTGCGGGGTGTTCACGGCGATCGGAGCAGTGGTTTCGGTGAGCCCGTAGCCCTCCAGCACCATGAGGCCGATTCCGTGGAAGAAATGCCCGAGGCGGTCGCCAAGTGGAGCTCCGCCTGACACGGCGTGCTGCACCCTCCCACCCATGGCCGTGCGGATTTTTCCGTACAGCAGGCGGTCGAACAGCGCGTGCTTGGCCTTCAGCGCGAACGGCACCTTCCCGGCCTGCTCCGCCTTGGACCAGGCAATGGCAACGTCAGCGCCCGCGTGGAAGATTTTGCCCTTCCCGCCGTCCTCCGCCTTGAGCATGGAGTTGTTGTAGACCTTTTCGAAGACGCGCGGTACAGCGAGGATGAAGGTGGGCTTGTAGCTCTGCAGATCCGGGAGTAGGTTCTTGACGTCGGGGGTGTGAGCAACGGTTGCGCCGGCAGCGACGCACAGCACCGATATGAACCGGGCGAAGACGTGCGCGAGCGGCAGGAACATGATGGTCTGCGCGCCCTCATGAGCCACCTCGGGCAGGGCCGCGGCAGCGTTCTCAGAGAGCTCGACGAAGTTGCCGTGCGTAAGCTCGCACCCCTTGGGCTTCCCCGTGGTTCCGGAGGTGTAGATGATGGTGGCGACGTCGTCGAGACCGGCGATGAGCCGCCGTTCCTCGAGCGCCGCGTCATCAATGTCGGCTCCTGCCGCCCTCAGCGGGTCCAGGCCGTTGCCGTCGAACTGCCAGACGTGCTTGAAAGCATCCAGACCTTCAGTAGTTACTGCCTGACGCACCACGTTCTCATGCCGTCCGGACTCGACGAATGCGGCGACTGCGCCGGAATCACCGAGAATCCACCCGACCTGCGACGGGGAGGAAGTCTCATACACCGGAACGGACACGGCACCGGCGAACCAGATCGCGAAGTCCACCAGCGACCACTCGTAGCGGGTACGGGCCATGATCGCGACCCGGTCCCCAGCTTGCACACCCGAAGCCATCAGCCCCTTCGCCAAGGCACGGACATCGGAGAGGAAAGCAGTTGCGCTCACGTCGGACCACTGACCGGAATCGTCCTTCGTGGCAAACAGGGCAGGGTTGCTGGCTTTCTCGGCCTGCTTCACGACGAGGTGCGTGGTGTTGCTGTCCCGGGGGACCTGCACTTTGGCCGGAACGCTGAATTCGCGCACGGGAATCTCCTTTGATTTTCGTCACATCCTGCGAGATTTCCCTAGCCTATAGCTTTTCCGCGCGTTCTTACTCTCCAGTAATGTACGAATCGGTAACGGTGTCAGGGTCGGCACGGCACAGCGCGTTCCCATGACGACGGCGGGAGGTCCAGACCGGATGAAAGCGGAACCAACAGGCAGCGTGCCGCCGCAGAAGCTTCGCGATCCCTTCGGAAATCATCGGCGTCCACAACCGCCATTGATGCCGGGGACCGCCCGCTACGCACCAAGGCCTCTGCGCGGCCGCGGGCTTGCCATCGGCATTGACATCGGCGGGACCAAGGTCGCGGCCGGTGTGGTGGATCCCGACGGCGTGATCGTCGCCTCCGCGAGACGGGAGACCCCGGGGCAGGATCCCCGCAGGGTCGAAACCGTGATTGTGGACCTCGTTCGTGAACTGGGACGCGGACGGCGTATCCGCTCGGTGGGAATAGGCGCCGCCGGCTGGATGGACCTTGACAACGGGACGGTCCTGTTCAGCCCTCATCTGGCATGGCGTAACGAACCGCTGCGGGCGAACCTCGAGAAGCTGCTTCGCCGCCGGGTCACCGTGCTCAACGATGCTGACGCGGCGGCCTGGGCTGAGTGGCGGTTCGGTGCAGGGCGCGGCGAACCTCGCCTGGTCTGCATCACTTTGGGCACCGGGATCGGGGGCGCGATGATTACGGACGGCGTCCTCGAACGTGGTCGCCACGGGGTAGCGGGCGAATTTGGGCATCAGATCATCGTCCCCAACGGGCACCGGTGTGAATGCGGAAATCGTGGGTGCTGGGAACAGTACGCTTCCGGCAACGCGCTGGGACGCGAAGCACGCGAGCTGGCTACTGCGAACTCGCCTGTGGCCCAGTCGATGCTCCGCGAGGTGCATGGTCAGGCGGAGTCGATAACCGGGGCCGTTGTCACCCGGCTCGCCCTGCAGGGGGACCCTGCATGTCGGGAACTTATAGACGACGTCGGGCAGTGGCTTGGACTGGGCATCGCCAACCTGGCGGCAGCGCTTGATCCGGGCACATTCGTGATCGGCGGCGGGCTCGGCGCTGCCGGCAGCCTGCTGATCGACCCTGCACGCCGGTCGTTCGAACGCAATCTCACCGGACGCGGCTTCCGCCCGGCAGCGGTCATTACGACGGCGGCGCTCGGCCCGGAAGCCGGGCTGGTCGGGGCCGCGGATCTCTCACGCATCAGGTCCGGGCCGTTACTTCGGCGCGGCTATGGTGCCGCGCCTGTTGCACGTCGGGGCGAACGCAGGTGACCACGTAGTTGTGAGGCAGAAGGCTCAGACCGCCGCGCCGTCGTCGTCGTAATCCCGTGTTTTTGGGAGCCGGAAGATCAGGAAGACCACGCTCGCAATGAATATCGCAACGACCCCGAGCATCACGGAGGTGGGTGCAGAGCGCCAGAACATTGCAATCAGCAGCAGGGAAACAGGACCTCCCACCGCCCCGAGCCACGCCAGGACCACCAACGGATCCCCAACGCCCAGCGCGGGAGGCTCGGGAGGCTGGTAGGTGTCCTCTTCCTCTTCCTCGACGGGGGAGTAATCGCGGGGGCCGGTTACGGCGGCTCCGGCTTGGCCCTCGAAGATTGCGCGCACCCGTTCATCCGGCGACCTGGAGTCAGCCGGGGAGCCGGCTTCGGGCAATTCGCTGCTGGGAGTTTCCTCCAGCCGAGCCACCAGATCCTGCCACACGGCGTCGTCGGTGGACTCATTCGGGTCCTGGGCTCGGGGACTCATGCGCTGGTACCTGCCGTCACGTGCTCGATGAATGCTGCGGAGCGCTCAAAGATGAGCTCCTGGTCGTGGTCCATGGTGGCCACGTGGTAGCTGTTCTCCAACCGTACTATCTCCAGGTCCGGGCTGCCGATGTGCTGTTGAAGAACATCGAGGCTGCTCTCCGGCACGATCGCGTCCACATTCGACCTGAACACCAGCGTAGGAGCGGTGACCTGCGGCAGTCGCAGGGTGGTGTCACGGAACAGCTGTGAAAGCTGGTGGACGGCAGCAACCGGCGTGCGGGTATAGGCACGTTCATCGATGCCTTCCTTCTTGATGTCATTACCGATCGCCGGGACGGATCTCAGCAGGTACTTCAACAGCCCTGCATAACGGGCCCGCTGATCCGCGATGGTCAGCCCGGGATTGACGACGACGACGCCGGCTACCGGCTCCAGCGCCGCCAACCTGAGGGCAAGGGCGCCGCCCATTGACAATCCGGCGACCACGACGTCGTCGCTCTGCCGTGCCAGGTCCCGGTACGAGGTTTCAATCTCCTCATACCACCGCCGCCACGGTGTGCGCGCAAGTTCCTGCCACGTGGTTCCGTGTCCCGGCAACAACGGGAGGCGCACCGCGAACCCCTGGTCCGCGAGGTATCTCGCCCACTCCAGGAGGCTCACCGTCGAACCGGTGAAACCATGACTGAGCAGCACACCGGTACGCGCGCGTGCGCCCGCACCGCGGGAGGAGAACGCAGCGATCTCCGAAGGATCCGTCATGAACCCCATGGTGTCACCGCCGCACCTCCGCTGCCAGTGACACCCAGCACAAAGGGCACCCGTAGAGTAATGTTCCAAGAAGCCCGTTGGCGGACACACGACTATGGTTGGCCTGTACTGTCCGCGCACGCGGCGTAATGAGGAACGCCCACGCAGGAAGGCTGGCAGAGTGTTCTACTGGATCATGAAGCGGATCATCGTCGGTCCACTTGTGAATCTGCTGTTCAGGCCCTGGGTCAAGGGGATGGACAACATTCCGTCAACCGGCGCAGCAGTGCTGGTGAGCAATCACCTTTCCTTCTCGGACTCGATTTTCCTGCCCCTGTCTGTACCGCGTCCGGTGGTGTTCCTCGCCAAGTCCGAGTACTTCACGGGGCGGGGAGTGAAGGGGAAACTTACTGCCGCCTTCTTCCGGCTGACCAACCAGTTGCCGATGGACCGCTCTGGCGGCGCCGCGTCAGCCACATCGCTGTCGGCCGGCGAAGAGGTGCTTCGGTCGGGCGGCCTCCTCGGCATCTACCCGGAAGGGACCCGCAGCCCCGACGGGCGTCTCTATCGCGGCAAGACCGGCGTTGCCAAGCTCATCCTCGCAACCGGTGTTCCGGTCATTCCGGTAGCGATGATCGGTACGGATAAGGTCCAGCCGATCGGCCGCAGGATACCCAACATCCGCCGGATCGGCATCATCGTGGGGGAACCGTTGGACTTCCGCAGATACGCCGGACTGGGAGAAGACCGCTTCGTTCAACGCTCGGTCACCGATGAAATCATGTATGAACTCATGCGGCTCTCCGGCCAGGAGTACGTTGATGTGTATGCCAGCAGCGTGAAGGAGCGTCTCGCGAATGCGAAGTCGGCGGGCAAGAAGGCGCCCCGCGCGGTGGACCCAAAGCGCAGGGCCGCCGTCCGGCTGGAGGGCTCCTCCGGAAGCGAGGCCGTTCCGCCCTCGAACTCCGCGTTGCCGCCGAGCGTTGAGGGGCCATTGCCCGGCGAGATTCGCACCATCGGCCGCCCGATGGACAAGCCGTCCCCGGCCGCAGAGCAGTCCGGCGCAGCGCCGGACGAGGAGGGCGGCCAGAACAGTCGCGCTATGTGACGGGATCGGCCCTGCTGCGTGACACCTCTTTCCGTGGGCGTCCAGCCTAACGAGTAGGCTTAAGCGGTGACCGAAACAACTGTGACCCCTGCTACCACCCCCTCATCCACCGATCACGGGTTGGACAACTGGCGGGAGTTGGCGATTTCGCAACAGCCCAGTTGGCAGGACGCCGCGGTGCACCAGTCCGCGTTGAAGGAATTGTCCACGCTTCCCCCATTGGTCTTCGCGGGCGAGGTTGACGTACTGCGCGGGCGGCTCGCCGATGCCGCGCAGGGTAAGGCATTCCTGCTTCAGGGAGGGGATTGCGCTGAAACCTTCGACGGAGCTACGGCCGACCGAATCAGCGCCCGCGTAAAGACCATCCTGCAGATGGCTGTTGTGCTCACCTACGGCGCGTCCCTGCCTGTAATCAAGATGGGACGCATGGCCGGGCAGTTCGCGAAGCCCCGCTCATCCAATGACGAAACCCGTGAAGGCGTCACCCTCCCCGCCTACCGTGGCGACATGGTGAACGGGTACGAGTTCACTCCCGAGAGCCGGGGACACGACGCCTCCCGCATGGTGCGGGCCTATCACACCTCAGCCTCCACCCTGAACCTCATCCGGGCGTTCACGCAGGGCGGCTTCGCCGATCTACGTCTGGTTCATCACTGGAACAAGGGATTCACCGCCAATCCGGCGCACTCACGCTACGAATCATTGGCCCGCGAAATAGACCGGGCAGTCCACTTCATGGAAGCCTGTGGAGCGGACTTCGACGCACTGACGCGCGTGGAATTTTTTGCCAGCCATGAAGCACTCCTGCTGGACTACGAGCGGGCGCTCACCCGGACTGATTCCCGCACTGGCCTGCCGTACGACACGTCTGCGCACTTCCTCTGGATCGGTGAACGCACCAGGGACATTGACAGCGCGCACATCGACTTTCTTTCCAGGGTCCGCAACCCGATCGGCGTGAAGCTTGGCCCGGGCACATCCCCGGATGACGCATTGGCGCTGATCGACAAGCTCGATCCGAACCGCGAACCAGGCCGGCTGACCTTCATCACGCGGATGGGGGCCAAGAACATCCGCGAGAAGCTGCCTGAACTTGTTTCCCGGGTGACGGACTCCGGCGCACAGGTGCTCTGGGTGACAGACCCGATGCACGGCAACACTGTGACCTCGCCAAACGGTTACAAGACGCGCAACTTCGATGACGTCATGGACGAAGTTCGTGGATTCTTTGAGGTCCACAGCTCACTGGGGACGTTCCCCGGCGGTCTGCACGTTGAAATGACGGGCGACGACGTCGCCGAGTGCCTGGGCGGGGCGGATCCTGTGGACCAGGAGGCCTTCCTTGAACGGTATGAGTCCGTGTGCGACCCCCGGCTCAATCACATGCAGTCCCTCGAAATGGCGTTCCTGGTGGCCGGGGCACTCTCCCGGCGCTGACCTGAGGAAAAGTCATCAGGGGCGAACCTGCGTGCACCTGGTTCAGTTGTTCAGGTCACCGTAATGGTTACGGTGGAACCTTCCGGATGTTCGCCGGTCAGGTCCTGGCCGGCGACGAGGCCCAGCACTGAACTGCCGAATGCGTAGTTCACCTCGACGTTGAAACCGGCTGCTTCCAGCTTCTCGATCGCCACCGTTTCGGGGTCGGAGAAGACGTCCGGTACCATCACAATGCGCGGGCCTGCCGAGATGGTGAGTGAAACAGCCTGGCCGCGGGTCAGCTGGCCATCGGCAGGACTTTGGGTCAGTACGGATCCCGCCGGAACGTCGACGTCGTTAATCTGTTCTTCGGCGATTTCCGCGGCGAGGCCGGCCGCCTCGAGTAAAGCCACCGCTTCATCCTGGGGCAGGCCCAGTACTGAGGGAACATCGACCGGTTCCGGCCCTTGGGAGACTGTCAGGTTGACGACCGTCCCTGCCTGCAGTTGAACGCTGACTGCGGGATCAGATGCGATGACCACTCCCGTCGGGACGCTATCGCTGAACTCGCGTGTCACCTCGCCCACTCCGAACCCAGCTGCAACCAGCGCACCAGCTGCAGCCGCTTCTGAAAGGCCAACGGTTTCGGGAACGGCAAACAGTTCGGGGCCCAGCGAGACGAGTAGCTGCACACCTTCCCAGCGCCGGATCTCCGTGCTTGCCGCAGGCTCGCTGCTGATGACAAGCCCTTCGTCCACGGAATCGGAATAGACTTCCTCTGCCGTGGAGGACAGACCCGCCTCTGTCAGCAACGCCTGGGCGGCGGTGACAGGGCGGCTGGACACATCCGGAACAGCCACGAGTGCGCCCGGCCCCACACCGAAAAACCAGCCTGCGGCTGCGGCGAGGAAGACGAGTAGCGCGAGGAGGAGGATCAGGAGCACATTCCGGCGTCCCCTGTTGCCCGGACGAAGCGTCTTTTCCGGCCGCTGCGCTGCCCGCGCCTGTTCCTTCTGATATGCCTTGAAATCCCGGCGCGCCAACTTCTCCCGCGCAGCTGCGTCAAGCTGGCGCTCGGGCACCGAGCCGGCCATCGGCGTCGAGCCGATCACCGTGGTTGCATTCGAGTCACCGCGAAGAACGGTGGTGGGGGAGCCCTGCGCCGTGACCACTTCCGTGAGATGGGACTGGCTGTCCACCACCTCGGTGTACTGCACTCCCGCGTCCATGACCTCGGTGTGGTTGGCTGGCTGGGGGTGACGCACGGAGTGCGGCGCTCCACCTGCACTGGGCGCAGAAGACTGCTGGTCATGACCGAAATCGAGTTCCGCGTCACTGAGCGTGGTGCGGATGTGGCGCAGCTCGCCCAGCAGCGCATTGCCGTCGATAGGGCGTTCTTCCGGATCCACCGCGGTGCACCAGAGCACGAGTTCGTCGAGGTCTTCGGCAAGGCCGGGCACCATGGCGGAAGGTGCTGGGACTCGAGAATTCACGTGCTGGAAGGCCACCTGGATGGGTGCTTCCCCATGATAGGGCTGGGTGCCGGTAAGCAGTTCGAACAGCATGATGCCCGCTGAATAGATGTCGCTGCGCGCATCCGCTGCTCCTCCGGACACCAGTTCGGGCGGAAGGTAGGCAGCTGTTCCCACCAAGGTTCCGGTGTTGGTGCCCGCGGACACGGCACGGGCAAGGCCGAAGTCCGCAATCTTGATGCTCCCGCGCTCCGCCAGGAGCACGTTCTCGGGCTTCACATCCCGGTGAATAAGCCCGGCGTCATGTGCTGCCGCGAGGCCTTCCACCACCGGGTCGAGCATCGCGAGCGCCTGGCGCGGTGTCAGGTGTCCACGTTCCCGGAGCAGGTCCCGCAGGGTGCGGCCCGGCACATACTCCATAACGAGGTACGCGATGCTGTGCTCCGGGCCTTCTTCGACTCCCTGGTCAAGAACACCGACGACGTGCGGGTGCGACAGCCGGGCTGCGGACTTCGCTTCACGCTCAAAACGCTCAAGGAACCGGTCATCCTCCGCCAGATGGGGGTAGAGCACCTTCAGCGCGACATCCCGTTCCAGTCGCTGATCGGTGGCGAGGTAGACCGTAGACATGCCCCCTCGCGCAAGGCGTGAATGAACCTTGTATCTACCGTCAACAACGGTATCCACCAATGGGTCCTTCAGCCGCTCGCGCACCCTTCGATACTAAGTGAAACAGCGGCCGGTGCGGACACCAACACAGTGTTGGCGTCCGTGCCGGCCGCTGTCCTGCGGCTGGACGGAGCGGAGGCTCAGCGGAAGTTCTTCTGATGCGCCTTGATTGCGGCCACATAATTCTTGGTGTCAGCGAACATGCCGTGGGTCTGAACCGAATATTGGCCCTGGTAGTAGGAAGCGATCGCATCGTCCAGGTTGGGGCTGGTGCGGATCAGCGCGCGGATGATCGCAACGCCGGCAGTTGCGTTGTCATACGGATCCAGGAGGTTCAGTTTGCGCCCCACCAGATCGGAGGCCCACTCGCCCGACATCGGAATGACCTGCATGGCTCCGATCGCATTGGCGGGGGAGACTGCCCGCTGGTTGAATCCGGACTCCTGGTAGGAGAACGCGAGGGCGAGGCTGGGATCAACGCCCATGTTCCGTGCGGTGTCCGCGACGATGGCTTGCATCTGCGCCTGTGAGGGAACCGGCAACCCATTGAGGGTGTGCTTGTTCTTGTTCGCCTCAGCCACGACTGCGTCCGGGTAGGTGTAGTGGAGGAAAGTGTTCGGGACCAGGTCCGCGGGCTTCTCCTCCGGTTTGGCCTTGGCAGCGCCGGGGATTGTGAGCTTTTTGCCGGGGTGGATGATCGTGGTGGCAGTGAGCTTGTTGGCCGAGAGCAAAGCGCTCAGGCTGATACCGTGCCGGGCAGCGATGGCACCGAGCGTGTCGCCGGCCCTGATTGTGTACTGGCCGCCGGATGGCTGGGCAGGCGCTGGCTTCTTGGCGGGCGGAGTGGACTGGACGGCTACGCTCGAGCCGGCTCCCAGCTTGATCTTCTGTCCGGGATGAATGATTGAGTTCATCGACAGCCCGTTTGCCGAGAGTACGGTGCCGAGGCTGACACCGTGGCGTGCGGCGATTGCGCCCAGGGTGTCTCCCGGCTTGACAGTGTAGGTCTCCGCTGGACTTTCTGTGGACGGCTTGGGCGCTGCTGGCTTGGGTGCAGCTGGCTTGGGTGCGGGCGCGGGCGTAGCCGCACCCCCGACCCTGATTTTCTGTCCGGGATGGATGATGGAGCTCATCGAGAGTCCGTTGGCCTGAAGTACCGAGCCCAGGCTCACGTTGTGCCGGGCCGCAATACCGCCGAGGGTATCGCCGGGTTTCACCGTATAGGTGCCCGCGGGTGTGTTGGCTTCGGCGGACTCCTTCTTCGGAGCCGTGGGCGTGCTCGGCGATCCGCTGAGCTTGATCTTCTGGCCGGGATGAATGATCGAGCTGATATTCAGCCCGTTCAGCTTCAGCACGTCATGCATCTTCAGCCCATGGCGCGTGGCGATGCCGCTGATCGTGTCACCGGAACGAACAACGTAAGTCGCGGGGGTGCTCTGCATCGGCATGACCCGCGGAACCTGACTGGCGACAAGCGCTGCGGGCACGAGCGCTGCGTTTGGCCCCTTGATAACCGGCATGTATTTGAGCGGCTGGTAGGCCGTGTGGCTCGGCGCCGGAGCTGCGGCGGCCGGCGCAGCAGCGAGGGCTACCGATGACAGCACGACGGCGGGGATCGCCGCGGTTGAAACCGCGATGTTGATCCCGCGGTTCTTTGATGGCTGGTTGCAGGCGGCGGATGCGTTCAGCGGCGATGACGGGCGCTGGGCGGTCATGTCTGGTCCTCATCTATGTTGGCGGGCTGGCCCGCGCGTGGGAGGGCAGGAGCGCCAGTCGATGCCGCCGTGATCCCCTTGCCCCATGGTGCAGTTGAGACACAAGTTGTTAGTGTTACTCATGTGACTTATGTGAATCTACACCATTTGTCGCATACCACAACAGTTACTTTTCGCCAGATATTTGGCCTCCTCCGGCGTGTTGGCAGCGTGGCTGGAGTCGCGGGTATCCGCGTGGCACGCTTAAGGGGTGGATACCCTTGAGAATCTCGTTCCCGACTGGCTCCCGCTGCCCGACGTCGCAGAGGCCCTGGACCTGTCTGTCACGAAGGTGCACGGATTGCTGAATGAGCGCGCGCTTGTTGCCGTGCGCGTCACTGACCGCGGAATCAGGTCCGTTCCGGCCGAGTTCATTGTCGACGGTCACGTGCTGGAGAGCCTCAAGGGAACCATTGCGGTTCTGGGCGACTCAGGTTTCACTGACGAGGAAATCATTCGCTGGCTCTACACAGAAGACGATTCCCTTCCGGGTAGGCCAATTGACGCTCTGAAGGAAGGCCGCAAGACGGAGATTCGCCGTCGTGCCCAGTCGCTCGCCTGGTAATTGTTTACGGCGTATGTCAGCGGGCGGGTGTCCCTAAGAAACCCGAACAATGGCAGCAGTAGCCAGTGATGAGAGCGCCTCGCGGCACAGCGGGTCGAGGTCCAAGCTGTCCAGGGCACTGGAGCTGGCAGCGGCCCGTTCGGCGATGAGCGCCTCCACCTCGTCCCGTGCCCCCGACCGGTCAATGATGGTGCGGAGGGTCACCACCTCAGCGTCAGTAAGCCCGGAACGCCCGAGGCCCGTGTTGAGGGCAGCGCGATCTGCCGGGTCACAGTGTTGGAGGGCCTTGGCTATAAGCACGGTCCGCTTGCCTTCACGCAGGTCGTCTCCCGCGGGCTTTCCGGTCATCTCGGGATCGCCGTAAACCCCGAGGAGGTCATCCCGCAGCTGGAACGCTTCCCCGAGCGGAAGGGCAAATGCTGAGTATCCGGCCAGGACTGACTCAGGCGCACCGGCCAGCGCCCCGCCGATGCGCAGCGGATGCTCGGTCGAGTACTTGGCGGATTTGAAGCGCACGATGGTGAGGGCGCGTTCGACGGCGTCCCCGGCTTCCCTGGCCGGCCCTACGGCCTCCTCAAGCAGGTCGAGATACTGGCCCGCCATCACTTCGGTTCTCATAAGGTTGAAGATGGAGCGCGCGCGGCCCGCTCCGCCGGGCACGCCTGGGATGCCAGCGAACGCCTCTTCGCTGAGGGAAAGGCACAGGTCACCGGCCAGGATGGCCGCAGCAGCGCCGAAACGCTCCGGGTCGAGGCGCCATCCGCCGTCGATATGGCGGGCCTCGAAGCGCCTGTGTACGCTTGGCGCTCCCCGCCTGAAGTCTGAGCGGTCAATGATGTCGTCGTGGATGAGCGCCGCAGCCTGGAACAACTCAAGCGCCATGCCCGCGGTGATTATGCCGGCGTCGTCGTCTGCTCCTCCCGCGCCCCGCCACCCCCAGTAGCACAGCAACGGACGCAGCTTCTTGCCGCCGGTTGTCAGGTCCTCGATCGCGTCGACCAGTCCGATGCTGTCCTGGGCGATGGAGCCGAGAACTGTGCGCTGGGTTGAAAAGAATTCGCGGCTGGCCGTGGCGAGATTCTGCCTGAACCGGTCCTGCTCCACCTGGACGGCTGATGGTGTCAAAGGCGTCCCGGCAGTCATGGATCCAAGCCTAACGGTAGGGTCCCGGCGCGAGCGCCAGCGAGTGCTGGGGGGCCGTTAGGCGCTAACGGTAGGGTCCCGGCGCGAGCGCCAGCGAGTGCTGGGGGGCCGTTAGGCGCTAACGGTAGGGTCCCGGCGGGAGTGTCAGCCGGCGGCGCAGCATCGAGGCATAGGATGGGCTCATGCCCGCTCGTTCCGACCTCGCGGGAATCGAGGACGCGGACTGCACGATCCTGCACGTGGATATGGACGCGTTTTACGTGTCGGTTGAGCTCTTGTCCCGTCCGGAGCTTCGGGGGAAGGCTGTCATTGCCGGATCGCCGTCCGGACGTTCTGTAGTGCTTTCGGCGTCCTACGAGGCGAGACGTTTCGGTGTGCGCTCGGCCATGCCAATGTCGACCGCCATGCGCTTATGCCCGCATGCGGTGATTCTGGAGCCGCATCACAACCGGTATGCCGAGGTTTCCGCTTCGGTGATGGAGATTTTTGGAACCATCACACCCCTCGTGGAACAGCTCAGCGTCGATGAGGCCTTCCTCGACGTGACGGGTTCGATCAGGCGGCTTGGCCCGCCGCGCACAATCGGCGAGGAGATCCGCGCGAGAATCAGCCGGGAGCTCGGCATCACGGCAAGCGTCGGAATCGCCTCAACCAAGTTCGTTGCCAAGATCGCTTCAACGCGCGCGAAGCCGGACGGTCTGCTGCTCATTCCTGCGGCCCGCACGGTGGAGTATCTGCATACGCTGCCGGTGTCTGCGCTCTGGGGTGTCGGGGCCAAGACGCAGGAGGTGCTGGCAAGGCTCGGTATTTCGACGGTGGAGGATGTGGCTCGCACGCCGGTGTCTGTGCTTCAACGCCTTCTTGGGGTTTCCGGAACCCACGTCCACCAGCTCGCCTGGGGTAAGGATCCGAGACCGGTGACGGTTACCCGCCAGGAGAAGAGTATTGGTGCTGAGGAGACGTTCGCGGCGGACGTGGCCGACGACGACACCCTGCGGGCCGAACTGCTTCGGCTCTCCCACCGCACCGCTTCCCGGCTGCGGGCAGCGCATCTGCGTACGGGGGGCATTTCCCTCAAGCTGCGGTATGCCGACTTCTCCACGCTGACACGCTCGCGGAGGCTGGCGGAACCGGTGGACAGTGCACATGCGCTCTATGGTGCGGCATGCCTCCTCCTGGCTTCCCTTGGCGTGCGGCCGATGAGTGTGCGGCTGATCGGTATTCGTGCCGAGCGGCTGGAAACAGGGGACGACGGCGCGCACCAACTCACGATCGATCGCAGGGACGACAACTGGCGCGTTGCCGAGGAGACGCTCGATAAGGTGAAGGGAAAATTCGGGGCCTCGGTGATCATGCCGGCGCGGCTGTTGGACCGGCGTACGCCGGAAGGCGGTGAGAGCAGCTGATCCGCGGTCACATCGCCGATTTCGCGCAGAAGTAAGGCGCTCCACTTCAAATCTCCGGCTTTCGCTGGACGGCATTGCAATCTATCCTTATTACAAGGGGGCGAACCAGGTGTTGGCCCCACTCGAATCAGCAGGCTGGCGCCATTGGCGGCAGTTCAGCCGGGAACCTGTTCCCGGCTGAAAACGTTGTTGGGTTTGAGGGATTCGGTATTAGTAGCAAGGAGGCAGTGATGGCACTCTCGGAGCACGAGCAGCGGCTGCTTGACCAGTTGGAACAACAGCTTCATGCCGATGATCCCAAATTTGCCCACTCCATGGCGTCGAGCACGCCCCGCTCCATGTCCACGCGGCGCATTGTGCTTGGGTCGCTGGTCACTGTGGCAGGCTTGGCGGTTTTGCTGCTTGGAATCACCAACCAGTTCATCCCTGTGGGGGTGGTCGGCTTCCTCATCATGGGGGCAGGGGTGTACTACGCCACCACAAAGTCCAAGTTGAGCGGATCTGCTCCAGGCGGAGGCAAGGACACGAAAACGGCAAGCGCATCCCGCGGTAACGGCTTCCTCAGCAGCCTCGAAGAGAAATGGGATGAGCGCAAACGGGATCAACCGTAGCTTTACCCATTTGCTGGTAACCAGCGCCCTCCACTTTCAACCACCGGACCCGCTTAGATAGCGGGTCCGGTGGTTTTTTGATGTCCTCAGGGGCTTCTGTGCTACCGAACCCTGCTAACCGGTGCGCGGGCCTGCCCGCGGCGCGCCCCGGGACGCCCAACTTCCTCCACTTCCCACCACCGGGCTTCTTCCGCGTGTTCGCGTAGGTTTGACGCCACATTCGGAAGCGAAACGGACCGAAATGGATTGACGGGGGAGGAATGTGGAGTAAAGTGGTGGTCATAAGAGCGTAGTGGTTGCGCTTGGCCCTCCCGGGACGGACAGGCGGTGGCGGATGTTCCTCGGAACACACACTCCCCGCCTTGACGAAAAGGGGCGGTTGATCCTTCCGGCCAAGTTCCGCGATGAGCTGAGCGACGGCCTGGTATTGACCAGGGGACAGGAGCGCTGCATCTACGTTTTTAGTCAGCGGGAGTTCGAAAAGGTTCACGAGCAGATGCGGGAAGCACCCATATCTTCGCGTCAGGCAAGGGACTATATCCGTGTCTTCCTGTCCGGCGCTTCAGATGAGGTTCCGGATAAGCAGGGCCGGATTACTATTCCACCTGCTCTGCGGAACTACGCAGGGTTGGACCGGGAGCTGGCAGTGATCGGTGCGGGAAGCCGCGCGGAGATCTGGGATGCATCCGCCTGGAACAGCTATCTCGAAGAGAAGGAAACCTCCTTCTCCGAAACTGACGAAGATGCGCTGCCGGGCATTATCTGACAGCCGCTGCCAACCACCACAACAGGACATTCGACAAGCAAAGTACCCGGCAGGACAACAGCGAGGCCTTCTCTTGCATGAGACCTCCAGCCGCTTGGGCCTTGAACTACCTGACTCACCTTCCCCTGAGTCAGGCAGACAAGGGCCCGGAGCGGATGGGGATCTGATTCAAGAAGTGGCCGCAGGGATCAGGTCACCGGGTGCGCATCTGGAGGAACGGCAGGAAGGAGCGGGCAGATGGGCAAGGAGCGTCCTACCGAGGACCGGCACATCCCGGTACTGCGCGATCGTTGCCTGGCCCTCCTGGCGCCCGCAATCGAAACAGCCGGTGACCACGCCGTCGTCGCTGACGCCACCCTGGGCATGGGAGGCCACTCCGAAGCCCTCCTCGAACGGTTCCCCAAACTTCACCTGGTAGGCATCGACCGCGATCGCCAGGCGCTTCAGCTCGCCGCGGAGCGTCTTTCCGCCTATGAGAACCGGACGGATCTGGTTCATGCCGTCTATGACGAAATCCCGGCAGTTCTCGAAGACCTAGGGATCCCCCAAGTGCACGGCGTGTTGTTCGACCTCGGAGTCTCCTCCCTGCAGCTCGATGAGCGCGAAAGGGGCTTTGCCTATTCCTTTGATGCCCCGCTGGACATGCGCATGGACACCAGCACCGGACAGACCGCAGCAGAGGTGGTGAACACGTATCCGGAGAACGAGTTGCTTCGGATCATCCGCACCTGGGGCGAAGAGAAGTTCGCGGGGCGCATCGCGTCCGCAATCGTAGGAGCACGCCGGGAGAAGCCATTCGCAACCACCGGGGAGCTGGTGGACGCGATCCGCTCCGTGGTACCCGCCGGTGCGGCCCGCACAGGAGGGCATCCCGCTAAACGTACCTTCCAGGCATTGCGCATCGAGGTCAACGAAGAGCTCACCGTGCTCACCCGGGCCATCCCGTCCGCGATCGACGTTCTCGCGGTGCAGGGCCGTGTGGTTGCCATGTCCTACCACTCGCTCGAGGACAAGATCGTGAAGGCTGCGTTCGCTGCCGGAACGCGCTCCTCCGCCCCGCCGGGCTTCCCGGTGGAACTCGAAGAGCACAAGCCATACCTGAGCGCGCTCACCCGGGGGACCGAAGCCCCCACCGACCAGGAGATAGCGGATAATCCCCGCGCCGCCTCCGCGAAGCTTCGAGCAGTGGAACGCACCCGACCAAGCACGAGAGACAGGAACGCGCGATGAGCACTTCCCTGAAGTCGAGGCCAGCTGTGACGTCGCGCCCGCATTCGCACCCCAGCGCAAGCCGGCCGCAGGACGGCTACGCAGCGATGGGCGCGGTCGCCGGCAACACAGCCCGGGCGTTGTCCCTTCCGGCGGTACAGCAACCGGAGCGCGTACGACGCCGGACGCCTCTGTCCGTTGTGCCGGCCCGGCCCACGCGTGGCCGGGTCCCGTTCGCTGTTTTCAGTATGCTCGCCCTCGTTGCTGCGCTGGTGGTGGTACTAATGCTCAACATCTCCGTTTCGAGCAGCCAGTACCGGCTTGTGTCACTCCGCGGCGAGGAAGTGGCTTTGGCACAGGAGAACCAGGCGCTTACCCAGCAACTGGAGAACCTGCGCGCGCCACAGAATCTTGCTGTGGCGGCGGGTGAACTCGACATGGTCGCCTCCCCGACATTCGGCTCCATTGATATAGATTCGTTGACAGTCACCGGCAGCCCGGAGCCAGCCAAGGAGTCCGATGCACCGCCCGTTCTCATCCCGGCGCCAGCCGTGAGTACAACCAACGACGCCGGTACGGCGCCTGCGCCCGCGGAGCCTGCCGGCGCGGCCGGCGAGTCAGAGCTCCCGGCGGAAGCACCGCCGTCGTCCTCGGAGGAGACCCCGGCAGGCGAAGCGGAGGCCGCCGCGCCCACAGAGCCCGAACCGACGGGCGGCGGAACCATCCCGGCACCCCAGCAGGCCGCACCCGGACAGTAAGAACCTAATCGTCAAGCAATAGCGAGGATCCGACAGTGGCACGAGCGGAAACCCCCAACCACGAATCGCTTCGGGTGGCACTCGGAGCCGCGCGTCTGAGGGTGGGTTTGGCGTTCGTGCTCATCTTGCTGCTGGTGCTCGGCGTTCGACTCTTCCAGGTGCAGGGGCTAGACCTCGGAGGCATGGCCCAGGCGGGGCTCAACAAGCGGCTGGTCTCGCAGCCCGTGCCGGCCATCCGGGGGAGCATCCTAGACGACGAAGGCAACGAACTGGCGCACACGGTCCAGCGCTTCGACATTGTGGTTGACCAGACACTCAGCGACGTCGAATCCTTCTACCGGTTTGAAGACGAAACGGATGAGGAGCCCACTGAGATCCCGATGGAGCAGGGGTTCCAGGAGCTGTCCGCGATCCTCGGCCAGGATGTCGAAACGCTCAAAGCCTCGATCCTGGGCGAGGACAAGTTCGCCTTCGTGGCGCGCTCGGTTACGCCCGAGGTCCGCAATGATGTGATGGACGTCAAGATGCCCGGGGTTTACGCTGACCCCACGACCCTGCGCACCTATCCATCAGGAGCGGTCGCCGGATCCATTCTCGGATTCATGAGCGGCGACGGACGTGCGCTGAGCGGCATCGAACTCACCCAGGAAGATCGGCTGAGGGGAACGCCGGGAAGCCGCACCTTTGAAATCGGTGGCGACGGCATCCGCATCCCATACGCAACCAATGAGGATGTGCCTGCCCAGGACGGGCAGTCCGTCCGGCTCACCATCGACCAGGACCTGCAGTTCTTCGCACAGCAGACCATCGCCGCCCAGGTACAGGACTACAACGCGCAATGGGGCAGCATTGTGGTGATGGAGGCGGAAAGCGGCGCCATCAAGGCAATGGCGCAGTCCACGTCGCCGGACCCCAACAACTTCGCCGCGACGGACCCTGAGTTTCGGAAGGCTCTTTCCGTGACGGCCTCGTTCGAGCCGGGCTCCACCACCAAGCTCATCACCATGGCCGCCGCGCTGGAAGAAGGCATCATCGAGCCCACTAGCCGGTTCGAGATCCCGCCGAGCTACACGGTCGACGGCCAAACCTTCACGGACGCCTTCGAGCACGGCACCGAGCAGCGTACTGCTGCGGGAATCTTCGCCAAATCGATGAACACCGGCACAGTGATGATCGGCGAACAACTCACACCCCAACAGCGCTACGACTGGCTCCGCAAGTTCGGCGTCGGCGAGCCGCTCAACGTCGGGCTCAACGGTGAAACCTCCGGCATTTTGCCCACCCCCGATACCTGGGATCCCCGGCAGCAGTACACCGTCCTGTTCGGGCAGGGCCTCGCGCAGACCGCGCTCCACACAGCATCGATCTACCAGACGATCGCGAACGACGGCGTGCGGCTGCAGCCTCGCCTCATCGATGCCTATATTGACCCTGACGGCACGGAGCACAAGGTTCCGCAGGTGGAGGGCGCACGGGTTGTATCTGAGGAGACCGTGGGCAAGCTGCACAACATGCTCGAGACGGTGACAGTGGAGGGATCGGGTGCCACAGGGGCGCTGGAGGAGTACCGCGTAGGCTCGAAGACCGGCACCGCCGAAGCGCCAAGCCCCCAGGGAGGCTACGACGGCTACACACTCTCCTACGCGGGGATGGCTCCGATGGAGGACCCGAAGTACGTGGTGGTCGTGACCCTGCAGCGGCCCCAGGGAGACCTGTACTATCTGCTTCCGGGGGAATCTTTCCAGAAGGTCATGAAGCACGTCCTCAATTCGAATAACGTTCCGCCCTCCACCGGTAAGCCCGAAACTTACCCGGTTGTGTACTGATTTTTCGCGTAAGCAGGCTCCAGTGTCCATAAATGAGCAGTCAGGCGCCGCTGCGCGCATGCGTCCCGACGTCGTTGTGCCCCGCTCCATGGGCCAGATCCTCGCTGCCCTCCCGGCCGGGCTCCCTCCGGTGCAGCTCGTAGGCGGGGGAGACAACGACGACGGCGCCGCCTCGATCACAGGTGTCACCATCGACTCCCGGGAAGTGCTTCGCGGGGACCTGTACATCGCAGTGCCCGGCACCGGGCGTCACGGTGCCGACTTCACCGCCCAGGCGGTTGCCGAGGGCGCCAGCGCGGTGCTGACCGACGACGCGGGGCTGGAAACCGCAGCGGCGGCGCTTCGGGGGACCGGCATTCCGCTGTACCGTGCGGCGCCGGTGCGGGACTATGTCGGGCCCCTTGCCGCCGTCGTTTTCGACAGCCAGCCGCCGCGGGACCGTCCGATTCTTTTTGGGGTTACCGGAACCAACGGCAAGACCACCACCACCTACTTCCTGAACGCGCTGAGTGCTGCGCTGGGTCTGAGCACCGGCCTGATCGGCACGATCGAGATCCGCGCCGGGGACACAGCCATCCCGTCCGCACTGACAACACCCGAGTCCCCGCAGGTCCACGGGATCCTCGCGCTCATGCGGGAGAGGGGTATCGAGGCGGCCGCCATGGAGGTGTCCTCCCATGCCGTGGAGTACCGCCGGGTTGACGGTGTGCAGTTCGACGTCGTCGGCTTCACCAACCTCACCCAGGACCACCTCGACCTGCACGGCACCATGGACGAGTACTTCGACGCGAAGGCCGCCCTGTTCAGCCGGAATAGGGCGGACCGGGCGGTCATCATCGTGGACGATGAGTGGGGTCGGCGCCTGGCCCGGCGGACGGACCTGGAAACCGTCACGCTGTCGGTGAGCGGTGGATCGCCCGCGGACTGGATGGTATCCGGGATTTCCCGGGTCGGGTTGGGCCACGCCTTCACCCTTGAAGGGCCGGCGGGGGAGGAGCTCGTACTCCGCTGTGGACTGCCCGGAATCTTCAACGTGGCGAACGCTGCGTTGGCGGCCGTCATGGTTCTCGCAACGGGCACGACATGTCAGGACCTGCAGCGCGCGGCCGAGCTCCATGATCCCTTCACCACCGAAGTGCCTGGCCGGATGCAATTGATCGGCGAAAACCCGGCGGCGATTGTCGATTTCGCCCACAATCCGGATGCCCTCGCACTGACTCTCGAGTCAGTGCGAGTCCCTCAAGCGGATTCGCGCCTGCTCATCGTTTTCGGTGCAACAGGGCAGCGCGACGTCTCGAAGCGCCCGGTGATGGGAGCTACCGCCGCGCGCCTCGCCGACGTGGTGATCATCACTGACGATGATCCGCATGACGAGGACGAAGCGGTCATCCGCGCAGGTGTGCTGGAGGGCGCGCAAGGGGCTAAAGACGCCGAGAATCTTTCCTGCGAGATCCTTGAAATCTTCCCGCGGGCTGCTGCAATCGACCAGGCCGTGGCGCTGGCAAGAAAGGGCGACATCGTCCTTGTCGCGGGCCGCGGACACGAGGTCTGGCAGGAGGTCAAGGGCGTGAATCTGCCGCTGGATGACCGGGCTGAACTGGCGGCGGCATTGACACGGCATGGATTCTCTGCGCTCTCCGGCAACAGGATAGAGTCCTAGATCGTCATGATTGAATTCAGCGCAACCGAGATCGCGGCGGTCACCGGCGGTAGGCTCTCCGAGGCGGCTCAGAAGGAGCCCACGCTCGTTGTGAGCTCCGCCGCAACGGACTCACGCGAGAGCCGCCCGGGCGGTCTCTTCATCGCCAAACCGGGCGAGACCACAGACGGGCACAACTTCGTGGCTGCAGCCTTCGCGAACGGCGCGGTCCTTGCGCTGGCCGAGCGTGCAGTGGCCGACGACGACGGCACTGACCTTCCCGCCGTCGTGGTACCCGATGCGGTGGAAGCGATGGGCAAGCTGGCCGCCGAGACGGTACGCCGGCTAAGGGAACACTCCCCGCTGACTGTTATCGGCATCACCGGGTCGGCAGGCAAGACCACAACCAAGGATGTCCTTGCACAGCTGCTCGGCGCCGAAGGGCCCACGGTCGCGCCGATCGGCTCCTACAATGGGGAGATCGGCGTTCCGCTTACCGTCTTTTCCGCGGATTACGGTACGCGGTACCTCGTCATTGAGATGGGCGCCACGGGGGCCGGGCATATCGATTACCTCTGCTCGATGGTCAAGCCGGACATCGGCGTCGTGCTTTGCGTCGGCTCGGCCCACGCGGGTGAGTTCGGCGGAGTGGAGCGGATTGCCGAGGCGAAATCGGAACTCCCGCGCTCGCTCGGTGAGAAAGGGCTTGCCATCCTCAACGCCGATGATCACCGGGTTCGTGGGATGTCGAAGAGCACCCAGGCACCGGTTGTCTACTTCAGCGAGGATTCCACCTTCGAGAGCGCAGACAGCGCAGTTGTGCGCGCCGAAGAAGTCTTCCTGTCGGTTGAGGGAAACCCATGCTTCACGCTGGTCCTTCCGAACGGCGCCCGCCACGATGTGCGCCCCCTGCTGATCGGCCGGCATCATGTCGCCAACCTGCTGGCAGCGGCCTCGGCCGCGCATGCCGCGGGAGTGCCGGGGGAGAAGATCGCAGCCGGGCTGTGCGCGGCTCGGGCGGTGAGCCGCTGGAGAATGGAACGGACGGACCGTGCGGATGGCGTCACCGTGATCAACGATGCCTACAACGCCAACCCGGAGTCGATGCGCGCTGCCCTGGCCACCCTCGCTGAACTCGGACGCGGACGCCGCACCTGGGCGGTGCTGGGCGAGATGCTCGAACTCGGTGAGGAATCGGTCACAGCACACGACGCGATCGGGCGCGTTGTGGTCAGGCTGAATATATCGAAGCTGATCGTTGTCGGGGACGGAGCACGGGCTCTGCACGCCGGCGCCGTGCTGGAAGGTTCCTGGGGAGACGAAGCGCTGTTCGCCCGCGATGTCAGTGAGGCCGCGGAAATCCTCGACCGCGAACTTGTTCCCGGGGACCTCGTGCTCGTGAAATCCTCCAACGGAGCCGGACTGCGCCATCTGGGCGATCGGATAGCATTGGCCTCAGACTCTTCGCCGGCGGTGCCCGACGATCATCCGGGATCACAGGGTGGGCCGAACGGACCTGATCCGAAGAACCAGGGGGGCACCACGCCGTGATTGCGCTGCTGATAGCCTCCGCCTCGGCCCTCGTCCTTGCCCTGATCGGGACGCCGCTCTTCATCCGCCTCCTGGTGAACAAAAGCTACGGCCAGTTCATCCGGGATGACGGACCAACTGCACATCACACCAAGCGCGGAACGCCGACCATGGGCGGTGCCGTGATCGTTGGGTCGGTGGTGCTCGCATACTTCGGCACGCACCTGATCATGATGGCCGCCGGAGTTTCAGACGGTCCCACAGCCTCAGGAATGCTGCTTTTGCTGGTGACCGTCGGAATGGGACTTGTCGGGTTCTTCGATGACTACATCAAGATCTCCAAACAGCGAAGCCTTGGGCTCAGCGCGCCGGCCAAGATCATCGGCCAGACGGTGGTGGGCGTTCTCTTCGCCATCCTTGCCCTGAACTTCCCGGACGCGAACGGGCGCACTCCGGCGTCGACAGCTATCTCCTTCGTTCGCGACACAGCGTTCGATCTCGCGTTCGCGGGCTCCCTCATCGGCGCAATCCTCTTTGTCTTATGGTCGAACCTGATCATCACGGCAGCCTCCAACGGGGTAAACCTCGCGGACGGGCTTGATGGGCTCGCCAGCGGAGCGTCCGTTTTCGTTTTCGGGGCTTACATGCTCCTTGGAATCTGGCAGTTCAACCAGCGCTGCGCGGACCCTTCAGTTCCGGCGAACATCTGCTACGAGGTGCGGGACCCACTGGATCTCGCGTTGATCGCGGGAGCCATGTGCGGCGCCCTTGTCGGATTCCTGTGGTGGAATACCTCACCCGCCAAGATCTTCATGGGCGACACCGGGTCGCTGGCAATCGGCGGCGCGATCGCCGGGTTTGCGATCCTTTCGCGCACCCAGCTGCTCCTGGTGATAATGGCCGGCCTGTTTGTCATGATCACGCTGTCCGTCATTATCCAGGTGGGATTCTTCAAGCTCTCGGGCGGCAAGCGCGTCTTCAAGATGGCTCCGCTGCAGCACCACTTCGAGCTGAAGGGTTGGCAGGAGGTCACCGTGGTGGTGCGCTTCTGGATCCTGGCGGGACTCTTCGTCGCCGTCGCCTTGGGTATCTTCTACGCTGAATGGGTTGTACTGCTGTGACTTTCGAGGGTGCCACGGACCGGCTGGATCATCTCAAGACGTGGGACGCCGACTGGGCCGGACTCCGCGTGGTGGTCGCGGGAATAGGGCTTTCCGGGTTCTCAGCCGCCGACACCCTGATTGAACTCGGCGCCCGGGTCGTGGTGTGCGACGCCACGGACTCGGAGGAGAACCGGGCCAAAGCCGACACACTGCGAATCGTGGGTGCCGTGGAGGTCCTGCTGGGAGCAGAGCCCGCGCAAACGCTCCCTGACGTAGAGGGATCGGCACCAGAGCTCATTGTCACCTCACCCGGTTGGCGTCCGAACCAACCTTTGCTCGCGGCCGCCGCGGGCTCGGGCATCCCGATCTGGGGGGACGTTGAACTCGCCTGGCGCGTCCGCGTCCGCGAAGGAAGACCCACAGCCGAGTGGTTGACCATCACCGGCACAAACGGCAAGACCACCACGGTAACCCTCGCAGAGTCCATGCTGCGGGCAGCGGGTCTGCGCGCGGTTGCGGCAGGCAATGTCGGTACGCCGTTGCTCGATGCCATTCGTGACCCGCAGGGGTATGACGTGATCGCCGTTGAACTTTCAAGCTTCCAGCTCCACTGGAGTTCCAGCATTGCTCCGCTGGCCAGCGTCTGCCTTAATCTCGCCGAAGATCATGTGGACTGGCACGGAAGCTTTGAGGCCTACCGGGCGGACAAGGCCAAAATCTACGAGAACACGCAGATTGCCTGTATCTACAACGTAGAGGATCCCGCCACCGAACGGATGGTCGAGGAAGCCGATGTCCAGGAGGGTTGCCGGGCCATCGGCTTCACCACGGACACGCCGGCAATCAGCATGATGGGCGTAGTGGACGGCCTGCTGGTTGACCGCGCGTTCATCGAGCAGAGGAAGGACTCTGCCGCTGAACTTGCCTCCGTCACCGACCTCGGTGAGGTCGTTCCCCGGCACCTGGTGGCCAACGCGCTGGCCGCCGCCGCGCTGGTGCGGGCGGCGGGAGTACCGGCGGCGGCCGTGCGGGACGGGCTCCGAAACTTCTCTCCGTCCGGCCACCGCATAGAACTGGTGGCAGCACGGGACGGAGTGCTGTGGATCAACGATTCCAAGGCAACGAATCCACACGCGGCGGATGCCTCGCTGTCCTCCTTCCACTCGGTCGTCTGGATCGCGGGCGGGCTTTCCAAGGGCGTCGACTACACGGATCTGGTCCGCAGGAATGTGACGCGTTTCAAGGCCGTGGTCCTGATCGGGAAGGACAGTTCGGACCTCGCGTCCGCTCTGGCCCGACACGCACCGGATGTTCCGCTGATACACCCGGCAGCGGGTCACACTGGTAAGGACGGGTTGCCGGTCGAGAACTCGAACTCCGACGGCGTCCTGGCCATGCGGGCGGCAGTTTCTGAGTCGCTACGGATAGCCGAGGACGGCGACACGGTGCTCATGGCGCCGGCGGCCGCGTCAATGGACCAGTTCCCTTCCTACGATCGCCGTGGCGACGCCTTCATCGAGGCGGTCCGCGGGATTGTGGAGGGACAGGGATTCACCGCTAAGGAGTTGTAATGGTCAGCACGCCCACCCGGCATCCCCGCCGGAAACCGGCGTTGCGGCCGCACCCCGTAGCCAAGCGGTCCACACCGACAACGCAAGCGGAAAGCTCACCGGGCCCCGCCGTCGTCGAACCCCCTCCGGAAAGAACCGGATTAGTAGGTAAGTTTGTTCGCCTTTGGCGCTTCCTCGAGGGGTCCGACAAACAAACCAGCGGTTCCAGTTACTACATGATTCTCGGCGCCACCCTGGCACTGACCGCCATCGGTCTCATGATGGTCCTCTCGGCGTCCTCCGTGGAGTCGATCGCCAAGGCTGCGTCAAGCGTTGAACCTACTGACGAGGGCGCGATCGTCTTCGACTTCTTCTTCAAGCAGAGCATGTATGCCGTGCTCGGTGTTGTCATGATGCTTGTCCTCTCACGCTTTGGGCCCCGAATGTTCAAAATACTGGCGTGGCCGGGACTCGGCGTCGCGGTGGTTCTCCTGGTTCTTGTGCTCATCATCGGTGAAAGCATCAACGGGAACCAGAACTGGATCCGCATCGGCAACCAGTCGCTGCAACCGTCCGAACCCGCCAAACTGGCCCTCGCACTCTGGTGCGCCACCGTGCTGGAGAGGAAGCGCGGGCTCGTCAGGGACTGGAAGCACGCGCTCGTCCCTGTGCTGCCGCTCGGTGGAGTCATCCTCCTACTGGTGATGCTCGGTGGGGACCTCGGGACCGCGATCATCCTTGGAATGATCATTGCGGCCGCGCTCTTCTTCGCCGGAGCGCCAATGAGGATGTTCATTCTTCTCGGGGTCGTCGGGATCGCCGCGGCTTTCGGCGCCACGTTACTGAACTCCACCCGGAGTACACGCATCGAAGCCTGGCTGCGCCTCAACTGTGAGAGCGCCCTGGACCCGTGCTTCCAATCGAACCAAGGCCTGTTCGCCCTTGCCTCCGGCGGTTGGTGGGGCGTGGGAATCGGGCAGAGTCGCCAGAAATGGAACTGGATCCCGGAAGCGCACAACGATTTCATCTTCGCCATCATCGGCGAGGAGTTCGGTCTCGTCGGAACGCTCGTGGTTATCATCCTGTTCGGCATCCTGGCCGTCGCCACGCTCCGGGTTGCCCGGCGTTACACCGATCCCTTCGTGCGGATCCTGATGGGATCGATCATGGTGTGGCTGATCGGGCAGGCGTTCGTCAATATCGGTATGGTCACGGGTGTGCTGCCCGTCATCGGAGTACCTTTGCCGTTCATCTCCTATGGTGGTTCGGCTCTGACCTTCACCCTGGCGGCGGTTGGCGTACTCCTGGCCTTCGCGCGCCGGATGCCCCCTGCCGTCCCCGAACCCGCCCAGATCGCAAGCAGCATGGAAAAGAGCAAGAGAACACCTTGAGCGAGCCCACAAACCCGTCCGTTGTCCTCGCCGGCGGTGGTACGGCCGGTCATATCAGTCCGCTGCTGGCCATCGCACGCGCCCTGGACGAAGCCCAACCCGGCGTTTCCATCGTTGCGGTCGGTACCGCAGCCGGAATGGAAACCCGCATGGTGCCCGAGGCCGGTTACCGGCTTGAGACTATCGAACGCGTGCCCATGCCCCGCAGGCCGTCGATTGACCTGATCAAGTTGCCGGTGAGGCTCCTTCGCGCAGTGCGGCAGGCCCTCCGAATCATCGATGCAGCGTCAGCGGACGTCGTCGTCGGGGTTGGCGGTTATGTCTCGACGCCCCTCTACCTCGCCGCCTGGCTTCGCCGTGTTCCGGTGGTCATCCATGAGGCGAACGCGCGGCCGGGCCTGGCGAACCGCCTCGGCTCCCGGATAGCGAAGACAGTCGCCGTCGCCTTCCGCGGGACCGGCCTGCCGGATGAGCAGTGGGTGGGTATGCCCATGCGCAAGGAGATTTCAACCCTCGACCGCACAAGCGCCCGTGCTGCGGCACGGGAACGCCTCGGGCTGGATCCGCAGTTGCCTACCCTGATAGTCACCGGTGGTTCATCCGGGGCTGCCAGTATCAACCGAGCGGTGGCCGAAGCCGCTGCGGGGTTCGGCACGGATGGGTCAGGCGTACAGGTTCTGCACATCACGGGCCGGGACAAGCAGGTCACCGGGCCGGACGGTCGACTGCTTACCCGGCCGGGATACCGCCAGATCGAGTTCGTCGACGGCATGGAGAACGTCTACGCCGCGGCCGACCTCCTGCTCGCGCGTGCCGGCGCGGCGACCGTCTGTGAAGTTGCCGCGGTAGGTCTGCCCGCCATCCTGGTGCCCCTGCCGCACGGCAACGGTGAGCAGCGCCGAAACGCTGCCGAGCTCGTCGCGGCGGGCGGTGCAGTTCTGGTGGAGGACGCGCGTCTTTCGGGGAGCTGGCTCACAGCCGAGGCGCTCCCGCTCACACGAGACACCGCGCGGCTGGCACGGATGTCCGCTGCCGCCGCACCCCTGGGCGTGCGTGACGCCGACGCCAGGATGGCCGGCCTGATCCTCGACGCTGCTGGAGTTCGCCCATGAGCGCGGTAGTAGCAGAGCTGGGCACGGTCCACTTCATCGGGCTTGGCGGTGCGGGGATGTCCGCCGTCGCAAGGGTACTGCTCGGGAGATCGGTACCGGTCTCCGGGTCGGATGCGGCGGATTCAAGGGGACTCCAGGCACTTGCTGCACTCGGCGCTCGCGTGCACGTCGGGCATGACGCCGCAAACCTTGGCTCTGCGGACACGGTCGTCGTCTCGAGCGCTATCCGGGAGAGCAATCCGGAACTTCTCGAGGCCAAAACGCGCGGACTGCGGGTACTTCACCGCTCGGAGGCACTGGCGGCAGCGATGGACGGACGTACCGTGGTCGCGGTGGCTGGCACCCACGGCAAAACCACCACCACATCCATGATCACCGTCATGCTGCAGGCTGCAGGCAGGGCGCCGTCGTTCGCCATCGGCGGGGACGTTGCGGCACTGGGGGTGAACGCCGCCTGGGAAGAAGGCGAGGTCTTCGTGGCCGAGGCGGATGAATCCGATGGCTCCTTCCTCAACTACCGGCCGCGCATCGGTGTCGTGACCAATGTCGAGGCCGATCATCTGGACCACTACGGTTCGGCGGCCGCGGTGTTCGAATCGTTCGACCGTTTCGCGGCGCTCCTTCCCGACGACGACGGCGTTCTGGTTGCGTGCCGGGATGACGAGGGTGCCGCGGCTCTCGCCGAGCGGACGGCCGGCTCGCGTCGCGTGTGCACCTACGGATACGGCGAGAGCGCCGACGTGCGAGTCAGTGCCACCCGGGCTGTGGGAAGCACCTCCAACAGTCTCCTGTCCTTCACGCTGGACGGTCTGGACAGCCAGCAGGAACTTCAGCTGGGCGTACCGGGACGGCACAACGTCCTGAACGCTGCAGCCGCCTTCGCAGTGGGGCTGGAGCTGGGAGTGGATCCAGCGGCCGCAGCCGCGGGCCTTGCCGCTTTCTCCGGCGCCGCCCGCCGGTTCGAGGCTAAAGGCGAGAACCGCGGTGTGCGGGTTTTCGATGAGTACGCGCACCACCCAACAGAGGTTGCTGCAGCGATGGCCGCTGCGCGTACGGTTGCGGGTGATCACAGAGTGCACGTCCTCTTCCAACCGCACCTCTTCTCCCGCACGCGTGAGTTCGCGGTGGAATTCGCCGCTGCGCTGTCCCAGGCCGACTCGGTCCGCGTGCTCGACATCTATGCCGCGCGTGAAGATCCTGTGCCGGGAGTGACCAGCCGGCGGATCACCGACCGCCTTACGGTTCCCGGCGGCTACTTCCCCGACGCCGAGAACGCTTTGCGTGAGATCGTGCATACAGCGCAGCCCGGAGACATCGTCCTGACGGTCGGAGCAGGCGACGTTACCCGATTCGGCCCTGTGCTGGTCGAACTGCTTGCCGAAGATGGAGGAGGTTCGTCATGAGCTCCCGCGCTCCACGCCGGCCGAACAGCGGCAGACCCCCGGCGTCGTCGTTCGCCTCCGACACCATCAGCGCACAGAAAAGCGTTCCCGAGGCGGCTGCGGAGCACAGGGGAGAAGCGCCCCAGGAAGCCATTACTGCACGGAAGGACGCCCCGGTTGCCCTGATGGACCGAGGTGAGGATTCCGGCACCGTCGTCGCATTCCCTGAACCGCAGGCGCGGCGACGACGGCGGTGGTGGCTGATCGGCACCTCCGCCGTGATACTGGCGATTGCCGGGTTGCTCGCCTACCTCGTTTTCTCGCCTGCCCTGGCAGTGCGGAACCTGGACATCCAGGGCAACGGGCTGGTGCCCACCGAACGGGTGTCGGCTGCCCTGGCACCGCTCGTAGGGAGGTCCCTCACCCAGATCAGCGACGACGATGTGCGTGCGCTGCTGGCTGACTTCCCGCCTGTCCAGGATGTTTCCGTGGCTGCCTCTCCGCCCTCGACCCTGAACGTCACCATCGTCGAGCGCGTGCCTGTCGCCATTTTGGAAAGCGGCGGGAAATTTCTCCTCATCGATTCCGAGGGCCGCGAGCTGGCCACCGTCGCTGAGCGCGAGTCCGTGGCGCTGCCACTGATCGACGGCGGCGAGAACGCCGTGAACAGCGATGTGTTCTCTTCGATCACAGCGGTGCTGGCCTCGCTGCCGGCCGACATTCTGGAACGGTTAGTGCACGCTTCCGCGAACTCCATTGACTCGGTGGAATTGAAGTTGACGGACGGTAAGACGATCTTTTGGGGAAGCGCTGAGGAGAACGCTGCCAAAGCGCGGGTTCTTGCGGCGCTGCTCACCCTCGGAGAGCAGGATCCGCCGGTCTCGGTGTACGACATAAGCACGCCATCGCGCCCGGTAACCCGATGAAGTTTTCCGACACGCTGCGGTGGTCATTGCATGGCAGTGCCACTGCCCCTAGCGTCTCAGTAAGAAGTTACTTGACATAACGTTAACCCTCAAGTTGAGAGTGAACGTTATCCAGGTTGAAGGTTGGGCACTCAGCTTTCAATATCCCAATACAGCGCACAGATCGAACAAGGGACACAGGACGTGGCAGCACCGCAGAATTACTTGGCCGTCATCAAGGTCGTCGGCATCGGCGGCGGTGGCGTGAACGCCGTAAACCGCATGATTGAGGTCGGGCTGCGCGGCGTGGAATTCATCGCCATCAATACCGATGCGCAGGCGCTGCTGATGAGCGACGCCGACGTGAAGCTTGACGTCGGACGTGAACTCACAAGGGGCCTGGGCGCAGGCGCGGATCCCGAGGTTGGACGCAAGGCGGCTGAAGACCATGCCGAGGAGATCGAAGAGGTAATTCGCGGCGCCGACATGGTCTTCGTCACTGCAGGAGAAGGCGGCGGCACGGGCACGGGCGGGGCTCCCGTCGTTGCGCGCATCGCACGTTCGCTTGGAGCGCTGACCATCGGTGTTGTGACGCGTCCGTTCACCTTCGAAGGACGCCGCCGTTCGAATCAGGCGGAGACCGGCATTGACACCCTGCGGGACGAGGTCGACACGCTGATTGTCATCCCGAATGACAGGCT